>DIXT01000033.1 GCA_002436085.1 Anaerolineaceae bacterium UBA6073
TACGACTAGCACAACCGATGGAGACCTGACGGCCAAATACCTTGCATGGGCGGGAAAGCATGCAAGAACAGGAATTCCTCTGGCGGGCGTAGGGGCGGAGCATCCTTGACTGGCGCGTCGAGTGTGGGCAGAGCATTATTACTGGGATGCTTCGCCCCTACCAAGGATGGTTGCAGCGCAGATGAGAGTTTTGTGACCTTCTCCGGGGAGAAGGTGCCCGCAGGGCGGATGAGGGTCATTCGGTAAACAAATTGGAAAACGAAAAAAGTTGCTGATGGTACAGGTCTTAGAATTATGTCGATTTCCCAATCAAAGTTCTTACCTTTTCATCCAGATGGTTGCATACTTCGGCGAAGTTTTTCCTGACCTCATCATTTGTAAACCGTAAGACCTCGATACCGCGACTGTTCAAAAAGTTAGTTCTGTCCTCGTCACGCTTAATCGCCGCGTCCTCAAAATGCTGACCCCCGTCGAGTTCGACAACCAGATGTGCTTTGTGACAATAAAAATCGACAATATAGTTACCTATGACCTTCTGACGATGAAATTGCACAGGGTAAGTTCGAAGTAACTGATACCAAAGTTTGTTTTCTTCTGGCGTCGCATTACGGCGCAAGGACTGAGCCTTGCTTTTTAAATCATTTTTCTCCATGACCTAATTATTCCATCAATTTGTGTTCTTGGGGCAAAAGACCCTCATCAGCCTCGCTCCGCTCGCCAGCTTAATCCTGCCAGTCTCCAGATCGAGCAAGTTTCTTGATCGCAGGTCTCCATCTGCAGGCAGAGTATCCAGGCAAAAGACCCTCATCAGTCTCGCTGCGCTCGCCAGCTTCCCCAGGGGGGAAGCTAAAAGATGTGTCGCGCTCGCCAGCTTAGCCTCCGGCACGCAAGCAGCCCCCAGGGGAAGCTAAAAGATGCGCTGCGCTCGCCAGCTTAGCCCTCGATCCTGCCGGTCTCCAGACCGAGCGAGGGTCTTGACCGCAGGTCTCCATCTGCAAGGAGAGTATCCAGGCAAAAGACCCTCATCAGTCTCGCTGCGCTCGCCAGCTTCCCCAGGGGGGAAGCTAAAAGATGTGCTGCGCTCGCCAGCTTAGCCTCCGGCACGCAAGCAGCCCCCAGGGGAAGCTAAAAGATGTGCCGCGCTCGCCAGCTTAGCCTCCGGCACGCAAGCAGCCCCAGGGGGGAAGCTAAAAGATGTGCTGCGCTCGCCAGCTTAGTCCTCGATCTCGCCGGTCTCCAGACCGAGCGAGGGTCTTGACCGCAGGTCTCCATCAGCAAACAGAGTTTCAAGGCAAAAGACCCTCATCAGTCTCGCTGCGCTCGCCAGCTTCCCCAGGGGGGAAGCTAGAAGATGTGCTGCGCTCGCCAGCTTAGCCTCCGGCACGCAAGCAGCCCCCAGGGGAAGCTAAAAGATGTGCTGCGCTCGCCAGACAAATCAAGCCCGCTGCGCCCCTACCAAAATCATAAGAAATCATAAGAACCCCCTCAAATTTTAGAAAATAAGATACAATAAGTCAGGAAATTTTGGCCACTCAAGCGGGTGGTTGTTTAGTGCGACCCAATACAAGTTCCCGGCACAAACCAGGGCAATTTAAGGAGACAACGAATGAAACATCAAATGGTCATGACGGACGGCAACGAAGCGACTGCGCATGTCGCTTACCGGCTGAATGAAGTAATCGCGATTTACCCGATTACGCCGAGCTCAGGCATGGGCGAATACGCGGATCAGTGGATGGCGGAACGCATCCCGAACATGTGGGGCACAATCCCCTCTGTGGTCCAGATGCAGTCCGAAGGCGGCGCGGCTGGCGCGGTGCACGGTGCGCTGCAAACCGGCGCGCTTTCCACCACCTTTACCGCGTCCCAGGGTCTGCTGCTGATGATCCCGAACATGTACAAGATTGCCGGCGAGTTGACCTCCACGGTCTTCCACATCTCCGCGCGTTCTCTGGCAGCGCAGGCTCTGTCCATTTTTGGTGACCACCAGGATGTGATGGCTTGCCGCCAGACCGGCTGGGCGATGCTCTCCAGCGGTTCCGTGCAGGAAGCGCAGGACTGCGCCCTGATCAGCACCGCCGCCACCCTGCGCGCGCGCGTGCCTTTCCTGCACTTTTTCGACGGCTTCCGCACCTCACACGAGGTCAACAAAATTGAACGCATCGCGGACGAAGAACTGCGCGCCATGATTGATGATGACCTGATCATCGCGCACCGCAAGCGCGCGCTGACCCCGGACGCGCCGGTTGTGCGCGGCACCGCCCAAAACCCTGACGTGTACTTCCAGGGGCGCGAGACTGTGAACAATTATTACGATGCCTGTGTCGGAATTGTTGAGCAGGAAATGGAAAAGTTCGGCAAACTGACTGGACGCCCTTACCACATCATGGAATATTGCGGCGCTCCCGACGCGGAACGCGTGATTGTCATGATGGGTTCCGGCGCGCAGACTGCCAGCGAAACCGCGGCGCTGCTTGCCAAACAGGGCGAGAAAGTTGGCGTGATTTATGTGCGTCTGTACCGCCCGTTCTCCATCAAACATCTGATGGCTGCCCTGCCCGCTACTGTGAAGAAAATCGCGGTTCTGGACCGCACTAAAGAATCCGGCGCGCTCGGCGAGCCGCTTTACCAGGATGTGGTCAATGCCGTTTCGGTCGCTCTGGACGAGGGCAGCGCGCCCTTCCAGCAGAAACCGGTGATCATCGGCGGGCGCTACGGGCTGTCCTCCAAGGACTTTACTCCCGCGATGGCCAAGGGCGTCTTTGACGAACTGAAACGCGACCATCCCAAGCGCCAGTTCACCGTGGGCATCGACGATGATGTTACCCACCTGAGCATTCCCTACGACCCGAGCTTTGAAGCGCTCGGCGATGACGTCATCCAGGCGATGTTCTTCGGCCTGGGCTCCGACGGCACGGTCGGCGCGAACAAGAACTCCATCAAGATTATTGGCGATGAGACCGAAAACCACGCCCAGGGCTACTTCGATTACGACTCCAAGAAGTCCGGCACCGTCACGGTTTCGCATCTCCGCTTTGGCCCCAAACCCATCAAAGCGCCGTACCTGATTTCTGAAGGCGAAGCTACATTTGTGGGCTGCCACCAGGTCAGTTTTGTAGACCGCTTTGATATGCTGAAGTACGCCCGCAAGGGTTCGGTCTTCCTCCTGAACAGCATCTACGGTCCCGAAGAAGTCTGGGACACCCTGCCGAAGCAGATGCAGCACGACCTGATTGCGAAGGAAATTGAGTTCTACGTGATTGACGCCTATTCCGTAGCGGAAAAGACCGGCATGGGTCAGCGCATCAACACCATCATGCAGACCTGTTTCTTCGCGATCAGCAACATTCTGCCCAGGGACGAAGCTATCGCGGCAATTAAGCATTCCATCGAGAAAACCTATGGCAAGCGCGGCGAAGCAGTCGTAAACAAGAACTATGCCGCCGTGGACCAGGCTGTCGCCAACATGCACAGAGTGAAAGTCCCCGCCCAGGTTACCAGCACCATCGACCGCCACAGCCCGGTGCCTGCGAATGCGCCGGAATACGTGAAAGACGTGCTCGGCAAGATTATTGACCGCAACGGCGATGCAATCAAAGTCAGCGAAATGCCGGTGGATGGCACCTTCCCGACTGCCACCACGAAGTGGGAGAAGCGCAACATCGCGCTTGAAATCCCGGTGTGGGAACCCGACCTTTGTATCCAGTGCGCGCGCTGCTCGTTTGTGTGCCCGCACGCCGCCATCCGCGTCAAGATTTACCCGACTGAACTGCTGGCGAACGCGCCGGAAGGCTACAAATCCACCGCTTCCAAAGCCCGCGAATGGAAAGAGGGCTATTCCTGGACCGTTCAGGTAGCTCCAGAAGACTGCACCGGCTGCGGCTTGTGCGTCCAGAACTGCCCCGGGAAGGACAAGACCGACCCGAACCGCAAGGCGATTAACCTGCGTCCGCAGCCCCCTATCCGTGAAAAGGAAATCAAGAACTGGGACTTCTTCCTCTCCCTGCCGATGCTCGACCGCACGACCATCTCCACGCATCTCATCAAGAATTCCCAGCTGCTGGAGCCGCTGTTCGAGTTCTCCGGCGCTTGCGCCGGCTGCGGCGAGACCCCCTACATCAAGTTGGCCACCCAGCTGTTTGGCGACCGCATGGTCATTGCCAACGCCACCGGCTGCTCCTCCATTTATGGCGGCAACCTGCCCACCACTCCCTACTCCAAGAACCTGGACGGGCGCGGTCCGGCCTGGTCGAACTCCCTGTTTGAGGACAACGCCGAATTTGGTATGGGCATGCGCCTTACCATCGACAAACTGGCGGTCTATGCCCGCGAACTTCTGGCCAAACATGCGCAGCAGGTTGGCGCTGAACTGGCGGACTCTATTTTGAACGCGAGCCAGAAATCTGAAGCCGAAATAAACGAACAGCGCAAGCGTGTGCGCGAACTGAAAGCCGCCCTGGAAGGCAAAACCGAACAGGAACTCAAGAACCTGCTTTCTGTCGCGGATTACCTGGTGCGCAAGAGCGTCTGGATTATTGGCGGCGACGGCTGGGCGTATGACATCGGTTACGGCGGCCTGGACCATGTGCTGGCTTCCGGCCGGGACGTGAACGTTTTGGTCGTGGATACTGAGGTATATTCCAACACCGGCGGTCAGTCTTCCAAGGCGACCCCGCGCGGCGCGGTGGCAAAATTTGCCTCGAACGGACGTGACAAGCCCAAGAAAGACCTTGGTTTGATCAGCATGAGCTATGGCAATATTTACGTGGCGCACGTGGCTATGGGTGGCAGCGATAGCCAAACCCTGAAGGCGTTTGTGGAAGCAGACTCCTACGAAGGTCCCTCACTGATTATCGCTTACAGCCACTGCATCAACCACGGCATCGATATGTCCAAGGGCCTGGAACAGCAGAAGCTGGCGGTGAACTCCGGCGCGTGGCCGCTCTACCGCTACGACCCGCGCTTGGTGGGCGATGGCAAGAACCCGCTGCAGCTGGACTCCAAGGCTCCCAGCATCAAAGTGTCCGAATACGCCTACAACGAGACCCGCTACCGCATGCTGCTGCAATCTGACGAGGAGCGCGCGGAAATGCTGATGAAGGCCGCCCAGGAGGACGCGGAACGGCGCTGGTCGCTCTATGAACAAATGGCAGCCATGGACTACTCATTCGGAAAAAAGTCTGAAGGAAAAGCTCCGCAGGCATAAGCTATTCAGGACAGGCGCCCACGGAAGGGTCTTTGAGTATCCCTTCGATTGGAATAAGGCGCGTTAATAAGGTAGAATAAACGATGACGTGTTTACCCGCGTCATCGTTTTCTTTTTACATTACCCGAAGGAGGAAAGATGGCTGAATTGAAAACAAGCTACCTGGGTCTGGCGTTAAAGAACCCTCTGGTGGTTGGCGCGTCACCTTTGTCTCTGCAGCTTGATGTGGTCAAGCAGCTGGAGGACAGTGGCGCGGCTGCGCTGGTAATGTACTCCCTCTTTGAGGAAGAAATCACGCACGAGAGTCTGGAACTCGATTATTTTCTGAACAAAGGCACCGAAAGCCAGCCAGAAGCGCAAACTTACATGGTGGAACCGCGCAATATTCAGAGCGTAGCTGACAAGTACATAACTCAGCTGCAAAAAATTAAGAAAAGCGTTGAAATCCCCGTTATCGCCAGCCTGAACGGAGTGACCCCCGGGGGGTGGGTGCGCCTGGCAAAGGACCTGCAGACAGCCGGCGCCGACGCGTTGGAACTGAATATCTACACACTGGTAACCGACCCGGCGCTCACCTCGGACCAGGTTGAAAAGAATTACATAAACCTCATCCAGGAAGTTTGTAAACACGTAAACATCCCTGTGACGGTCAAACTTTCGCCTTTCCTGACAACCCTGCCGCATTTTCTGGCGCGGGCGTTTAAAGCCGGAGCAGAAGGTTTTGTACTCTTTAATCGTTACATGCAGCCCACTTTCGACATTGAATCCCTGGAGGTGGACCGCATAGCCCGCCTGAGCACAAAAGCGGATTTGGCGCTGCCGGTACGCTGGATTGCTATTGCGTCTTCCCAGTTGAAGGCAGGTTTCGCGCTCAGCAGCGGCGTGCACAGTTCGGAGGACATGGTGAAAGCCATTATGGCTGGCGCGAATGTGACGTACGTGGTCTCAGCTCTGCTGGCAAACGGCGTGAAATACGCCTCCAGGCTGCTGGAGGGCTTGAATGCCTGGATGGATAAGAACGGGTACGAATCAGTTGGAAAAATGCTTGGCACCCTGCGGCTGGATAAGATTGAGAACCCCGCGGCGTACGAGCGCGCGAACTACTTACGGACTCTGAAATCCTTTGACGAGCGCGTCCTTTAAATGCGCCTGATATTTACGGCCGTTTTTTGCAGGAATTATGGGCGTTGTTGACGAAATTAAAGCGCAGCTCGATCTGGTAGATTACATCTCCCAGACTGTAAAACTGCGCCGTACCGGCAAAAACTATATTGGTTTTTGCCCCTTTCACAGCAACACGCGCACGCCTTCCTTTGTAGTTTTTCCGGAAACTCAGACCTGGCGCTGCTTTGGGCAGTGCAATGAAGGCGGGGACTTATTCGGCTTTGTAATGAAGAAAGAAAGCTGGGATTTTAATGAAACCCTGCGCATTCTGGCTGAGAAAGCCGGGGTTACGCTCAGTTCTCAGCCCAGAATCAGCGAAGCTGATGTCGAGGCACGCGGCAGCCTCATCAAGGTGCTGGACGACGCTGCGCAGTTTTACCGCTCCCAGCTTATTGAAACTGAAGCTGGAGCAGCAGCGCTGGCTTATTTGCGGCGCAGAGGGCTGACCGATGCCACTATCAAGATTTGGGGCTTGGGTTACGCCCCCTCAGGCTGGGACGAACTGACCAAACACATGACGCGCAAGGGTTACACCAAAGACCATCTGCTGCGCGCCGGTTTGCTGACAGAACGCGACGACGGCGACACCCACGACAAATTCCGCAACCGCCTGATGTTCCCCATCCGTGATACATACGGCAAGATGACCGGTTTTGGCGGGCGGGTGCTGAATCCGGATGACGTCCCGAAATACCTTAACTCCCCGCGTACCGAATTATTTGATAAAGGTCGTTTGCTCTACGGTTTGGACCTGGCGCGCCAGGAGATTCGCAAAGCAGAGCATGCGGTCATTGTTGAGGGCTACATGGATGTCATCGGGCTGCACCAGGCTGGTTTCGGCAACGCCGTTTCCCCGATGGGCACGGCATTGACTGAAGACCAATTCAAACTTCTGAAGAAATTCACACGCAGCATCATCCTGGCGCTGGACCCCGATGCCGCCGGCGAAAAAGCGACCTTGCGCGGCCTGGAGACTGCCCGTAAAACCATGGACCAGGACGACCAACCGACCTTTGACTCGCGCGGTCTGCTGCACTTTGAAGGCCGGCTGAAAGCCGACATCCGCGTTACGACCCTCCCTGAGGGGCAGGATCCAGACGAAATCGCACTGGCAGACCCGGAAGCCTGGCGGAGAATTGCCGCGGAGGCTAAGCCGGTGGTGGTGCACGTGATGGAGACCCTGGCTGCCGCACAGGACCTGAATGACGCCAAGGTCAAACGTGAAATTGCCGCGCAAGTACTACCGCTGATTGAGGATGTTGGGGACGCGGTAGAGCGGGATGCATACCGCCAACAGCTGGCAAGGCTGCTGCGCGTAGATGAGCGCTCCTTGGTGCTCGCCAATCCTATCCAGCGCCGCGCCCGGCACACTACTGAAGAGCGCAGCCGCACGGGGATTGAAGCCAGCCTGAATGCAATCACTGAAAAAGCTCGCAGCAACCGTCTGTTGGAAGAGCAAGCTTTGCGCTTACTTGTGCAAGACCCTTATTCCCTCAACGAGCTTAACAGGGCCCTGGGACTGCTGCACGTGCCCCAATTTGGGGAAGAGGACTTTGTGGAGAGCGATTTTCGCCAAGCTTTCCGGGTGGTGCTCAACAGCATCCGGCAGGACGCGCTTTCTCCTAAGGATTACCTTGCGGAAAACCTTCCGGATTTATTCAGTCCGGAAGACTCCAACGAATTGATAGAAAAAGCTCCTCAGCCCACGGTACAAAAACGCCTGGCTGACCAGGTACGCACCGCCTTACGGATTAAACGCAGCCACCTCGACAGCCGCGTTCAGGAGATTTTGTTTCTGCAATCTGAGCTGGAAGAAAAACGCTATTCCGATGAGGAAGCGGAAGTGCTGCTGACCGAACTGATTGTCCAGCGCAGAACCTTGGACGAGGCCGCGAAATCCAAACTGGCAGGCGGAGACGGAGCGGAAGAACGCCGACCCAGACCCAAGCTTGGAATAAAGGGGAATTAAGGCATGGATGATGATCTCCAATTTGAGCCGGAGGAAGAGGAGAAGATAGACAGTACAGGCGATAGCCTGGAAAATCTCTCATCGACGGAGAATTACCCACAGGAAGATGACGGCGTACACCAACCCGAAGAGCCTATTCAACTGTACCTGCGGGAAATAAATCGCAGCCGTCTGCTGGAAGCCCAAGAAGAATTTCAACTGGCAATATGCGTCCAGGCTGAAAAAATCCAATCCCTTTTCATCAAACCCGATAACACCCTGAAGCTGCTCGGTCTGTACGCGTCCATTGCCAACCTTGGGGAAAAGATTACAACAGCAGGCGCGGCGCTGAAAAAGGAAACTCTGGACCTGCAGCAGGTGTTGGCTGAAGCTTCCGCATTGCGTCGGAACTTCCAGGACGCGCTGCCTTCTTATACCCATCGATTTTTACAGGACGAGCGCTGGAAACAGGACCCGGAATGGCAAAACCTGGCCAAGCTGCTGTGCTCTTTTCTCACAGCGGTGTACTTGCTGCCAGTCCCATTTCTGAACAGCGTGGCGGAACTAAGCGCGCAGCTTGGGCGTTTACCTCTGTGGGAAGAACTGTCCGAAGTCCAGCCGGACAGGGATGAGATGGTGATGAGCATTGATCAGGTGCGCGAGAACGCGAAATTTGCCAGGAGCGAACTGGTTGAGTACAACCTGCGCTTGGTGGTGAGCGTGGCAAAGCGCTACACCGGCAGAGGCATCAACATTGAAGACCTGATCCAGGAGGGCAATATAGGCTTGCTGCGCGCCGTGGAGAAATTTGATCCCGCGCGCGGATTTCGTTTCAGCACCTATGCTACCTGGTGGATAAGGCAGTCCGTCAGCCGCTATATCCTGGAATATGGGCGCACCATCCGTATACCGGTGCACATGGTCGAATCTATCAGTAAGCTTATCAAGGTTCAGCATGTGCTGGTGCAGGAGTTGGGGCGCGAACCGAGCTTTGCCGAGCTCGCGGCGGCATCCGGGCTGCTTTCAATTACGGATGAACAGGAAATCCGCCGGAACGCTTTCTCGCATGAAGGTCTGCCTGCGGATTTGCTGCGCCGTTGGGATGAAGCCACGCTAAAGGTTGAGCAAACCTTCAAGGTTGGCGAAGAGCCTGTCTCATTGGAAAGCCCGGTTGGGGACGAAGAAAACAGCACGCTTGGCGATTATATTGAGGACGCAGATGCGCCGGAGCCGATGGAAGCCGTCATCCTGGAAAGTCTGCGGGAAAGCGTGCGCAAATCCTTGGACGACCTAACCGATAAGGAGCGCGCGGTATTGGAAATGCGTTTTGGGCTGGTGGATGGGGTCTACCATTCGCTGGAGGAAATCAGCGAGAAATTTGGGCTGACGCGCGAACGCATCCGTCAGATTGAAAGCTCCGCGCTGCGGAAACTGCGCGACCCGCGCCGGATGAATTCGCTGCGGGAATTTTTTCAGAGTTCGTGAGACTTATAAATATGCCGCAGGGTGGCAGTCCGCAGGCCGGCTTGCGGCTTTCAAGCTGGAGTTAGTCTTGGCTCGAGGGAGTGCTGCAGCATGTGCGCACCCGGACCTTCCCCATCAGGGGAAGGTGCCCGCAGGGCGGATGAGGGGCAGTTAATACCCTCATCAGTCTCGCTGCGCTCGCCAGCTTCTCCCAGGAGAAGCTTTTTGTTCCCACTGCGCTCGCCAGCTTTGCCTTCGGCGCGCAAGCAGTCCCAGGAGAAGCTTTTTTACAGTAATTGACTGCAGGTCTCCGCAGTCGTAGGGGCGAAGCATCCTTAATCAACGCACCAATGAAGGCAAACCACTTTCATTGGGATGCTTCGCCCTTACATTTAATTACCAAAGCCCATTACGCGCCCGCAGAGCGGATGAGGGTCTTTTCAAACCTTCTCCAGGGAGAAGGTGCCCGCAGGGTGGATGAGGGTCTTTTTGACAATATTGTGAAGAAAAGCTGAGCCGGAGAAGATGCAGAAAGGCCCCTCATCAGTCTCGCTGCGCTCGCCAGCTTCTCCCAGGAGAAGGTTTTTGTTCTCACTGCGCTCGCCAGCTTAGTCTTTGGCACGCAAGCAGCTTCAGGGGAAACATGTGAATAACTGTCCAAAGGACGCATGAGGGTCTTTTCAAACCTTCCCCCAGGGGAAGGTGCCCGCAGGGCGGATGAGGGTCTTTTTGACAATATTGTGAAGAAAAGCTGAGCCGGAGAAGATGCGGAAAGGCCCCTCATCAGTCTCGCTGCGCTCGCCAGCTTCTCCCAGGAGAAGCTTTTTGTTCCCACTGCGCTCGCCAGCTTCTCCCAGGAGAAGGTTTTTGTTCTCACTGCGCTCGCCAGCTTAGTCTTTGGCACGCAAGCAGCTTCAGGGGAAACATGTGAATAACTGTCCAAAGGACGCATGAGGGTCTTTTCAAACCTTCCCCCAGGGGAAGGTGCCCGCAGGGCGGATGAGGGTCTTTTTGACAATATTGTGAAGAAAAGCTGAGCCGGAGAAGATGCGGAAAGGCCCCTCATCAGTCTCGCTGCGCTCGCCAGCTTCTCCCAAGAGAAGCTTTTTGTTCCCACTGCGCTCGCCAGTTTCTCCTGGGAGAAGCTTTTTGTTTCCACTGCGCTCGCCAGCTTAGACTTTGGCACGCAAGCAGCTCCAGGGGAAACATGTGAATAACTGTCCACAGGACGCATGAGGGTCTTTTCAAACCTTCTCCAGGGAGAAGCTGCCTAACGAGCGGATGAGGGCAGTTCTAAAAGGTTAAAAGACACTTCTGGAATTCTCGAAAAAGCCGCAAACAAACCACACAAAAAAGAGCCCGGGAATTCCCGGGCTCTTCCACAACGTCCTATCTCCTGCCGCGAGGTCCGCGCATCGGGCTTCTGGCTGTCTGGTAGGTCTCCAACTGTTCGGGGGTCATCACCTGGGGGACGTATTCCTCATCGGTAAGGTTCTGAAGCCCTCGCAGAAACGCGTTCAGGTGCATCGTTGAACCCATGAGCAGGCGGCTGTACGCGCGCTGTACATCCGCGTGCGTGCTATCCAAAATTGCCTGTTCGAGGTCAAGGATGTCTAATTCTTCGATGTACCCTCCGACTTTTAAGGCGTCTTCCTCGGATGTTGATCCTCGGGCGACTAATTCGTCGTAGAGCTGATTAAACTCAGGGATGCCATACTCGCCAGCTTCCATTTTATCCAGCTCTGAGCTAATACCGTACACTTCAAGGAGTTGGAACATCCGGTTGAAATGACTGGTTTCACTGCGGGCGATGCGCTGAAAGGTGGCAACGCCCCACTTTTCGTACAGGGCCAGATAGACATCCTGGGCTAGTTTCTCCTCCGCGGCCATGTGCAGGAGGGTGCTGAGTTCCGCTTCGCTCAATGCTTCTGGCGCATCGGTTTGGGCGCTCACCGGGGTAGTCATCGCGCCGATTCCCACGGCGGCCAGTACAACAGCCAGGCTGAGCAGTAAAATTTTGGTGATTGTTTTCATTGTTTACTCCATTTCGTTATAATGAGGAAAATCCTCTGTTTCTAATGTATCAGGCGTTCATTGGTTTTCAATGAAGTTGCTGTGAAGAAATTGTGAAGATTCTCATTTCATCCAGGAAAGGCCGAGCAGTGACAGTAAAAGCATCTAAAAATGAAACACAACCCGATCGGCCACCTCTTTACCAGCGCATTTACTTGCTCGTAAAGCAAATCCCGGCGGGAAAAGTAGCGACTTACGGTCAGATTGCGCGCATGGTCGGGGGCTGCTCGGCGCGCATGGTGGGTTACGCCATGAGCGCGCTGCGCGACGGACGCGACCCGGACGTCCCCTGGCAGCGGGTCATCAACGCGCAAGGGCGCATCAGCCTGCACGGCATCGGCTCGGCTGAACAGCGATTTTTGCTGGAAGACGAAGGCGTGGTATTTGACGACGCCGATCGGGTTGATTTTGATCGGTACGGCTGGTCGGGGTGAGGTATTCATGATGTTTTTCTGCCAACAGGTGCCGGGTTGATGGAAACTGAAGCTCCGCTGTCGCTAACCTTTCACACGCTACCGGCTGCTTTTTGCGAGTTGGTTGTACCCAGCTTAGAGCAAAGCGAGGAGAAATACGCGCTGCCTTTGGGGCTTTGCATGCGGATTTTACCTGCGCGGCAAGCCGACCTACACAAGCTGCTGCTGGCGAGCATCAGCTCCCTGGAGGGAGCGCTGTGCGCGTCCGCCCTGCGCATAGCCTCTCACTATCTCATTGTGCAGTCCGAGCCTTTGTGCGAACCGGCTCTGGAACTGCTCGCAAAATCCTTGGCGGAGCGCGGCGCGGTTCTGCCCGGTGTCACAGGTGTGATGGACGCC
Organism: Anaerolineaceae bacterium UBA6073; assembly: GCA_002436085.1. Lineage (GTDB taxonomy): Bacteria > Chloroflexota > Anaerolineae > Anaerolineales > Anaerolineaceae > Mesolinea. The sequence goes on from DIXT01000033.1 coordinate 12,668, forward strand.
AGCGATTGCTTTGCCTGCTGCTGGCAAGCGGTTACGGGGGCGGCGGGGGAATTGGAAATATGCCAACGGGCGTACGCCTTACGGGAAGTAAATCCTGTTCGAAAGCCCGTGGGAACCAAGCAACAAGCGCTGCCCGAACAAGCGCCGCTCATTCTCGCGTGGATCAACGCGATGAGCGCCGAAACGGCTTCTGGCAACCAGGCCGCCTGGACGCTGGAAGATGTCAGCGCTTGCATTCAGGATGGGGTGTTCTACCTATGGTGCGCGGGAGGTGAGCCGGCCGCAATGGCGTTCTATAACCGTCCCACGCGGCGTTCTGTTGCCATAAGCGGCGTTTATACCGCGCCCGAAAAACGCGGACAGGGCTTTGCCACCGCGCTGGTCGCAGGGATGTGCGCGCAGGCGCTAGCTGAAGGGCGCGAGTTTATCACGCTCTTTACCGACGTGGAAAACCCGGTCAGCAACGCGGTTTACAGGCGCGTCGGGTTTGAGGCTGTTTGCGATTACCATCAATTCATTTTTTGTCAGCAGACACCAGCGTAACCCAGCCGGGAGCAGCCGCGAAATGCAGTTAAGCTGCGGGAGGGAAGAAAATGAGAACAATCGGGGCAAAAGAACAGCGTATCATTGAGGATGAGGCCGCTGCGGCTGGTATCCCGGCGGGCGTGTTGATGGACCGCGCCGGGCGCGCGCTGGCGGAGCGAATTCTTGCCATGCAAGCTGAGTGCGGAGGCCCGGTCAGCATCCTGTGCGGTCCGGGCAACAACGGCGGAGACGGTTACGCGGCAGCCCGCGTTTTATTCGGAAATGTTCCTGAAATTAAAATATTTGAGCAAGCAGCCTCTCCGGTTGGCAGGGGAGCAGACGCAGAGGCAAACCGGGCTGCCTGCCTTCAGCTTGGGATGAAGCTACTGGGGGATGCGGAGTTTTTAACCACGGCCGGAATTATCCTGGACGCAGTCTACGGCAGCGGTTTCCGGGCGGACCGAAACCCAAATCCGGCTTTTGTCGCGCTCAGCCAAAAAGTGGAGGTATCCCGATGGCAGTTAGGCGCGTTTGTGCTCAGTGCGGATATCCCCTCCGGGGTGCAGGCGGATAACGGCGCATTCGGCGCGGGAGCGTTTCAGGCGGATGAGACCCTGTGCTTCATCCTGCCGAAGACCGGGGCTTACAGCTACCCGGGGCGTGGATATGCCGGCCGGATTAGTGTGAACGACCTTGGCTTGAGTGAGGATTTTATCAACGAAGTTTGGGAGAAGCACCAGTTTTGCACGCCCTCCGTGATAACAGAAAACGAAGTGCGCGCCTGGCGGCCAGTGCGGGCACAGGACAGCCACAAAGGCAGCTTTGGCAGGCTGGCAGTTCTGGCGGGCAGCGTGGGGCTGGCGGGCGCGGCAGTGCTCTGCGCGCGCGCGGCGGAAATGGGCGGGGTGGGGTACGTCGACCTGCTGGTACCTGAGGAGATTTACCCGGCGGTGCTTTCGGCTCTGCCCTCAGCGCTCAGTCAAGCTTTGCCCGCGGGAGCGGAGGCAAGGCTCGCCCTCTGGAAGGAAAAACTGCAAAGCTGCAGCGCGGCGCTGGTGGGGCCGGGGCTTGGCAAGCATCCCGACCTTGAAATGGTGATGGCAGCAATCGCGTCTGCCCCGCGCCTGGTGTTGGACGCGGACGCGCTGAACCTGCTCGCCGCGCCTGAGAATCTGAAACGCGGGCGGGCAGCTCTGTTGGAACGAGTGAATCACGATCTGGAGCCCGCGGTGCTGACCCCGCACCCGGGCGAGTTCAGCCGGCTCTGCCCGGAATACGCACACATGGTGGCTCGGGACCGCATTGCCAGCGCGGGCGCGCTGGCAAAGATGACAAACAGCGCGGTGGTGTTAAAGGGGGCGGGCACGGTAGTCGCTTTCCCGGTTGAGGACTGCGATTGTGAGCTGTGGATCAATAGTTCCGGGAACGCGGGCATGGCAAAAGCTGGCTCGGGCGATGTGCTTTCCGGGCTGCTGGCTTCCTTCCTGGCGCAGAAACTGCCCTTGCGTGAGGCGGTGCTTTCCGCGGTGTACCTGCACGGGCTCTCGGCCGATTTACGCGCCTCTGAACTGACGGAGCGCGCGCTGACCCCCGAGGATACGCTTGCGGGGCTGCCCGCGGCTTTCCGGCAATGCGGCTGGGATAGGTAAACGCGCGGCTTTTCGCTTACAATTGGCTGCGATGCGCTTACAGGTTCAGACCCACACGGACGAAATTCAACCCTACCTTGCGGATGAATCCAGCGCGGTTGGCCGCGCGGAGGGGATAATTTTTCCTCAAAATGAGGAGGAAATCCGCGAGGCTTTGCAGTTTTGCCGCCAACACGGCGTGCCCATCACCGTTCAGGGCGCGCGCACCGGCATCACCGGCGGGGCGGTTCCTTCTGGTGGGCAGGTCATCAACCTGAGCCGCTGCAGCCGGGCGCTGGGGATGGCCTGGGATGAAACCCACCAGCGCTTTTTATTGACCGTCCAGCCGGGCATGCTTTTCAGTCAGGTCCAGAAAGGGCTCGCGGAGAAGGAATTCAACACGGAGGGCTGGAGCGCGGAATCCCTGCGCGCCTACCGGCGTTTCTGCGCGGGCGGGCGCTGGTACTTCCCCGCCGACATTACCGAAACCTCTGCCTCCATCGGGGGCATGGTTTCGACCAACGCCTCCGGAGCCAAATCTTACCTGTACGGACCGATGCGGTCGCACGTGGCAGGGCTGCGGGTGCTGCTGGCGGACGGTCGGTCTGTGTCGCTGCAGCGCGGGGAACAATTTGCGCATGACGGGGCATTTAGCCTAAGCCTGGAGGATGGCAGTTTCATCAAAGGCAGGCTTCCGAGCTACCGCATGCCGCGTGTAAAAAATGCATCGGGGTACTACATCACGCCGGATATGGACCTGTTGGACCTGTTCATCGGGGCGGAAGGGACGCTGGGGATCGTTACCGAAATTACCATCGCGCTAGCGCCGGTACCAGCGCTGAGCTGGGGAATTCTGACTTTTTTTGAGGACAGTGCGCACGCGCTTCTGTACGTCCAGGCGCTGAAGAGGCTAGAGGGTAAACAGAAACCCGCCGCCATCGAGTATTTTGACCGCGCCTGTCTTGAGATGATTCGCCGCGAGCAGATCGAAACGCACGCTCATCAGGGGCTGCCCTTGCTCCCGCCCGCGGAGGCAGTTTATACGGAGTTCCACCACGCGAGCCAGACGGATATGGACCAGTGCATGCGCTTGACGGCAGGGCTTCTGCAGAGCGCCGGCGCAGACCCTGGCGAAACCTGGATGGCAGTCACTCCGCAGGACCTGGACAAACTGATTGGCTTCCGCCACGCGGTGCCGGAGAGCATTAACCGCGTCATCGCCGAACGCAAACGCGATAATCCGGCCATCACCAAGCTGGGCACGGACATGGCGGTGCCCGATGAGAAGCTGGAATGGGTGCTGGGGCTCTACTCAGGGTCAATCAGCGCGCTCGGGCTGGAAGGGCTCAAATTCGGGCATATCGGCGACAACCACCTGCACGTCAATATTCTCCCGCGCAGCACGCAGGAGTACGACCAGGGCAAAGCGCTTTTTTTGGATTGGGCGCGCCAGATTATTGCCGCGGGCGGGACGGTCTCCGCGGAACACGGCATCGGTAAGCTGAAGACAGCCCAACTGTTGGCGATGTATGGGGAAGACGCTGTGGCGGAAATGCGCGCGTTGAAGCGCTGTTTAGATCCGCTGGGGCTGTTGAACCCCGGCAACATGTTCGCATGGGAGGGGGGCGCCTGAGCATGGAGATTGTGGTGTGCGTCAAACAAGTTCCGGCCAGCACGCGCGTGCGCCTGAACCCGGCCACGAACACAATCGTGCGGGAGGGTATTGACATGATGCTCAATCCGTTCGACGCGTACGCGCTGGAAGAAGCGCTGCGCCTGAAGGAGAGCGCCGGAGGGCATGTCACGGTGCTCAGCATGGGCATCCACAGTGCGGCGGTGCTGCTGCGCCAGGCGCTCGCGCTGGGCGCGGACCGGGCGGTGCTGCTGAGCGATAAACGCTTTGCGGGCGCGGACACCCTGGCGACCGCGTACACGCTTGCAGCGGCTGTGCGCAAGCTCGGTGCGTGCGACCTGCTGCTGTGCGGCAGGCAGGCTGTGGATGGGGATACCGCGCAGGTCGGGCCTTCATTGGCGCAAAAGCTGGGAGTTCCGCACTTGAGCGCGGTCAGACGGGTGTGTGTCGCGAGCGCCCGGGAGCTGCTGTGCGAGAAGATGACGGACGAAGGCTACCTGGAGATCAGGCTGAGCCTGCCGGCGCTGTTGACGGTCGTCAAGGAGATCAATATCCCGCGCTTCCTGAGCCTGAAAGGTTATCTGCAGGCCCGCGGAGCGGAGCTTGAAATCTGGGGGGCGGATGACCTGGACGTTGACCCCGCGCGGATCGGGCTGGATGGTTCGGCCACCTGGGTGGTCTCTACCGCGGCCGCGGAGCGCCGAAAAGCCGGCAAAGAAATCCACGGCACATCGGACGAAGCAGCTGCTGCAATTCTGGGCACGCTCAGGCAGAAAGGCTTGAGCAAACCTGAAGCTGGAGACGCGCGTGGCTGAGATTCGCGTCTTGATTGAAAAGTGCACTGGCTGCCGCAAATGCGTGCCTGCCTGCCCATACGGCGCGATCAGCATGGTCGGTAAAAAGGCGCTTATCTCCGAAGCCTGCGTGTTCTGCGGGGCGTGCGTGGAAGTCTGCCGTTTTGATGCAATCCTGCTGCGCACTGAACCGACGGAGCAGGCTGGCGCGCCGGAGAGCAGCGGAATCTGGGTCTTCGCGGAACAAAGTGAGGGCAAGCCGAAACCTGTGGTGCTGGAACTGCTGGGCGAAGCGCGGGCTTTGGCGCGGAAGAAGCCCGCAAAAGTCAGCGCAGTCTGGTTAGGACCGCCGGCGCCGGAGCAATTCCAGAGCCTTATCGCGCACGGGGCGGATGAGGTGCTGGCTGTCACGGACCCACGCCTGATGCGGCGCGACGAGCTGCTCTACCCGCAGGTGTTGGCGCGGCTTGCCGGCTTGCACAAACCGGAAATTTTTCTGTTCGGCGCGAGCGGCTTCGGGCGTTCCATCGCCCCGCGCGTGGCTTCGGCGCTGGATACCGGGCTGACCGCCGACTGCACCGGACTGGATATTGACCCCCAGAGTGGTTTGCTGCTGCAGACCCGGCCGGCTTTTGGGGGCAACTTGCTCGCTACCATCCTCTGCCACAGCCGCCGTCCGCAGATGGCCAGCGTGCGTCCGAAAGTGATGCAGGCGCTGCCAGCGGATTACGCGAGGCAGGGCAGCGTGCGCTTTGAAGCCATGGACCTGAGCGGTCTACCCGGGTTGGAGATTGTGTCAGTTCGGAAGAACGCGCAGGATGGACCGGGGCTGGACAGCGCGGAAATTGTGGTGGGCATCGGGCGCGGGATTGGCAGCGCGCGCCGGGTGGAGCTCTACCGTCAGTTAGCGGCAAAGCTTGGGGCCGGGCTGGCGGCTTCGCGCGCGGTGGTGGATTTGGGTTGGGCGGATTACGCTCACCAGGTCGGGCAGACCGGCATCACGATTGCCCCAAAGCTGTACCTGGCGTTTGGGATTTCGGGGTCGGTGCAGCACATGGCAGGGTTGGCGGAAAGTGCTTATATTATTGCGGTGAACAAGGATGAAAACGCGCCGATTTTTATTGCGGCGGATGAACGCGTGAGGGCGGACTGCAATGAGGTGGCTGCCGCGCTGCTGAAGCATCTCGGCGAAGATTCGTTGCCCTCCTGATATGTTGTCATCCTGAGTGTCAACGAAGGATCTTCCCTTTTTTTGTGAGATGCTTCGCCTGCGGCTCAGCATGACAAGCACTTGTCATTGCGATGCCTTAAAGAGCACAGGTCGCAGCGTGGCGATCCCCCTGGATTATCCCGTCATCGCGAGCGCAGCGCGGCGATCTCCCTGTTGGTCGGCAGGGAGATTGCCGCAGTCACTGGCGCACGCAAGCAGTCGCAAAGACGAATCCTGCGTCTTTTGCTTGTCATCCTGAGTGCCAACGAAGGATCTTTTCCCTTTTTTTGTGAGATGTTTCGCCTGCGGCTCAGCATGACAAGCACTTGTCATCGCAAAGCACGAAGCGAACTTCCCACATATAGGGAGATCGCCACGCTGTGCTCGCGATGACGAATCAAATGACCAAGCAGCCTTCCTGTTGGTCGGCAGGGAGATTGCTTCAGTCGCTGGCGCACGCAAGCAGTCGCAAAGACGAATCCTGCGTCTTTTGCTTGTCATCCTGAGTGCCAACGAAGGATCTTCTCTCTTTTTTTGTGAGATGCTTCGCCTTCGGCTCAGCATGACAAGCACTTGTCATCGCAAAGCACGCAGCGAACTTCCCACATATAGGGAGATCGCCACGCTGTGCTCGCGATGACGAATCAAATGACCAAGCAGCCTTCCTGTTGGTCGGCAGGGAGATTGCTTTAGTCTCTGGCGCACGCAAGCAGTTGCAATGACGAATCCTGCGTCTTTTGCTTGTCATCCTGAGTGCTAACCAAAGATCTTTTCCCTTTTTCTACGAGATGCTTCGCCTGCGGCTCAGCATGACAAGCACTTGTCATCGCAAAGCACGCAGCGAACTTACCACAATCAGGGAGATTGCTTCAGTCGCTGGCGCACGCAAGCAGTTGCAATGACGAATCAAATGACCAAGCAGCTTTCCTGTTGGTCGGCAGGGAGATCGCTTCAGTCGCTGCGCACGCAAGCAGTCGTAATGACGCGCTTTTACGAACGCAACGCGGCGTGTACTATGCATCCATGATATATAAAAAGCGGCTGCCACGATTGGCAGCCGCTTGGAAATCTAAAACGAAAGAAGTTTATTCCTCTTCCTTAAGTTCTTTCTGACGGGCGTCGATAATTTCCTGCGCCAGGTGGGTCGGCACCAGATCGTAATGGTCGAATTCCATGCTAAAGTGCCCGCGTCCGCCGGTCATGGAGCGCAGAGTGGTGGTGTAGCGCAGCATTTCCGCCAGGGGCACCGTGGCGGTCACAACGGAACGACCTTTTTCCGTGTTCATGCCCTGCACGCGCGCGCGGCGGGTGTTCATGTCGCCCAGCACGTCGCCCATGTTCGCTTCGGGAACGACCACAGTCACTTTCATGATCGGCTCGTAGAGCACCGGGTTGGCATCTTTGAAGGCCAGCTTGAAGGCTTCGCGCCCGGCAATTTCAAAGGCGATAGGTTTCGAGTCTACCGGGTGTTCCTTGCCGTCTGTGATCGATACGCCTACGTTGTGTACCGGATAGCCTGCCACCGCGCCGTCCTTCATCACCGAACGAATACCTTTTTCAATCGGACCCATATAGCTGCTGGAAATGGCACCGCCGAAAACATCGTTGCTGAAGCTGAAGTCCTCATCCTTGATCGGGAAAACTTTCAGGTGCACTTCGCCAAACTGTCCGGAACCGCCGGTTTGCTTCTTGTGGCGGTACATCGCGCTGGCTTCCTTGGTGATGTGCTCTTCGTACGGCACCTTGGGTTCCAGCAGGTTCATACTCATCTGGAACTTTTGCTCAGCGCGGCGGACTGCCACGTCGATGTGCTGGTCGCCCATCCCGAACAGCAGGGTCTGGCGGGTAGCGGGTTCCATGCGCCAGGTGAGGGTCAGGTCTTCTTCGCACAGGCGGGCAAGTGTGGTGCTCATCTTGGCAGCGTCGGACTGGGTCTTGGGGCTCACCGCGACCCGGTAGAGCGGGCTGGGGTATTCGGGCATGGGTAGGGTCAGGTTCTGCTCTTTGGTAGTGAGCGTATCGCCCGTTGTGGTCAGGTTCAACTTGGCAACTGTACCAATATCACCGCTGTGAATGACAGAGACGGGCAGGTTTTCTTTGCCATATGGCACCTGCATCCCTGCCAGGCGTTCTTCTTCGCCTTTGTTAGCGTTCCATACGCGGGTATCCGAGCTCATTACACCGGAGAACACGCGGAAGAAAGTCTGTTTGCCCACAAAGGGGTCCGCGGTTGTTTTCCAGACGTAGGCGGCGAGTGGGCCGGAATCCGACGGGGTCAGCTTAACATCACCCTTGGGAGATTTCGCGATGACCTCAGCGTGTTCGGAAGGGGATGGCGCAAGGCTGCTAAGCGCTTCCAGGAGAGGCGCTAAGCCGATCATATGACCACCGGCAGCTACCATGACCGGAATGACGTTGCTGACCTGCACAGCTTTGTGCAGCCCTTGCAGCGCTTCTTCCGTTGTCAGGTCGCCGTTTTCAAAGTACTTCTCAAGCAGCGAATCTTCGCCTTCGGCAGCCACTTCAATCAGTTTGAGGCGGGCTTCTTCGGCCTCTGCCTGGAATTCGGCCGGGATTTCCACGGCGGTCTTGCCTTCGCCCTGGTAGGCTTTCATGCTGATCAGATCAATGACACCTTTGAAATCTGCTTTTTCACCCCAGGGAAGCTGCATGGGGATCAGGCGGTAGTCGGTTTGTTCCTGGACGGAAGCGAGCGCTTTTTGAAAGCTGGCGTTTTCGCGGTCCATCTTGTTAATCACCATGAACATGGGCAGGTTCAATTTTGCCGCGTAATTCATCGCGGTTTCTGTTCCCACTTCCACGCCGCCAACCGAATCGACCAGGATCAGGACGCTGTCTGCCACGCTCATGGCCGAGACCACTTCTCCGACGAAGTCCGAATATCCGGGGGTATCCAGCAGGTTAAACTTCAGGTCCTTGTAGATTACCGGGATCACCGAAGTGAACAAGGATATCCCACGGCGGTGCTCTTCATCGTCGAAGTCTGAAACGGTTGTTCCGTCTTCGATTCTGCCGAGGCGGGTGGTGGCGCCGGTGAAGTGCAGGAACGCTTCGGTGAGCATGGTCTTGCCGGAGTTGCTGTGTGACGCAAGGACGATGTTGCGTACAGAGGCTGTCGAGAATTCTTTCATTGATGTGACCTTCCTTATTTGTTGCGCGGTGAGGCGGCACCACGCACAATAGAATAATTGGTATCGATAAACATGCCAAGTTTTCATTATATCAAAAAACAAGCGGACTGAAAACCAAAACGACACCAAAAGTTGAGAACCAAAAGTTGAGACTCTTACTCTGTCGTAATCTCTAGTTGTCCATAAATCTGGGGATGGATCTATTGAACAAGAAAAAGCATCGTACCCGGCGGGATAAATACCTACATGAAACATATTTTAAGATTATCTATCAAAAGGAGGTGGATAAATAGGAGAGAAAGGGAAAGGTCTTAGCACCACTCTACCCTTTTACCATTAAGTAGGTTAACATTTTATCTGGTTCATGAGATAATAGTTCAATAACTAGTCTCTCATATTTCTGCTGTTGGGGTTTCTTATGATAAAAAAGACCGTTGTATTAATATTATTAGCAACTATGTTTCTTTCATCCTGTAAGGTTCAATCCTCAGTCACAGTGCATCCTACAGCCACAAGCATGCCATTTTGTAATCGAAGTGATGTGGAAAAAGTAGCCAACGAGTTTAATGAACTAATTACCTATTTTGTCCGCGTGAATGAAAATGTCACTAAAGGAGATCTATCGGATCTTGATAAAACGATGTCAGAAGTCTTGTTGATACGCGAGAAGGTAAACAAAGTAATCGTTCCTCTCTGTCTAGAGGACTCCCAAAGTTATCTCGTCGAGGGGCTAGACTACTATTATGAAGGGTTAAAAAACGTTAAAATGAAGTCAAGTGATTGGTATATTTCAGAAAAGTTTGAATTGGCAACCGAGCAGTTTGATAAATTTAACGATGAATTGTTGAAGGCTCTTGTCATAGTGTCAGATTAGAACAGTTGGGACTCTTAAAATTATTGGTCTTTCAGTAATGATTGTTTTCTTTTCTCACTATTTTTATTATTTTTGTTTGGGTCTCGACGGTTAGGTAATAATTTGCTTGGGTTTCTACACACAATCGGTCAAGTTATCGTTTATTGCTTTTGTTCGTTTGGGAAATTTTGAGGTCATTCTTATGGCGGAAAAAAATCAAAATCAAATTATTGAGTTGTCGATTCTGCTAGATCCGGATGAAAAATTACTTGCTACCTCCCTTTTTCACACAACCCCAGGCTTCTTAGGAATCCTAGTATTTCGATTAGGTTCGTCTTTTTATTCAAAAAGGTTCTATGTTGCATTAACCGATAGGAGGGTTATTGTCTTAGAGCGAACATTTCCACTCATGGACTTGGCTGCTCATCATTCATTACAATACAAGGAGTTGGAAATCTGGAATGGCTACTTGTTCATTTTCCGGCGGCAAAAAAACGAAAGGCAATTGAGTTTTGAGTGGACAATAAGCAGGAAAGAACGGGAGAAATTTTTTGCGATAGTTAGGGAAAAATCCGTCATCGAGCCAGCCATTATCTAATAGGATGGTATCTTTAACTCAAATTTCTCTATGAGTCTCTAACCTGTGGATATAATCATCGATAAATTTGTTGTTTTTATTCACACGATTAATTATGCGCATGTACAGCACACCAATAACTATAATGATTGGAAACCAAAAGATTGCGAGGTTGATGAATAATTCGTTGTACGTAGCAACTGTTGGCAGCATTGCATAACTGGCAACCAAGCAGATTGCTCCTAAGATTATTAACATCACTCTGTACTTTCTAGCCCATTCTTCAAGTATCTTTTTTTGTTGAATGAGTTCAGAGATTTTTCTTTCCTCAGCTGTTTTTTCACTTGATAGGAGTTGCTGCTGTTCAAGATCGGTAATTGTTGCTTGCTCGGGAATTAATGTCTCCTTTATTATTGAATCTGTTTCCGCAAGACATAGTTTTTCTTCCTGTCCATTTCTTGTTTCACCATTTTCAGTTTCAATTCTTTCTTTAGTAAGCAATAGGTGAATAATTCCCCCACCTCTTATTACTCGAAATTCGTTTCCGCAATTCAGACATACTCCAGACTCAATGTCAGGACCAATCTGTAATTCGTTTTTACAATTGGGGCAACTTATGCGAACACAGTTTTCCATGTTTCACCGTTGAAATTGTTACTTATGGATTGTCTATTTTATTCATTATAATCGGAAATACTTTACCTTCCTTTCAATTTGTATTCTTTTAAAACCGTTATCTCTGACAAGTGGTCCAACAAAGAGAAATGTACGGACTAATTCGAGCACATGTTATGCAGTGAACTATATTATTTAACAGAACCGCAAGATTGGGCGATATAAGCCAGGCCAACCTAATTAACCTCATGGGTAAGAAAGTTACCAGGATTACTGATTGATATTCAGCTTTATGCGGTACATTACGAGCGTTGTACATTACGAGCGTAGAGAACATATACGATTCAAGAGTACAATTGTACGGTAAATTATTAAGGAGAATCAATGAAAACTTATAAGCTTGACCCGGCGAAATTACCCGCCCAAAAGAAAACGCTTATCCTTGTCTACGGCATCACGTTCCTGATTATGGCCGCTATCTCAGTGGGACTCAACTGGAACCGCGACAGCATGAAGTCCCTGGTATGGATGATCCCCCTGATTGCCGCCTTGTTTGTTTATTCCGGCCTGCGGGCTTACAAACAGCGCCAGCAACTTTGGGAAGAATATGCTTTCTCGGTCTCGGAAGACGGTCTGGTGCTGCACCAACCCAAGTATCCTGAGCTTAAGCTCTCCAAGGCTGATATCACGGAAATTGAGGACGTCAAGAACGGGACCTACGTCTCAACCACGCGCGGGAGACGGCTGTTCGCGATTACCAAGCTTTTCCCGGACGGGGATTACGCGGAACTGCGCGCCACCATGCTGCGCTGGATTGATGAGAACAAGCATCCCCAGGCTGTCGTTGAAGAGGCCGCTGCTGAGCCTGCAGAAGAAGAAGACTTGCCGGAGCAGGAGTAGCAGAATTCCTTACCATAAAAAAGACCGGTCCGCAGAGGTCCGGTCTTTTCATTTTTATGGCCAGCACTTTCGATTGAAACAGCGCGGACCTCTCGAGGCTTGCGCCCATCAGCGCAGGCGTTTCGACATTTTCCAGGCGGGTTCGCGCATGGTTTGCCACACGCCCTGGTCGTCCTGGTACTGCCAGACGCCAGAACTGTAGCCGATTACCTCATAGCCGTTGCGCTCGTACAAGGCGCGCGCCTTGGGGTTGTCCTGGGCCACATTCAGGCGCACAGTGGTGTAGCCGCGCAGCAGGAGCTGGTCCTCGACGAATTTGAGCATGTAGCTGCCCAAGCCCTGGTTGCGGTAAGCCGGTTTGATCCGGAAAGAAAACAAATATGCCCGGTGCAGCCCATCAGCGACTTCTTTATCGCGGGAATAGAGCAGGATAAAAACCTGTCCAATCATCACGCCGGCGCTGCTTTCGGCGATGTAAATCAGGGTGGTGCCGGCCCGGAAGGCTTCAAAGTGTTCAGCGTACAGCTTTCTGAAGTGGCGGTACTCGCCTTCCCATTCCAGGGCGGGCAGGTCGGCTTCGCGGATGGGGCGGATGAGGATTTCTTCGCCGTCCGGAAGCTGGTAAGCGCTTGCCACTGCAGGTTGGGAACTCATTTGGCATTCAGGAGTTGATCAAGCAGCGCGTTTTCTTCCTCCGCAGAGGAGACGCTGCCGTCAAGCCAGGCATCCCGCAGCGCGTTCAGAATTTTCTGGAATTCCGCGGAGGGTGTGAGCCCCCGCGCGCGCAGGTCGTCGCCGGTATGGAGCGGTTTGACAGATAAGTATTGAGTCATGTACAAGCGCAGAGGCTCGCGCAGGGCAGGGTCCTCCGTGCTTTGGTAAACAGCAGTCAGCGCCAATGGAGAAACGTCCTTGAGTGTGCGCACGACCTGACTGGGTTTCAATGTTGTAAGCTCCGGCAGTAAGCGGCGCAGTTTTCCGGTATCTCTGACCGCGGCGACGACCCGCGTGGGAATGCGCAGCCGCGAGCTGAGCTGTTCGAGGTGCTCCGGCGCGAAGTCTTCCAACCAGTAGCAGTAGCCCAGCACCTGGCGGAGATTCAGCTGGCTCTCATGCGTCTCCGTTTTCCATTCCGCGCGGGCTGCAGGCTGGTTCAGGTACGCGAGGCGTGCCTCCAAAGCAGGGTTCCAGGTCAGGTTCGGGTTAATCACTTCGAGGATGCTCAAGCGGTCCATGGCTCTCAGGGCTGTGCCGACGTTGAATTCCAGCAGGATCAGGTCCAATTCGTGCCTCAGCCGCGGTCCGGAGATTTCATTCAGGAGCGAGAGGCTGGAGCTTAACAGCCTGAGCGTTCTGGGGTCCATTTTAAAGTCAAACCGGTTGGCAAAGCGAACGGCGCGCAGGATGCGCGTGGCGTCGTCCACAAAAGACAGCGCATGCAGAACCCGGATGATGCGGTTTTGCAGGTCGTGATAACCGCCCCAGAAATCATACAACTTGCCGTAGTAGGGTGCATCCAGGCGCAGCGCCATGGTGTTGATGGTGAAGTCGCGCCGGTGCAGATCCATCTTAATGCCGCTGCGCTCGACAGTTGGCAAGGCAGCCGGGCGCTCATAAAATTCGGTGCGTGCTGTGATCAGATCCAGGTGTTGGGGCAGGGCTTGAAAGTCCATCGGCTGGTTGGGCAGAAGCTTTTGCGCCAGGGCTTCGCGCTCGTCGCCAATCAACCATTTGGCTGTTCCAAAACGGGGGTGCGTGACCGCTCTACCGCCGAAATTCTCCACCAATTGGGATACAAAAACGCTCGCGTCTCCTTCCACGACGATATCAAAATCCTGACTGGGCTGCTTTAGGAGCAAATCCCGCACAAAGCCCCCGACAATATAAGCCTGCATGTTCAACTTGCTCGCCAGACGGGCGATCGCCTGCAGCAGAATCTGACGCGGATAGGGGATGGCGTTGTTCAGCCGCCGCACCATCTCCTCCTGGGTGGGGATGTTGTTCTGCAGCATGTGCGTGTTGATGAGGTCAGTGCGCGTCACGATGCCAATGATTTCATTGCTTTCCGGGTCCAGGACCGGCACCTGTCCCCAGCCGCTGGACGCCATGACTTCCTGCAGGTAATCGAGGGTATCGCCGGGAGTAACAAAGACTGTGCCCGCGTCCATGAGGATGCCGGCGTTGGCCATCATTTTATGGCTCAGCGCGCGGTCCACATTGCGGCGGGTAATCAGACCGACAACCTTGCCTTCTTCGATCACCGGGTAGCCTTCAAAGCCGTAGCGTTTCATCAGGTCGGCAACGGTTTCCACCGGCATGTCCGGGGAAAGAAGCAGGGGATTGCGGGACATGATTTGCTGCACTCTCACGGAAGGATGCACAATCTCGGGAAGAATCTCAACCACATGCTGGTAGGTTTTCTTCCAGAATACCGGCACCTCGTTTGGCGCCGGGCGGCTTTCGGAACGGATCAACGCGGAAGCGGCACGCTTATGTCCGCCGCCCCCAAAACGGTGCGCCAACTGCGCCATGTCAATCTCGTCCGTAGTGGAGCGGGCAACCAGGCGGATGCCCTGGCGGGTGGATACCAGCAGCACCAGTCCGTCCGGGTTCAGGAATTCACGCATGTGGTGCGCTACGGTCGAGATTTCGTCCTGGATATCCATCGCGTTGGCTTTGGCTACGAGGATAGTCAGGTTGTGGATTTTGTGAGTTGTGATGTCTTTCATCAGGCGGTCGTAGAGGACCATCTGGGCGTTGGAGAGCGGGGGGTTCAGATAGCGCGAGGCAATCGTCAGGTCCGCGCCGTGCTCCAGCAGATAAGCCGCCGCGAGCAGGTCCCGGGAGTTGGTCATGGCGTAGCCGAGCGAGCCGGTATCTTCGTAGATACCAAGCAGGAGCAGGGTTGCCTGGCTGGTTGAAAGCGAAATTTGCGCTTCCTGGAGCTTTTCCACCAGGACCGTTGTGCAGGCGCCGGTATTGTGTAATTCCACCGTCCATTCGGGGTCCGTATGCGCTTTGCGCGGGTGGTGGTCTATCACGCTCACTTTGGTGCGCGTGGAGAGTCCCTTGAGGGTTATCAGCGACTGGGTATCCACGAGCATCACCTGGTCAATCGGCTCGTTCGGAAGGTCGTTTACCGTGCTTAAGCCCAGTTCCTGCTGAAATTTTTGGAGGAAGGACTGACCGTTGCGGTTGATCTGACGGGGCAGCAGGGCATAAGCGTCCTTATCCAAAAGGTGGGCGCCCACAAGGGAAGCCAATGCGTCCAAATCGGCTTGCTCGTGGGTTAAGATGACTCTCATTGCCAGTGTCCTATTTAGGGGGGTGTAAATTACCCGGCCTAATTGCCAGGCAGCCAGGCTGCCTGCTGCTCCAGATTATAGGCATTATAAATGACTTGCGATAAGCGCGCAAAAAGCCAGTTGCCTTCATCAAAAACCAACTGTCTGCTGGAGTTAACAAAGATGATGAGCACGTAATCCCCACCCGGCGTGGAGACGACACCCGCGTCGCTCATCGTGTGGAGCAGACCGTCCAGGTCGGAGGTCCAGCCGTGTTTGTGCGCGATGGATGCTTGCGGGGGCAGGCCGGCTTCAATCAGCGCGCCAATTTGGTTTTGAGCGAGCAAGTCCAGCATCAGCTGGCATTCCGTCTGGCTCACCTGTCCGTCAAAGAGCGAGTCTTGGGTGCCGGCGGCGTGCGCGCAGTGGTAAATACGCGTGAGCAAATCGCCAATCTCGGAGGGCACGGTTTGATTGTAGAAATCCGGGTCCAGGTACACATCCGTACGGGAGTTGGCGGGCGTGCTAAAGCGCTGCAGAAGCGGCGCGCCGGAGTAAAAGTAACCGGCAAGGAAGGTGTTCTGGTAACCGAGCGACTGCATGTCTTCGGTCACAATCAGTGGTCCCAGGCTTTTGTCCAGGTAGGTGCTCATCAGCGAGTCGCTGGGGGGATTCTCCGAATAAACAATCATCCTTTCCATCCAAAAACGCGCGGTATCGGGCGTGGGCTCTGCCAGGCGTTTCAGAACAGAGGTCATAATCGGGATTTTTATGGTACTTGCCGCGGAATAGGCAACATCCGGCGCGACCGTCTGGTTAGCAAGCACGGCAAAGTGCAGTGGTTCATCATCAGCAAGCGGCTGGAGGTAGATTTCCACCAGGCCGTCAAAGCTGTCCAGCAGGATGGTCTGACGGAGGAATACTTCCAGGTTGCGGGGGTTCAGGCCAAGCGCTGGGGTCTCCCGCACGGGCAATTCAGCTGTGCGGTCGGAGGCGGAAAAGAGAGCGGGTTCAAGCCCGGCCAGCGCGGCATCAAGGTCAAGCGCGTAACCGGGCTGCCCGGGCGCGTAATTGGTGCTATAAAGAATTGGCAGGGCTTCGCTGGCGGCCTGGTCATAGCGCGGCACGACTGTTTCGGTCAGGAAAGCGCGCGCAGCGCTTGTGTCCAGGCTGGCCTGAAGCGGAAAGTCCTGAACATATTCAGGCTCGGACTGACCCCACAGGTGCCGCCACCAGCCGCCGCGCGGGATTTGTTGGTCCGCCTGATCGAGGCATGATTGCACGTCGAGCGAAAAGCCGAGCTCAGCAGGCGCGAACTGCATGCGGGCGCCGCTGTAGCGCAGTTCCACAGGCATGCTAAAGACTTCAATCAGGCGCTGTTCTGCCTGCTCGCGCGTCAGACCTCCAATGGGAACCTGAGCGACGCTCACGCCGGCGGGATACAGCCGGGAAGAAGCTCTGTACGCAGTGTAGTCCTTCAGCAGGATGAAGAGGCTGAAAAGTAAAAAAAAGAGACCAAATCCAGCAATCAACCAGCGCAGCGGATCGACTCTTGTGCGGCGGGCTTTTATTTTCATTGCAGTGATTTTACCAGAATCAGAACCTGTTTCCGCGTAGTCCGTACGGCCTGCCAATTTGGGATGTCAGCCAAAGTCATTTATAATGGGATTAACAGTATAAAGCCTGGAGATTACCATGACTGAAAAACCAAAGAAGAAACTTGGACTCCTGCCCGGGGGCATATCCGGTTTAGTGACCGCCGGGATATTGACTTCTGCGGCTTGGATTTTATATAGCCGTCGGTATATTGACCATCACGCCAAGGTGCAAGGCGTGCTGGATGCGGAACAAGCTTTCTTTGAAGCCCCGACTGCCGGAAAATTGCGTTTCTTTGCGGACAAGCGCAGCAGCGGGCGTCCGCTTGTAATTTTGCACGGCATCCATGCCGCCGCTGGAGCGCATGACATTGCCCCGATATTCAATGCGTTCCGCTCCCAGCGGCCGGTGTACGCGCTCGACCTGCCTGGGTTCGGCGGCTCCGAACGCAGCGACCGCCCTTACCGCCCGAGCATGTACCAGGCTGCGTTGACCGAGTTTATCCGCGGTCAACTGGGCGAGCCGGCTGATGTGGTTGCCCAGGGGCTTTCCGCGGAATTCGCGGCACTGGCGGCGCAGGCGAACCCAGAGTGGATTCGTTCACTGGTGATGATTTCCCCGACCGGCTTTGAAATGCCCCGGGTTGGGAACCTGAGCGAAAAAATCGGGAAAACGAACCTAACGGACTTCCTTTACGCGCTGATGGCTGTACCCCTGTGGAGCCTGCCCCTGTTCGACATCCTTTCCAGCCGCCCGCGGCTCAGCTTGTATTACCGCAAACGCTTTGAGGCGGACGTGCCCGAAGAACTGGTCAGCATAGCGTATGCCAGCGCGCACCAGGCTGGGGCGCATTTCGCGTCGATTGTCTTCTCGAGCGGCAGATTGTCCGTACACGATGTGCGCGAAAAAGTGTACGATACTCTGACCCAACCTGTGCTGGTCGTTTATGACAGCGAACCTGACCGAAGTTTTGATATGCTGCTCTCCACTACCCGGGCTCACCCGAATTGGTCGGTCAAACGCATCCGCCAATCGCGCGGGATGCCCCATTTTGACCGCCCTGGTGAATTTTTCCATGTGCTGGAAGATTTTCTGAAGGCAAAGGACAAACGCCAGGGTTAAGCACGACGTTGGATTTACCCGTAAAGTGAGGTTTGTATGGAAACAAAGCCTTCACACTCCAGTATTCATCCGCTGACTGTATTAGCGGCAATCTTTTTAGCTGCGGCAATTTTAGGATTGGTCTATCTGCTGTTCCGCATGACCCGCCAGGAACCCGCCGCCGAGCAAGCTATCCCGACTGCCGCGTTGACCGTGATACCGGCCCCGACCCATACCCCCACGCTGGCGCCCACCCTGGAGCCTGCAGCGGCAACACAAACTGCAGCACCCCTGCTTCCGCCGGGAACTATCGGGGTGGGCACTTATGTGAAGGTGACCGGCACAGGCGGCGCGGGGCTGCGCATGCGTGCGGAACCCGGCACCGACGCCGAAATTCATTTCATGGCGATGGATGAAGAAATCTTTCTGGTTATCGGCGGACCGGTGGAAAAGGACGGTTACGTCTGGTGGCAGCTCAAAGCTTCTTACGACGCTAACCGCACCGGATGGTCCGCGGAATCATTTCTGAACCTGGTGGAGACGGCCACCCCGACGCCATAAGCGCATGCGCGGCATAGGAAAGGAGCACATAGTTTGGCTGTATTTCAACGCAAGAAGGGCATAAAAAACAGTAAACAAGCGAACGAACGGGAAGCGGAAAGCAGCAATAGCTCCCGGTTGGTCATCATTGAGAGCCACGCGGAAGTATCCATCGGCAAGGTGCGCAAGCAAAACGAAGATACTATTTTTGCCATGCACACGCGCAGCCTGGGCCATGAATTGCAAGTTTCCTACGGGTTGTTCGTTGTCGCGGATGGAATGGGCGGACACGACAACGGTGAAGTGGCCAGCAGCACGGCGGTGGCGGCGGTGGTTAAGGTGGTCCAAGAGCAGCTTTTCGCGCGGATTCAACACAGCTCCAGCCTGCCGACAATGCAGGAGGTGGAAGACGCGTTGAAATCAGCGGCGCAATCCGCCCAGGAAGCAGTTTTGAGCGTGGTCCCTTGCGGGGGCACCACTTTGAGCGCGGCGCTGGTGATTAACAATATGCTCCATTTCGCGCATGTGGGCGACAGCCGCATCTACCTGTACTCCCCGCAGGAGGGTCTGAAAACCCTGACCAAAGACCACACGGTCGTGCGTCGGCTGGTGGACCTGGGGCAAATTTCGGCGGATGAAGCATCCAGCAACCCTTTGCGCAACCAGTTGTTTCGCGCGGTGGGGCAAGGCGAAGGCTTCAAAGTTGACCTCGGATTGCGGGAGCTGAGAGACCCCTGCACCTTGCTGCTGTGTTCGGACGGTCTGTGGGGCTTGGTGCCGGAAGAGACTCTGCTGAAGACGCTGGAAAAAGGGCAGTCCGCGCAAGTGAGCGCGCAAAGCCTGCTTAACGCAGCCAATAAAGCTGGCGGCAGCGATAATATCTCCGTGATTGTGGTTAAAATCTCCTGAACGAAAGGGAATTGAATGGACGCGACACCCAGAAAAAACCGGATTTTGGTGGTAGATGATGAAAAGGGCTTGGTCAAGTTAATCCGTCTCAACCTTGAGCACGATGGTTTCGAGGTTTTTGAAGCGAATAACGGCGCGCAGGCGATGGACAGGCTGCGCGCGGTGCTGCCGGATCTGGTGCTGCTGGATGTGATGATGCCTGATTTGGACGGCTTTCAGGTGCTGCGCATGATTCGCGAGGTCGGCAGCACACCCGTGATCATGCTTACCGCCAAGGGAGAGGAAAACGACAAGGTGCGGGGCCTGGAATTGGGCGCGGATGATTACGTCACAAAGCCTTTCAGCCCGCGGGAACTGACCAGCCGCATCCGCGCTGTGCTGCGCAGAGGCAGCTTTTCGGACCAGACCGATACCGGTAAAATCGACGTGGACGGACGCCTGCAGATTGACTTTGACCGGCACGAGGTATGGGTAGACGGCGAGCTGGTGCAGCTGCGCCCGACCGAATACCGGCTGCTTTACCACCTCGTGAAAAATGCCGGGTGGGTGCTCACGCACGATCAGATCCTGAGCAAGGTGTGGGGCTACGAATATGAGGACGAACCCCATTACGTGCGGCTGTACATCAACTACCTGCGCAAGAAAATTGAAAAGGACCCTGCCAATCCGCGCTACATCCTGACGGAAAGGGGCGTTGGGTACCGTTTTGTGGATTACAGGCGCGAGAATCTGGCGGAGAAAGCGGATTGAGCGCAGGCTGCACAGCAGTCTCCTTCAAGATTTCATAAGCCTTGGAATTTGTATTAAGTAAAAAGTTGACTTCCGCAAGACGAAGGCTTATGCCGCTCAGTACTGAAGTACAAGCTGAGATGCTCCCCCGCCTTGTATTTACTACGTAACGAGTCTTGCTGCTATGATATACGTTTCCCTGCGGTCACTGCGAGACCCTTTACCATCAATCACAGATGTGTCACCATTAGTGCTGATTGGCAAAGGGACGTGGCAGTCTGCCTTTCAGAAGCCTTGGAGAATCTTCTAAACAGGATAAACCTGCATCTCCACAACCACAGGGGTGATTAGGCATTTCCCGAGGACATATCCGAGGTGTAAACACAGATTGCCGCGCCTCCTTCTCGCAGCTTCAGCTTTTGCGTGATACCTGCAGCGGGGGCTCGCAAAGACCAATCCTTCGTCTTCGCGAGGGACGAAGCGATCTCCCTGTTTGAATCCTCCAGCCTCTTTGTTCACCACAAGATTTACGGGCAGATTGCCGCGCTTCGCTCGCAACGACAAAACGCGCGTCACCGCGAGGAGCGCAGCGACGTGGCGACCTGCCCTTCAATCCTTCTCCTAGTGGTCAAAAAGGCAGATTGCCGCGCTTCGCTCGCAAAGACGAAGCGCGCGTCACCGCGAGGAGCGCAGCGACGTGGCGATCTGCCCTTGAATCTTTCTCGTGATGGTCAAAAAGGCAGATTGCCGCGCTTTCGCTCGCAAAGACCAATCCTTCGTCTTCGCGAGGGACGAAGCGGTCTCCCTGTTTGAATCCTCCAGCCTCTTTGTTCACCACAAGATTTACAGGCAGATTGCCACGCTTCGCTCGCAAAGACCAATCCTTCGTCTTCGCGAGGAGCGCAGCGACGTGGCGATCTGCCCTTGAATCTTTCTCGTGATGGTCAAAAAGGCAGATTGCCGCGCTTCGCTCGCAACGACGAAGCGCGCGTCACCGCGAGGAATGAAGCGACATGGCGACCTGCCCTTGAATCTTTCTCGTGATGGTCAAAAAGGCAGATTGCCGCGCTTCGCTCGCAAAGACCAATCCTTCGTCTTCGCGAGGAGCGCAACGACGAAGCGCGCGTCTTCGCGAGGAACGAAGCGGTCTCCCTGCTATTCAACACGTAGATTATGCAAAAAGATGTTTCTCCATGCCGCGCGCCCTTCTCGCAGCTTCAGTTTTTTCGCGATACCTGCAGCGGGGGCTCGCAACGATGATCCGATTCTGGTCATTACCGCGATTAATTTAGATATTCGTCCATGGTAAGCATAAAACCTATGTATAATAAGGTTATTCACGCAGGTACTGTGTTTATCCACATGATTTTTTCGCGCACTCGTGTCTGATTCTTTCTCAGGAGAGGCTGCTATGGCAAAAAACAATGGGAAATCAGAGGAAAAGGGGAAGGATAAAAAAACCGGGAAGGTGAAAGAGGAGCCAAAACCCCCTCAAGCCCCCGAAGCTTCCAAAACGCAGGTCAAACTTTCCACAAAAGAGTACGAAAAGGAACTTGAAAAACTGCAGGTTGAATTGGTCAAGATGCAGGGCTGGATCAAGGAAAAAGGGCTCAAGGTGGTGGTTCTATTCGAAGGGCGCGACGCGGCAGGTAAGGGCGGCACCATCAAGCGCATCACCGAGAAACTGAACCCCCGCATTGTGCGCATCGTCGCGTTGTCAACCCCAACAGAGCGTGAGAAATCGCAGTGGTATTTTCAGCGCTATGTGCAGCACCTGCCGGCGGCTGGAGAGATGGTGCTTTTTGACCGCAGCTGGTATAACCGGGCCGGCGTGGAACGCGTGATGGGCTTTTGCACCGAAGAAGAGGTGCGGGAATTCTTCCGCTCGGTACCTGAGTTTGAGAACATGCTCATCCGTTCGGGTATCATCCTGGTCAAGTACTGGTTCTCCGTGAGCAACGAGGAGCAGGAACGGCGCTTCCAGGCGCGCATCAACGATATTACCCGGCGCTGGAAGCTGAGCCCGATGGATTTGGCTTCCCGCACCAAATGGGTGGAATACTCAAAAGCCAAAGACGAAATGTTCCGCTACACGGATACTAAGCTTTCGCCCTGGTACGTGGTCAATTCGGACAATAAAGAGCTGGCTCGTCTGAGCTGCATCAGCCACCTGCTGACGAAGGTCCCTTATGAGGACCTGACTCCGGAACCAATTGTGTTGCCCCCGCGGCAGGCGGACGATAATTATGTGCGCCCGCCCATGAGCACGCAAACCTTTGTGCCGGAATATAAGCTGACGGAAAAAGAGTAGGCTTAACCCGCCGCTGGAAGGCTCACTCCGGGCTTGCTTGTGAGTCTAAATAAGACGGCCGCGTTCGCCGTGGTAATTTCGCCTAATTCAGCGCTGCTGCTGCCATGCAGCGCCGCAATTATTTCCGCGATGAGGGGAATATAGGCGGGTTCGTTGCGTTTGCCTCTGTGGGGGTGCGGGGTCAGGAAGGGCGCATCCGTTTCCAGCAGGATCCTTTCGAGGGGCAATTGCTTCACGACCCCGCGCCGCTCCTGCGCGTTCTGATAGGTGACGGGTCCGCCAATGCCAAAGTAAAAGCCAATCTCTGCCAAAGCCAGGGCTTGCTCCGCGCTGCCGCTGTAGGCGTGCATCACCCCGGGCTGTAGTTTGAGCGGGCTCGAGGCAGGCAGCGCGCTTTGCCAGTCGCGCAGGATTGGGACCAGGTCCTGCGAGGCATCCCGGTCGTGAATGATGACCGGCAGCGCCAGGCGGGCGGCCAGTTCCAACTGCCAGAGGAAAGCGCGGCGCTGCTGCTCCGGCGGGCTGTAATCCCGGTAGTAATCAAGACCAATTTCACCAATGGCGACGACGCCAGGCGCGGCAGCCAGTTCTTCCAGGCGGGCAATATGCTCCAGTTCGCAGTTGGCGCTGTAGTTCGGGTGGATGCCGAGCGCCGCGTAGATGTATCCGGGGTAGTCCTCAGTTAACTTCAGCACAGCCCCGGCGGAGGGAAGGTCCACACCAGGGTTAACGATGAAGGCTAGGCCGGCCTGCCGGGCGCGCAGGATGACCTCCGGCCGGTCAGCGTCGTAGGAGTCAAAATCGAGGTGGCAGTGCGTATCGGTGAACATAAGCTTTGCTTTCGGCTGAAATTATACCCTCTTGCGCGGGAAATCCTTTCCTGAATGACCGGGGGAGCGTTGTTTTCCGTGCGCAGCTGAAACTTGTTCAAGAGACGCGCCAGAGCCCGTCCAACCGCCAGCGCGCGTCAAGTGTGTTATTATTTGAAAGTTAAATTCAATCTGAGGTCAGCCCGCGCGTTGTTTGAGAAGAAGGCATTCAATCAGCCAGCGCGGAACGACTTCTTACGAGGATGGTCATGATTCTTTCAGTTCTCTTGTACGGCTTCCTGTTTGCCACGCTGATGGCAGCCCTATTTCACCTCTGGCGCGACGGCGGCCTGGGCAAATTAATTCTGTATTTGCTTGCCAGTTGGGCTGGCTTCTGGTTGGGGCACCTGGCAGCGAACGGGTTGGGCATTCATATCCTGGATATCGGCGAACTCCATCTTGGCCCCGCGCTGCTGGGCTCCCTGATTTTTCTCTTCCTCGCGCATTGGTTCAGTCAGATTGGTAAGCCGGCATGAGCCCTCTCGCCCAGGATGGGGACCTGGTCCAGCTGCAGGGCAGCGGCTATAAAAGCCACATCTTGCGCCTGAAAGCCGGCGAGGTGCTGCAGACCCACCGCGGCGTCATCCGGCACGACGCTGTTATCGGTCAGCCCTGGGGGGCTCGTCTGGAATCGCACACCGGCAGCCCATTTTATCTTTTTCAGCCCGGTCTGGCGGATCTCATCCGCGAAACGAAGCGTACCACCCAGATTCTCTACCCGAAAGACATCGGTTACATTTTGCTTGTGATGGGCGTGGGCCCGGGTAAGCGCGTCCTGGAAGCGGGGACGGGCTCCGGTGGGCTTACCACCGCGTTTGCCTATATGGTGGGTGACGCAGGCAAGGTTGTGTCTTACGAACGGAAACCGGAAGTCCAGGCACTCGCGCGCGCCAATCTGAGCCGCCTTGGGTTTGAGAACCGGGTAGACTTTAAATTGGGTGATGCGGAAGACGGTTTCACGGAGCGCGACGTGGACGCATTATTTCTGGATTTGCCAAATCCGTATGATTATATTGGTCAAGCGAAAGCCAGCCTGAAAAGCGGCGGCTATCTGGGCATCCTCGTACCGACCGTCAACCAGGTTTCCCGCTGCCTGCAGGCCCTAAAGCTTCAGCAATTCGCCTTTGTGGAGGTCTGTGAAATACTGCTGCGCTTCTTCAAAACTGATTGGGACAGGCTGCGCCCGGTGGACCGAATGGTTGCGCACACCGGTTATCTGATTTTCGGCCGCTCGGTCTTTGAAAGCAGCGATGAGCTCTTTGATGGTGAGGTCAGCGAGCTGGCGTGAAAGAATTCCTGATCGAACCGGATGCGCTGGCGCGCAAGCTGGCCGCTCTACGGGACCAACCGCGCGCAGAATATGAAGCTGACGGCAGCTTTGACCCCAAGGATTACAAACCTGCCGCGGTGTTGGTACCTTTGCTCTGGTATGAGGGGGAATGGCACCTGCTCTTCACACGCAGAAGCGGCAGCCTCTTGAACCACAGCGGGCAGGTCTCATTTCCGGGTGGGAGCTGGGACGTGGAAGATGAGGGCCTGATTGCTACTGCGCTGCGCGAAGCCTGGGAAGAAACCGGCTTGCGCCCGGAGGACGTGCGCGTTTTGGGCGATATGTCCGCGATTGGCATCACCACGCATTTCCTGGTCACCCCGGTGGTCGGCATCATTCCGTGGCCCTATCCTTTGCGCCTGGAAGAAGCCGAGGTCGCGCGGGCGTTTATCGTACCGCTCAGTTGGCTGGCAGACCCGGTCAATTTTTTTACCAGCACGCGCATCTTTGAGGGTAAGACCTACGAGATTATCTACTACCAGCTGTACGATGGTGAAAAAATCTGGGGAGCCACGGCGCGGATCACTCAGGAATTCCTAAAGATGATTAATTGAACAAGGCTGCCAAAAGGCAGCCTTGTTGAGAGTTAATGCTGGCAGCTGAGAATTACTCAGCTTCTTCCTTCTTACCTTTTTCAACCACTTCCGGCTCTTCCACCGCTTCGGCTTCAGCAGCAGCCTTTTCCTGGGCGTAGCTGACAGAAACGATAACCTCTTCGGGGTCGGTCAGAATTGTGATCTTGTCGCCGAGTTTAAGGTCGGCAACTGTAATGCTGTCATCCACGCTTTGCAGGCCGCTGATGTCCACTTCAATCTTCGCAGGGAGGTCTTGCGGCAGACATTCAACTTCCAGCTCATAAAGATTGTGGAGGATGACCACATCCGCGAGCTTGGAGACCGGAGCTTCGCCGACAAGACTGATCGCGATGGAGGTGCGCAGGGTCTCGGTCAGGGAGACTGCCAGGAAGTCCACGTGAATGAGACGTCCATAGATTGGATCGCGCTGGCGGTCGCGCACGATGACTGCGTGGGGAGTGCCCTCGACGTCGATGGTAATCAGGCTGGAGGAGCTTAGTTTGCTCAGTTTAAGCGAAACTTCGTGCGCGTTCATCTGGATCGGGAAAGCTTCCAGGTGGCGGCCGTAAATGACGCCCGGGAGATAGCCGGCGCGGCGCAGGGCTTTGACCTGCTTGCCCTTGACAGTCCGATTTTCTGCTTTCATGATTAGTTCTTCTTGTGCCATTCTAATTTTCCTTTTCGGCGCCTCTGACCCCGTCTGGGGCTGCCCTCGCCTTGCAAATTACCGGACGAATTTCCGGCGACTGAAAAGTTTATCCTTTTTCACGGTCTTCGTCAAGCAAAACCCGGTGAAAGGTTACAGTTTAATAATCCGGAGGAAAACCCATGGGTAGCGTGACAACTCATAATTATGAAAAGATCCAACGCTGGCTCAGCTCCCAATTCAGGGGGCAGTGTGAAGGAAGAAGCAGCCATTTCTTTTGACTTATTAAAGTGTAAGAGACATCTAACAATTTTCTGTCCCGAGTTCACGTCCGCCTCATTTTTGGTGATTGACGCAAACGGAGCGTAAAGGCGCAAAAGGGGCGAAAAGCGTGGCATAATAACCAGGTATCAGAATTCCCCGAAGACTTTTGTCAGTCCTTATTGGAGTAGCTATTATGCCTCACACCCAGATCATCAATACCTTTCCTGAATTCTTGAAGTATTGGGAAAAAAATAAAAATTTACCCATTGATATACAAATTGAAAACTGGTCGACGGAGTATATGGCACAATGGCCTGAACTGCTTGAGAGGCAGATTGGTGATTATGCCAACCGACAAATAGCTTGGGAGGAAGTTGCTCGGGATAAGGTATTTCCCTTTCTTAATGACAGGCTGCCAGCCATGCAAGAAGCACAACAAAATATCATGGCAACATTCGACGCCATCTGCAACCAGGCAATTGAAAGACTTAATTTTGATTCAAATATTATTTGCATCATTTATGTTGGAATTGGCTGTGGTGCTGGCTGGGTAACAACTTATGGAGGAACACCTGCCATCCTGTTTGGTTTGGAAAATATTGCTGAATGCCGTTGGAGTCCGGAACAATTGATAATCGGGCTAACCGCTCACGAACTTGGTCATGTTGTCCATTTTAGTTGGCGCGCACAAGCCCACAAACCAGACGCGGACGGACCCTGGTGGCAACTATTTACTGAAGGATTTGCTCAGCGTTGTGAGCATATAATCCTGCAAAAGGAGACCTGGCACGAAGCTGGAAACGCTGACAAAAACTGGGTAGCTTGGTGCTATGAGCACAAGAATTACCTTTCCTCCGAATTCTTACGGTTCATCTTTGAAAAGAAAGATGTTCGTCCTTTCTTTGGGTCCTGGTACGAGATTGAGGGTCATTCACAATGCGGGTATTTTCTGGGCTATGAAGTCATCAAAGCTCTTCAATTGAGAGGTATGACATTGGAAGAGATTGGAACACTTGACCACCCGGAAAGTGAGTTACGGGAAATTTTGGAATCCTTTACCAGAGTTCCGCTTCCTTAATATCGCCTGGCAAAGTCAGGTATTGTGCCGGTCTATACCCATTGATACTCGTTGTAAATATAAGCCAGATTCTACGTCGCCGAATTAGGGAAGTAAAAGCACTTTTAGAATAAAGCCCATTTTTACCTCATAAAGAGGCTGTTTTGGGCTATTTTTCATCATTATTGAACCAAAATCGACACTTTTTGACCTATTTTGACGATGTTCAAACAAGTATTTTTAGGTTCGAACTCCGCCCGCGCTGCTTGGCATCGCGGGCATCCGCCTGTGGGCCTTGCTGCGCAAGCAAGAGCTGACGGAACAGACAATATAAAAAGGGATTGGTTGGTAAACCAATCCCTTTCGTTCTATTCAACGGGGCTTAGCCCTGTTTTTCTGGCGCCTGGTCTTCTTCCGGCGCTTTCTTTTCTGTCAGGCTGCGCATAATCTCAGCTTTCAGCTTTTCGGTCTCTTCGTTGCGCTGCTTCTGTGTGGCAGCGCTTACATCCAGGTTCAGCTTGTCAGACAGCAGCAGGGTCAGCAGACCTTCCATGATGCTGCTGCCGCTTGCGCCGCCTTCGCTGCTGCCGCCGCCAACCACAACTCTCGGCACAACGTCCACGCGGGACTGCTGCACGGCCTCGGCAAAGCGGTTCATGACCTGCTGGGTCACCTGATACTGCGGACCGCCGTACGCGGCAACCTGCTCTTCAGTGGCGATAGCCTGGGCGATACCGGTGCGGGCAATCTTTTCAGCTTCCGCTTCCGCGAGCGTGCGGATTTGGGCGGCTTGCTGGACGGCTCGGGCGTAATCCGCCTTACCCTGGTTGGAAAGCACCGTAATGCTCACCTCGGACTCGGTCACGTTGCGCTGCTGTTCGGCGCGGGCCTGGGCTTCGCGCAGTTCGCGTTCCTTTTGCGCGGCAACCTGCTGGCGCTGGAAAGTTTCAATTTGTTCGACCGCAATCTGGCGGGAGCGCAGTTGGTTAAGGATAATTTCCATGTTCTTATCCTCGCCCGAGGTGGTCGGCGTGCCTATCAGCACTTCTTCCAGTTCCAGGTTGTAGTGCAGGAATTTGTCTTTCATCTCCTGGCTGGATTGGCGCTGGATCTCGTTGCGTTCGTGGATAAGCTCAATCAGCGTGCGGGTCTGGCCGATGTTCTTGAAATAGGCGGACACCATCGGGTCGAGGGTCTGCTCCACCAGCTTTTTGACGTCGCCAAAGCGCTGCACAACCAGCGGGGCTTTCTGATAGTCGATATGGATGACCACCGAAAGCGGCAGGGAGGGTTCGAAGGCGTCCTTGGTAATCAGCGAGACTTCGGACAGGTTTTCGTCCAGGTTGTGCGAGCCGACTTCGGATTTAATCCACTTGAGGATAATGTTGGTGGTCGGAACCATCACCACTTTGCCGGCGTAGGTATTGAAGGCATACTTTCCGGGCAGGAGCGGGTCGCTCCACACACCGCGGCTGCCTTTGCTGACCAGCTCGCCGTGGCGGTAATCCAGGCCGGACAGGTCTTCGCTGACCTTGCCGGTGTAGGAGACAACCACGCCTACAAAACCGACTTCAACGATAGTTTTGTGAATCATCTCCACGGTGGCAAACAGGCGGTTGAGGTAGTAGGTACCTTCCACCAGCACCTGCAGCTGCCGCCCGCGCATACCGGCGCCGGTGATGAAGCGGTCGGGCATCTGGAAGTTGTTGTGATAAGTCGCGCTGTCGTTGTAATCCGAACCCACAATCGGCGCGATAATCTCGCCGGAGGGCAGGGAGGGTCCATCGTGCACCGTAACGATGCCGATCAGGTCGTCCTGGTCTTTGATGACAACTGGGGTGAAACCTTTGCGCTCTTTGATGACCGAGGTCATGCTTTCAATAACCATCTGGTCGTCGCGGCTGAGGGCCAGGTAGTAGACGCGTTCTTCGGTGATGACCACAAACTGGGCCAGGTTGATGGCGTAGGTGCCTTCACGCAGGATTTGGCGCTGCGGACCGCGCTGACCGCCATGGGTAAGGAAATTGGTCACATCCTGAAAATCGCTTGCGCTGGTGTTGGAGGCAAGCACTTGCATGGCGCTCAGCGGTTCGCCGTCGCGTGCGAAGACGTAACCGATCTTGCCCTGGGCAATGGTCACCAGCGGGGCGATATGCACCCGGTATTGGATGGGCATCAGGAAGTGCAGGCCGCCGCGCAGCACGTTGGGTTGGTAACCCGCTTCGCCGTGCAGGGCGATAAAGCCGGACTTGAGGGAGCGGCGTCCGAAGCGCTTTTCCACAATTCCGAGGCGGTTGTTGGGTATGAAGCGGATACCGGAAATCAATGATAGCACCGCAAGCACGCCCACGACGATAAGTAATTTCGTGAGGAATGGCATTAGAACTCCTTTGGAGTTTCGTGAATGTTGGAAACGAGTGAAGTATACGCCCGCGCAAGGTGAAATACCATAGATAATATAGGCTTTGGTGGGGAAGGCGAGGGAGTTTGGGGTTTGATTGGAGTCTAGACTGCCCCTCATCCGCCCTGCTGGCGCGTAATGGGCTTTGGTAATTAAATGTACGGGCGAAGCATCCCAATGAAAGTGGTTTGCCTTCATTGGTGCGATGATTAAGGATGCTTCGCCCCTACGACTGAAGGGCACAATTACGGAATTAGTAGGTCAGGTTGCTCTTTGCCATACGGCACTTCGTCAACCTGACAAAATCAGCAGCTTGAAAAAACGTAAGCAGCTCAACATAAAAGCTTCTCCTGGGACTGCTTGCGTGCCGAAGGCAAAGCTGGCGAGCGCAGCGAGACTGATGAGGGTCATGTAAATCCCTCATCCGCCCTGCGGGCACCTTCCCCTGGGGGAAGGTAAAAAGCCCCTCATCCGCCCTGCGGGCGCGTAATAGGCTTTAGTAATTAAATGTACGGGCGAAGCATCTGAACGAAAGTGGTTTGCCTTCATTGGTGCGCTGATTAAGGATGCTTCGCCCCTACGACTGCGGAGGCTTTCGGTCACGTACTGTAAAAAAAAGCTTCTCTTGGGACTGCTTGCGTGCCGAAGGCAAAGCTGGCGAGCGCAGCGAGACTGATGAGGGTATTGCGTGACCCTCATCCGCCCTGCGGGCACCTTCCCCCGGGGGAAGGTCACAAACAATGCTTCGCCCCTACGACTGCGGGGACCTTCGGTCACGCACTGTAAAAAAAAGCTTCTCTTGGGACTGCTTGCGTGCCGAAGGCAAAGCTGGCGAGCGCAGCGAGACTGATGAGGGTATTAACTGCCCCTCATCCGCCCTGCGGGCACCTTCTCCCTGGAGAAGGTTTGAAAAGACCCTCATCCGCCCTGCTGGCACCTTCCCCAAGGGAAGGTAAAAAGCCCCTCATCCGCTCTGCGGGCGCGTAATGGGCTTTGGTAATTAAATGTACGGGCGAAGCATCCCAATGAAAGTGGTTTGCCTTCATTGGTGCGCTGATTAAGGATGCTTCGCCCCTACAACTGGGCGGTACGTGATCAGCAAGCGCAGCTCCGTCCTGCCGTGAAGTAAAGAAAAGCCGCCCATTGCTGAGCGGCTTTATGCATTTCAAGCGAAGTGAAGTTTAGCGGAACAAGCTCGGCAGGAAGTGCATCAGACCAGCCAGAACCTGCGCGCTGTCCGCGTTATCCGCGGGGTTCGCGTCCGTGCTGCCCGAGCTGATTGCCAGGCTGATCGGATAGAGCGTACCCGCAACCGCGCTGCCGTCAATGTATACCCAGACCTGGAACCCGTCTCCCTCTCCGAAGGGGATATCGGGCAAATCCCAGGTAACCGTGTTCCCAACGATGTCCGGGGTGATACCTGAGCTGTCACTCGCGTAGCTGAGCCCGTCCGGGAGCGTGAGAACGAGTTGCGTGGCTGCCGAGGTGGTCGCGCCGGTGTTCATAAAATCCAGCCAGACGGAAGCCATTCCACCAGGCGCGCCGCCAAAGAGCTCAGAAGTGAAATGGGTGGCGAGGTCCACGCCCGCGGCTGGCGACCAGGAATTGGTGGTGATGCTGCTGCCGTTGTAGCTTAGTTCGAAACCATCGGAGCGGTTGAAAATCACCGGGTTCGTGAGAACAGCGCCGTTCGTTCCCGACACATACGCGTAGTAGAGGTAGCGCCGGTTCTGGTCGCTCCAGGTAAGGATGCCGCGGTTGTTGGCGTCTTTGGTGACGGATAACGAAGAAGTATAGTTTGAGATAGATGGGTGACTTAGTTGACCAGAATTGATAAGCGCATAGCTTGTCCCATTTAGGATGCCGTACCATATAAAATGGTCATCTCCATTAGATGCGGTAAACGCCATAAGGATGTTACCGCCAGATAACTGCACGCCTGCGCTCGGTGGAAAATTAAGAATTGTCGGAGGGGTCAACGTACCGCCGCTGCTGTCGAATACCCGGTAGAGCGACTCTCCATAATAAGATTGCCCGTCTAACCAGTTGTGGTCATAAGTCACGAAGAAACGATTTCCGCTCAGGGCAATCTGAACTGGACTGTAGTACCAACTTGTTGAGGTAGAGGCCGTCATCTTGGTGACGGGCACCACCTGAGCTCCGCTGCTTTGGCGGATGGTGTAGTAGATATCATCAGTTTGGTTGGATTGGACAGACTTATCCCAGGTGACCATAAAGCGGTTATCAGAGCTGGCGCTGATGTCCGGAGAATAAAACTCAACCGTATTCCCAGCCTGCCAACTCCCCCAGGTGTTGTCATTGGTCAAATTAACCGGCCCATACGCGAGGCTGCCGTTGGAGTTTAGCACTGCGAACCAGATGTTGTAATTCACCAGACCAGTTGGATTATAAATTTCCTTGTTCCAGACCACACCAACTTTTCCGTCCGGAGCAGCGGCAAGCGCAGTGTTAAATTGATAAGTAGAGAAATCCGCCACATCGTAAATTGGGCTTAAAGTTTCAGGTGCCTTGATGACATTGCCAAAGCGGCCAATCACCGCGTAGCGCAGCGCCATCCCCCACCCACTCGCGCCTAACATGTATTCGCTCCATACATGCACAAAGTTGTGTTCCGGGGTCTCAATGACAGCCGGGTAATAGGCGTTCCAGGCTTCACTACTGATATCCACCTCAAGCTGGGTGGAAGGCCAGTTCAGGTCGGTCTTGAGTATGTAATCTGTAGAATCTCTATAGGTCTGCGCGAACGCTGCCGGAACGGTGGAGTCAATCGTGATGGTTTTGGTTTTGCTTGTATTCAAGCTGGAGGTGACGTCCACGTAGGTGGTGTTGCGCGCGCCAACAGTCAGCCCGGCTGGCGCGCTGACCCGTACAAGAATTTCCATGCTGGCGCCTTGCGCAAGCAAGCCTGAATCGATGGTGCCGTCGGCGTCCGTGTCGACAAGGGGTGAGAGCGTCGCGGCGTTAAAAAGTTCCACGGTCCAACCCGCGCCCAACGGGGCGGTCGTCACCAGCATGTCATAGGTGTCCGCGCCGAGGTTGCCCGTGTTGGTTAGGGTGAAAGTAAAATCATCCACATCCAACGACGAAGCGAACTCGCCCAGGTAAAGCGGGTTCACGCCGACCCGGGCGCTGGGAGCTGGCCGGGTGAAGAGGACAGCGGTGCCGCTAGTGGTCGGACGACTACATCGTTTCCAGAAAGCCAGACCGTCCAGACCTGTCGCGTTCTCGATACCTGCTGTTGAACAATACCAGCCCTGACTGGGATTCGGAACCGTTTTGTACTGGAATTTGATGTTTCCGTTGGGGTAGAGCACAGCTTCGAAGGTATACACGCCCCCATTTCCATCTTTCACGTTATTCCATTGGATGACAAAGTGGGTGCCAAAGTTGCTGTAATACACCGCGCTGCTGGAGTAATAATGATACTTTGATAATACAGAAATCAGATTGTTAGGCTCAGATTCCTCGGGGATGTCAAAATAATCATTGACCCAACTTTCTTCAAAGGTGACATATCCCGCACCGGTGATATATATCTGGGAGTAGCTGTTCTCATAGAACGGGAACGCCCAGGGAAGTGAGATTGCCTCTGTAATATCCCAGGTATCGTTGATGCCGGTATCTATGCCGCCGGTCGCGTCAATCCAGGAATAGGTCGTGCTGGTAAGAGTATAGCCGTAATCGTCCGTGTCGCCGATAGCGGTGGGCTCTGCCAGTGTTTCTTCGGTGGGGAGCACAAAACGCTCGCCGTTTTCGTCCTCACAGGGCTGGCCGGGCAGGCAGCGCGCGTGCCGCACGGGTTCCGGTGGGGGTGGAGGCGTCTGGGCTTCGGCCGGTTTGAGGGCGGTCGGAGAGAGCGCTCCGAGGATAATAATGATTGCCAATAATTTACTGAACCAATTACGCATATCCACTCCTTATTCAATTGTTAGATGGATTGAAAGCCTGCCTAAACCCGCACACAGGCACTGTTTATTTTATAGCACCAATTCGCGTTTTGGTGTAAAGATTTTGGCAGATTCCCGGGATTTTGCTCGTTCAGACCGTAGGATATTTGGCTTTGCTTCCCCTGGCAAGCGCAGCGAGGCTGATGAGGGTTTAAAGCGACCCTTTTCCGCCCTGGGAATTGAATTTACAATCACTATGTTCCAACAGGGAGATCGCCACGCTGCGCTCGCGATGACGAACGCATTGCCAGTCGTTCGTAGGTCGGGTTGCGCAGTTCAACCCGACACATCTGGCAGCTTGAAAAGCGCAAGCTGCCCTACAAAAAGCTTCTCCTGGGACTGCTTGCGTGCCGAAGGCAAAGCTGGCGAGCGCAGCGAGAGTGATGAGGGTATTAACTGCCCCTCATCCGCCCTGCGGGCACCTTCCCCTGGGGGAAGGTCACAAACGATGCTTCGCCTCTACGACTGCGGAGGCCTTCGGTCACGTACTCTAAAAAAGCTTCTCCTGGGACTGCTTGCGTGCCGAAGGCAAAGCTGGCGAGCGCAGCGAGACTGATGAGGGTATTGCGTGCCCCTCATCCGCCCTGCGGGCGCGTAGTGGGCTATGGTAATTAAATGTACAGGCGAAGCATCCCAATGAAAGTGGTTTGCCTTCATTGGTGCGTTGATTAAGGATGCTTCGCCCCTACGACTGCGGAGACCTTCGGTCACGTACTGTAAAAAAAGCTTCTCCTGAGACTGCTTGCGTGCCGAAGGCGAAGCTGTCGAGCGCAGCGAGACTGATGAGGGTATTGCGTGACCCTCATCCGCCCTGCGGGCACCTTCCCCTGGGGGAAGGTGAAAAGCCCCTCATCCGCCCTGCTGGCACCTTCCCCTGGGGGAAGGTCACAAACGATGCTTCGCCCCTACGACTGCGGAGACCTTCGGTCATGTACTGTAAAAGAAGCTTCTCCTGGGACTGCTTGCGTGCCGAAGGCAAAGCTGGCGAGCGCAGCGAGACTGATGAGGGTATTGCGTGACCCTCATCCGCCCTGCGGGCACCTTCCCCCAGGGGAAGGTAAAAAGCCCCTCATCCGCCCTGCGGGCACCTTCCCCCAAGGGAAGGTAAAAAGCCCCTCATCCGCCCTGCGGGCACCTTCCCCCGGGGGAAGGTCACAAACGATGCTTCGCCCCTGCGTCTGCGGAGACCTTCGGTCAGGAACCTCGCTCGGTCTGCCCACATGCACCGGTGGTGCAGGGGTGCTTCGCAAGACCGGCGAGAGCATTGGGGGACTCATCCCCCCAGCATGCCTCTCCACGGAATATTCCTCACCCATCCGCTGACGTATAATGGAACTAACACCCGCAAAAAGAAAGGACCCGGCATGTGCGGACGCTTTAGCATGGCAATTGATTCCGACGACCTTCAGACCGCCCTGGCGCTCGGGCAAATGCCCGACGATTGGAAGCGGCGTTACAACATCGCCCCCTCGCAGCCTGTCGCCGCGGTACGGGACCCTGAAACAAAAAGGGTTGAATGGCTGCAATGGGGTCTGGTGCCTTTCTGGGCCAAGGACCCCGCCATCGGCAGCCGCCTGATTAACGCGCGCTCCGAGTCCGTGTTCGAAAAACCCTCCTTCAAGTATGCCTTCCGCAAGCGCCGCTGCCTGATCCTGGCGGACGGCTTTTACGAATGGCAGAAAACCAGCGGGAAAGGCTCGCGGCCGTTCTACTTCTCCATGCGCTCCGGCGAACCCTTTGCGTTTGCCGGCTTGTGGGAATTCTGGCAGCCCAAAGACCAACCGGGCGAAGCGCTGACCACCTGCACCATCATCACCACCGCCGCGAA
Organism: Anaerolineaceae bacterium UBA6073; assembly: GCA_002436085.1. GTDB lineage: Bacteria > Chloroflexota > Anaerolineae > Anaerolineales > Anaerolineaceae > Mesolinea. The sequence continues at coordinate 47,963 of DIXT01000033.1, forward strand.
CGAGAGCGTCGCGCCGGTGCACGAGCGCATGCCCGTCATCCTGCGCAAAGAAACCATGTGGGACTGGCTCAACGAAAGCGGCGAGACTGCGCTCCTGTCCATGCTTCAGCCAATCCCGGCGGATTGGCTGCGCGCCTGGGAGGTGAGCCGCGCGGTTAACGACGTCCGGCAGGACGGCCCGGAGTGCGCGGAGCCTGTGTCAAACAGCCCGGCATAATTGCGTAACCCGGCTTTGGGGGGAGGCCGTTGGTTTGGGCGCTGGCATCACCAGGCGCGGATAATATTTATCACAATAATTAAAAATACCAGGCTTGCGTGTGATCAAATCAGGAAAACTCAAGTAAAATATAGCTCTCATCTAAATAAACAAGAAAGGCGCGCATGAAACAGCATAAGTTTTTGAGTGGATTATTGGCGATACTGCTTCTGCTGCTGGCTGCCTGCCAGGCTGCGCCGAAAGCCACGCAAGCGCCCGTGCCAATCGAAAACCCCACAGCAGCCGCTCCGGCTGGCGAGCCGGGCGCCGAAAGCACGCCGGAAGATGTTTCTGGCTGGTGGAATGATGTGGTTTTCTATGAAATCTTTGTGCGCTCGTTCAAGGACAGCGACGGGGACGGCATTGGCGATTTTCAGGGCATCCTCCAGCAGCTGGACTACCTGAACGACGGCAACCCCGAAACCAACACCGACCTGGGCATTGGCGCGCTGTGGCTGATGCCAATCAACCCCTCGCCCTCCTACCACGGCTACGACGTCACGGACTACAAGGCGGTCAACCCGGATTACGGCACGCTGGATGACTTCAAGCAGCTGCTGGAAGCCTGCCACGCGCGCGGAATCCGCGTGATTATAGACTTTGTGGTCAACCATACTTCCACCCAACACCCCTGGTTCAAGGCAGCCGTTGCCGGAGACGCCAAATACAAGGATTATTACGTTTGGTCAGATAAAGACCCCGGCTCTCTGGGGCCTTGGGGGCAGAAACCCTGGTACAGGGCTTCGAACGGCAAGTTTTACTATGCCATCTTCTGGGACCAGATGCCGGACCTGAACTACCACAACCCGGCTGTGACCGAAGAAATCCAGGCTGCCAGCGCTTTCTGGCTGGACCTGGGCGTGGACGGCTTCAGGGTGGACGCGGCGCGCTATCTGTTCGAAGAGGGCGTGGCGCTGCAGGACACCAAGGGAACCATCCAGTGGTTCCAGGACTGGCGCGGGTTTTACAAGCCTCTCAACCCCCAGGCGTACACCGTCGGGGAAGTGTGGACGGATTTGCAGATCACGGCCAAATACAGCCAGCCCAAGGGCCTGGACAGCCTGTTTATGTTCGACCTGGCGGAGGATATCAAAGGTGCGGCTTATTCCGGGGACGCCTCCTTGGCGATTAAGTCTTACCTGGACGTGCTGAAATACTTCCCGGACCTGCAGTTCAGCACTTTCCTTGCCAATCACGACCAGCAGCGCCTGATGTCTTACTTCGGCGGCAAGGAGAGCAAAGCCAAGGTGGCGGCCTTTATTTACCTGACCGGTCCCGGCACCCCGTTTGTTTATTACGGCGAGGAGATTGGGATGACCGGCAGCAAACCAGATGAGAATTTGCGCACGCCGATGCAGTGGAGCGCGCAACCGAACAGCGCGTTCACCAGCGGGATGCCCTGGGAACCTGTGAACAAAGGCTGGGAAGAGACCAATGTTGAGACCCAGGCAGCCAACCCCGAGTCGCTGTTGAATTGGTACAAAGGCTTAATCCAGCTGCGCAACGCGCACCCGGCCTTGCGCGCTGGGGTCTATCTGCCGCTGACGTCCAGCTGCCGACGGGTCTACGCGGTGCTGCGCCAGGAAGGTAACGATATTTTGCTGACGCTTGCCAGCACAGGCATTCCAAGCTCGGAGAACTGCACTATTGCCCTGGAAGGGAGCCCGCTTTCGGGCACCTACCAAGCCGAAACTTTGTGGGGAGAGCCTTTGTTTGATGAAATCAGTTTTGGAGCGGACGGGTCTCTTAAAGATTTCTTCCTGGCTCCTGCCTTGAGCGGTGGGCAGACTTTAATTGTGCGCCTGAGCCAACCCTGAAAACCCGTACGCATTTCGGAAGAGGTTCGAGGGGTACGCGCTGCAGTAAAGGCTTGTAATGCCAGCGGCGTACCTGCGGCGATGTGTTTAGAACGCAGCAGCAGGTATCAAAGCTTAGCCGGCGGATAATAAATGAGCGCGCCCCCGCGCATGCACAGCATCGCAGCGGCGAGCGAGTGGAAATACAATAACAGAAAAGGAAAACAAGGCAGGATGGACAAAATTAGCCTGACCTTTGGTGGAGCAATTGATGAAACAAGAGGAATTCTATATTTCAGACAAAGCGCGGGAGACAATCGAACTCAGCCTTCCCGACGGGAAGGTTATCATTGGCAGGCGCGGAGCCGCATTAATGGAGTTTATGCGCGCCCTGGAAAGACCGCAGGAAGCGATGATTGTCGGGGCGATTGTGGACGGCAATCTGCGCGAACTGACTTTCCCGATCCTGCGGGACGCGGTGGTCACACCCTTGACCCTGGAAGACGCCGACGGCGCGCGCATTTATCGGCGTTCGCTCACTTTCCTGATGGAAGTCGCTTTTAAGCAGTGCTTCCCGGGCGGCGTGCTGACGATTGACCATTCCGTTTCCTCCGGCGGGTACTTCTGCCAGGTGGAAGGCGTGCCCGATTTCTCCAAGGCGGACCTGACCCGGCTGGAAGCTGCCATGCGCGAGCTGGTGCGGCAGAATGTTGCCTTTGTGCGCGAGACTGTCCCTCTGCAGGAAGCAATTGACTATTTCGTGAGCGCGGGCGAGGACGACAAAGTGCGCCTGCTCAAATATCGCAAACGCAACGACCTGGTGCTCTATCGCGTGGGCGAAATTCGGGATTACCATCACGGCTATATGGTGCCCTCCTCCGCTTACCTCAAGTGGTTCGGGCTGGAGATGCTGAATGGCGCTTTTATTCTGCGCTTCCCGCGCCGGCATGCCCCCTCCGAACTGCTGCCGATGACCAGCTACCCGACCTTGCTGAAAACCTTCCGGGATTACGGCGACCTGCTGAAAAAGCTTGGCATTCCGTCCGTGGGCGCCCTGAACGACACTATTCAGGCCGGGCATATTGATGAGGTCATTTTGGTTTCGGAAGCGCTGCATGAGATGCAGATTTCCGAAATCGCCGAAGCCATTGACAAGCGCAAAGACAGCGTCGGGGTTATCCTGATTGCCGGCCCTTCCTCCTCTGGCAAGACGACCTTTTCAAAGCGCCTTAGCATTCAACTTCTGGCGCGCGGCATCACGCCGTTTGCGATGGAAATGGATAATTTCTTTGTCGACCGCGAAAAAACCCCGCTGGGCAAGGACGGCAAACCTGATTTTGAATCCCTTAGCGCGCTTAACCTCAGACGTCTCTACTCGGACGTGCGCGACCTGATGGCTGGCAAGGAAGTTCAGCTGCCGCGCTTCGATTTCATCAGCGGGCAAAGCCGCGAAGGTGAACGCGCCAAACTGAACAAGGGCGATATCATCATTCTGGAAGGCATTCATGGGCTCAACCCCGGGCTGATGCCAGACCTGAAACGCGAGAATACCTTCCGTATCTATGTCTCCTGCCTGACCCAATTGAACCTGGACCGCCACAACCGCATCTCCACCACGGACACGCGCATGCTGCGGCGCATCCTGCGCGACGCGCGCGACCGCGGCTATTCCGCGCTGGATACCATCCAGCGCTGGGAGTCCGTGCGGCAGGGCGAGAAAATTCACATTTTCCCCTACCAGGAGCACGCCGACGCGATTTTCAATTCCGCGCTGGCGTATGAGCTGACCACGCTGAAGCCGCTGGTGGAGCCGCTGCTGCGCCAGGTGCCATTTGGTACGCCCGAATACATCGAAGCCAAACGGCTGCTCAAGTTCCTGGAATGGTTCCTGCCCACTGGTACGGAGTACGTCCCAGGCAACTCCATCCTGCGGGAATTTATTGGCGGGTCCATCCTGACCGAATTTTCCCTGTGGAAAAAGTAAGCGCGCTGCTTTCTTAAAACGTGCTAAGTTTCTACTGATCATAAAAAGCCCCGATCAACTGGATCGGGGCTTCGACTTTTCAAGGGCTGCTTACATGCAGCGCTTGACCATGCGGGAGAGGCGTTCCACGCCGATGCGGATGGTCTCCGGGTTGCATGCGGAGAAGTTCAACCGCATGGTGTTGCTCGGCCCGCCCTTGGGGTAGAACGACGCGCCGGGCACATAAGCTACCTTCTCCTCGATAGCGACGGGGAACAGCTCCAGAGTGTTGCAGCCTTCCGGCAGGGTCAGCCAAAGGAACAATCCGCCTTGCGGACGCGTCCAGGTGGTGCCTTCGGGCATAAAGTCCTCGAAGGCTTGCAGCATGGCATCGCGGCGCTCGCGGTAGACCTTGCGAATGGTGGCGATGTGATCCTTTAGCCAATCACCACTGGCCAGTTCATAAGCCAAGTATTGATCAAAGGTGGAGGACTGCAAGTCCGCGCCTTGTTTTGCCATTACCATTTTCCGGATGACTTCCTCAGGTGCGATCACCCAGCCAATGCGCAACCCAGGCGCCAGAATCTTGGAGTAGGTGCTGGTATAAATCACATTGCCGCGGTAAGAAACGTGGTCTGGGTCGCGCAGCTCGTCATCCAGGTCCACCAGAGTCGGCAAGTGCTCGCCCTCAAAGCGCAGCTGACCGTAAGGGTCATCCTCTACGATAGGCACGCCATAATGGTCAGCCAGCTCGACCAAGCGGCGCCGGCGCTCGAGGGAGAGGGTAACGCCTGCGGGGTTGTGGAAGTTGGGTAGCACGTACATGAACTTGATGTTTGTGTTAATTACCCGCTCCAGCATGTCAATTTTCATACCATCATCGTCCAACTCTACGGTTTCGTATTCTGCGCCGTAAACATTCCAGGCTTGTAACGCGCCCAGGTAGGTGGGGCATTCCGTCAGGATGCGGTCGCCGCGGTTGATGAAGATGCGGCCAAGAAAGTCGAGCGTCTGCTGTGAACCCGTAGTGATCAGGACATTATCTGGTGTAACCTTGATACCATATCTACACGCGTTGTGGGCGATAAGCTCTCGCAAGGGTGCATAGCCCTCAGTTTGGCTGTATTGCAGAGCTTTGGCGCCATTTTCGGTGAGAATTTTGTCGCATGCAGCCTTAATCTGCTCGATTGGAAAGAGCTCTGCTGCAGGAAATCCGCCGCCGAATGAGATGATATCTGGCTGTGCGGTAACCTTGAGCAGCTCCCGGATGGCTGAGCTGGTCATCCCGGTGGTGCGGTGCGCATAGCGATGCTCCCAAGATGTGTGCATATTGTTTCACTCTCCTTTTTAAGTGATTACTCAGACTTTCAGAAACCTGCTGATAATCGTGGCTGCGCCGGGAAGCACGACCTTGTCGCCGATGGTGAGTTCGGCGGGTTTTTTTTGCGCTTTGTCCGACGCGCTTTGATAAATAAGAATAGTATTGCCTTCCTGGGCTGCCTTAAGGTCGACATAAGCCTGCCCGGTGAAGTAACCCTGTTGGTCCAAGGCACAGCTGGTCACTTTGCCAACCACTTTGCCCTTCTCGTCCACCACAGGGTCGCCGTGGTGCGCCAGGCGCACGCTTTTGTCGTTGAAGCGGAAGCGCACAACCACGCCGCTGCGTTCGCGTTCGCGCTCGCGGAAGGCCGGCCGCCCCACAAACCAGGTGGTGTTCATCTTAACGTAGGGCAGGAAACCGGCTTCGCTGACGCCCAGGTTGAAGTCCCCGCCCATTTCATGCCCGTACAACGGCAGACCGGCTTCGGTACGCAGAGAGTCGCGCGCGCCCAGCCCGCAGGGTTTGAGGCCGAGCGGCTCGCCGACGCGTAAAAGGTCGTTCCAAAGACGCACCGCGTTATCGGGGTGAACAAACAGTTCAAACGCCATCCGCTCGCCGGTGTATCCGGTGCGGGAAACGACCACGTCCATGCCGTCCACCACGGCTTCGCATAGTTGGGTGCGGTTCAGGCGCATAATCTTGCGGGCTTCAGCAGGCTCGGTCAGCTTGAGCAGCATGTCGCGGCTGAGCGGACCTTGCAGGGCGATATCCACGCGCATGTCCGCGCCTTCAGCCGGGTTCTTAAGGTTGCGCAGGACAGCCCGGCGACCGGGGCAGCGCGTCCAGGGGCGTTCGGGGTCCACCAGCACTTTGCCGTCGCGCACGGCGTTCAGCCAGGCCCAGTCTTTGTCCTCGTTGGCGGCATTGACGACCACCAGGTATTTTTGGAGTCCGCGGCGGTAGACGAGCAGGTCGTCAATCACATTGGCGTGCGGGTCCAGGAAATGTGTGTAGAGCGACTCGCCCAGCCGCAGCGAGACGACGTCGTTCGCGCAGACCGAATCCAGGAACAGGGCGGCATCGGGACCTTCAGCCTGGAAAACACCCATGTGGGTAACGTCAAACAGACCCGCGGCAGTGCGCACGGCATTGTGCTCCTCCAGGATGGAGGAATACCAGACTGGCATTTCCCAGCCCGCGAAGGGCACAATCCGTCCGCCGAGCGCTTGATGCGTTTCGTACAGGACGGTGCGCTTGAGGGGCGGGTTTTCCGGTTCCTGCCAGACGAATTCAGGCAGGGCAGGCTTATTCACGCTGGCGGGCATGCCCACGAAATAAGGCTTGTCCACGCACACCGGCTCGTTATCCGGCGAAGCGCTGACTGGTTCGGCAGGCAGCAAACCCACCGGTCCTGGGATGCGGTGGCACATGTCCGGGTCGTACCAGACGAAAGCGGAAGATATGCCAGCCAGCCAGGTGGAGGTCAGTCCGCCTTTTTCGGCAGGCACGGTCAGGATAAAGCTGTTCGGGTTCTCGCAGGTCAGAATGCCTTCCACCTCTCCGAGCGTGGTGTGCAGCAAAGTTCGCTGCGACTGCCCGGGGTCCAACGCTTCAAGGTCGCTGGTGAGCGTGTTAGTGAGGAAGGAGCGCACTTTTTCGCCGTAGATTTTAAAAGCGGCGTGCGGTCCCGGGTACTGGTCATCAAGGTAGGCGTAGTGGGGCAGGCTTTCGCGCTTTTCGATTTTATCCATGCTGGGTTTGGAATCTGCCAGGTCGCGGATGCGTATGCTCACCTTCATTAGGGTGTCAAAATCCACCTTGGCGCGCGTCTTTTTGCCGCTTTGCGCGCACATGAAGTAAGGCGAGGTGGCGCGGAATAGCTTTGTAATCTGTTCGGCAATGGTCTCAAAGTCCGCTTCCACAAACCCGCGTTGGGTCAGCCAGGTGGCGCCAAAGCGCACGCCGCTGGCGGAAAGGGCAGAGCGGTCGCCCGGGATGGTATTGCGATTTACAACGATACCAACCAGGTCAAGAATGCGGGCGGCCAGGTCGCCGTTCAGCGGAACGCCTTCCGGACCGCGGAAAGACTTGCAGTCAATCAGGGTCAGGTGGCTGTCCGTGCCGTTGTAAGGCACTTTCACGCCGTTTTTCTGGAAAGCCGCGGCCAGCGCGGAGGCGTTCTTCAGGGTTTGCTGCTGCAGCTTCAGAAATTCTTCGCTACGCGCCAGCTCAAATGTCAGCGCCATAGCCGCGATGGTGTTAATGTGCGGTCCGCCCTGCTCGCCGGGGAAGACGCCTTTATCGAACTTCTCGCCCAGTTCCTTGTCATGCGTGATAATCACCGCGCCGCGCGGACCGCACAGAGTCTTGTGGGTGGTAAAGGTGACCACATCGGCGATGCCGATTGGTGACGAGCACACTTTGGCGGCAATAAGCCCGGAGATATGGGATACATCCGCCAGCAGGTAAGCGCCGACGCTCTCCGCGATTTGCTTGAACTTTTCCCAGTCCGGGATCCAGGGGTAGGACGAGTAACCAGCCACGATGATTTTGGGTTTGGCTTCGCGCGCCAGGTCGGCAATCATGTCGTAATCCAACTGTTCCGTCTGGGGGTTTACAGTGTAGTGCACAGCTTTGTAGAACAAGCCGGAACGGTTTACCGGTGAGCCGTGCGTCAGGTGACCTCCGTGCAGCAAGTCCATACCCATAATCGTGTCGCCCGGTTTAATCAGCGCGGTGTAGACGGCGTTGTTGGCGGGCGCGCCAGAAAGCGGCTGCACGTTCACCCACAAATCATCCGCATCCAGCGAGTTGGCGGCGAAGAGCTCGGCGGCGCGCCGGCGAGCCAGCGCTTCCACGATGTCCACGTACTCCACGCCTTTGTAGTAGCGCAGGTCGCCATAGCGGCGGTAGGTGCCAAGCTGGCAGGCATAATCCAGAATTTCCGCCTGGCTCATTGTGCGTGTTTCCGCGCGCGGGTAGCCTTCGGCGTATATATTGGTGTATGGGGAAGCAAGCAGTTCCCGGACTGCCAGGGGGGCGCTGCTTTCGCTGGGGATCATAATCAGGCGGCGGGCTTGGCGTTCGCTTTCCAGCGCGGTCAGTTTGTCCAGGTCCAGGTCAAGTTCAGAGAGGTGTTTATCGAAGAGGAAAGCGTTCATGAGATATCGTCCTTGGCATAAAATTAGCCCTTAACGGGCGTTTGCGTTTTACTATTCTGGCTTGGTATGGTTAATATTTTCAGTTGCGGGACATAAACGAAGTGCGCACACAAAGCTGGCCCGAAATGCTTATTGACCATCCATCCGGAGTGTACCATCACTGCAAGTATACCTTATCTTGGGTCACCTGGAGGATATTCCCGGCAGATAGAAACCGGTTCGTCTTTGCGAGCCGTTTTGCCATGGAACAATATTCCACCTTTGGTCTATGTAAGCAAAACGGCGTGGCATAGCGAAGCATCCCTTGTGGAATCCGCCTGTATTTCAGTAACAATCTCGCCTTGGTAGAAGTCCGATCAATGCGAGACCCAGCCTTGCCTTCGCTGCGAGACCCCACTTTGGTTGCTGCGAGACCCAGCCTTGCCGTCATTAGGAAAGAAACCGTCTCCCTGTATCCAGTTCTGCGGTCACTGCGAGACCCCACTTTGGTGTCACTGCGAGACCCTTTGCCATTAACCCGGTTGAGTACAATTTCCAAATCTATGGCAAAGGGTCGTGGCAGTCTGCCTTTCCAGATCAGCTATCCAAGGGAACGCTTCGAAGAAAAAAACTACAGGCAGATTCCACAAGGGATGCTTCGCTATGCCGCGCCCCCTTCCTGCGGTTCCAAACATCGTGCAACTCCGGCAGCGGGGGCTCGCAAAGATAAACTCAGGCCGGTCACAACACGCCTTGTTCCGCGATTCCTGTACCACTCGCTATGCGGTCACTGCAAGACCCTTTGCCAACGAGCAATATGCTTTCAGGCCCCGGGCAGTATGGCAAAGGGTCGTGGCAGTCTGCATTTCCAGACCAGCTATCCAAGGGAACGCTTCGAAGAAAAGAACTACATGCAGATTCCACAAGGGATGCTTCGCTATGCCGCGCCCCCTTCCCGTGCTTCTAAGTTTCGTGCAACTCCGGCAGCGGGGGCTCGCAAAGATAAACTCAGGCCGGTCAAAACACGCCTTGTTCCGCGATTCCTGTACCACTCGCTATGCGGTTACTGCGAGACCCAGCCTTGCCGTCACTTCGAGACCCTTTGCCATTAACCCGGTTGAATGCATTTCCCATTTTATGGCAAAGGGTCGTGGCAGTCTGCCTGTTAGCTGTCATGGCAATCGCTGAGCTGACAAATTGGCAGTCTGCCTTTCCAATCCCGGATAGAATTGAGCACTATGGGCAACGAAACCAATTGTGTTTATATTATGTCCACTTTTGATAACAAAGTGCTCTACACTGGCGTATTCCCGGCAGATATTCCCGGCAGACTGGACGGTGCCTTGCTCCTGGACAAGGGGATGCTATAATCCCACTTGGAGCATTTGTGGACCCACTGCAGGCAGAAGCTGAGCTTATCGAAAGAGCAAAAACAGACCCGGACGCGTTCGGAGAACTGTACGAGAGGTATATCGAACGCATCTATAACTACGTCTACTTTCGCGTGGGCAGCGTACACGACGCGGAAGACCTGACCGCGCGGGTTTTTCTGAAAGCCCTGAACAACCTTAGCCGTTACCGGTTTGTGGGTTTGCCTTTTTCCGCCTGGCTGTACCGCATCGCGCATAACCTGATTGCCAACCACCACCGCGACCAATCCCGTCGGCGCGAAATTCCGATTGAAGACATGGCGGTCGTCAACATTCCTGCCAGGCTGCCTGCCATAGACGCGTCCATGGGGCGCGCGCAAGAAGCTGAGGCGCTTTGGAAGATGATCAATGACCTCTCCCCGCAAAAAAGAGAGCTCATTCTGCTCAAATTCGTGGAAAAACTATCAAACTCTGAGATCGCTGCGGTGTTAAACAAGAGTGAGAGCGCAATTAAGAGCCTGTACCACCGCACACTGCTGGAAATGCGGGAACAGATTGACCGCGCGGATTTTGATTAGGAAAGAAGCGAGACAGAGAACGATGGAAAATGTTGAAACGATGAGCGCATCCGAGCCTGCGAACCTGGACGCTTTCGCGGGGGAAGTTGCCGGCCGCCTGAGCCCGGTGCGTCCGAATTCATTTTTCCGCTCAGCATTAAAAGAGCGCCTGGCACGCTCAAAAATTTACGCCCGCCGGAAAGCCGCGGGCGCCTTGAGCGTCATCTGGTTAATTGCCGCATTAGTTGCGGTGGTTGTGGGGGAACTGATTTACCTGGCAGCCAGCGGCTGCCGTAAGCGGGGGTGTTCCATCGCTCAGCGCTGAAATTCCTGCAGTTTTGCCCGTAAAACCTCATCGCGCGGCTCCATCAGCATGGAACCGTCCGGGAAAACGATCGTTGGTACACGGCGCATGCCCTGGTTCACGCTCTTCACAAATTCCACCGCGCGGGAGTTTTTATCAAGGTCATACCACACGTAAGGCACCTGCATCTCGCTAAAAATCCGCTTGGAGCGTTTGCAGTCCCCGCACCAATTCACCCCGTAAAAGAGAATTTGATTTTCTGTGTTCAAAGTGATTACCCCTGATAGATACCAGGCAGCCCCTGGGTTAGAGGCTGCCTGGTTTCGTCTGAAAAGATTAGTCGGTTAGCGCCGAACGGGTCCAATCGCCGACCAGCCAGTATTTGAAGTCCTTGCCGTGGTAGGTTTCGACCGCGGCGTAAATGGCATACGCCAGGCAGCCGAGAGGCAGCAGGCTCAGGATCAGCGCGATGGGAATCAGGATTAAGCCAACCAAAACGATTGACAACAGCCCGGTAATCAGCCATACCAGCCCAATAAGCAGACCGCCGCCGAAGAAGAATACCAGCTGGAAGATTATGGCTTGTAAAGCCTGGTATGTCACGTAGCGGGATTTGTCCTTATACACCAGGTAGATGACCAATGCCGCGGCAGTGCCGAGCAGACCGGTGAACAGGTTGAGAAATATGGACAGGTGCGCCAGCAGCGCCCAAGTGCGTTCTTCAGTCGTAACTGCTTCCGCGGGGTTCACAGTTACGACGGGTTCCACCACAGGAATTTCTTCCGGGGTAGGGATATCTGATTGTTCTGACATAGTTTACCTGCTTTCTGTTATTAGAATTCTTAAATCATACCTGCGCCGCAACGGTCCTACTATAGAAAATCTCAGGTCTTTGGGCTTGCAGCCTGGACCTATGCCCACTTCATCTTTTTCAGGAAGTCTGTGATGAAGGGGATCTTCACGCTTTCGCCGCGGCTGGCGGCCACGCCCCAAATGATGACCAGCACAAAAGCTGCCAACCCCACGATTCTTTCGATTAAGCCCCGCGGAAGGATGGCAATCACCACCCAAACAAGCGTGCCAAACACAAGCGCTTGCGCCAGGTGGGCTTTGATGAAGGGGCGCGAGCGTTTCTTCTCCAGCAGAAGCAGCACGATTGGCACAAGGGGGGAGAAAATGTAGGAAAGCGTTGCCCAAAGGCGGTCGTCCTGGGTGCTTTCTATTTCTGTGTTGGGCTGATCACTCATATGGATAACTCCTGAAAAATTGTTTTCGAGAATAATTGAGATTATAACACGCGGTTCGCAGGGCTTAGCTCTGGGTGTATGCTGCATCAACGGGGCAAACTGAGCTGTGCCCACTGCGCCGCGCCGAGTACGATCAGAAACTGCCCGAGGTGATAAGTCGCGATAATCCAGAACCTGGCATGCGGGATGCGCTTACCCATTCTGTCCGCGCCGTGCAACAGGTCTGAGGTTAAGAATAGCAGCCCGCCGGACGCGCACATACCTGCAGCGGGCAGCGGCCAGGCAGAACGAAACAGACATAAAACCGCCGAAGCAGCCATCAGCACCAGCACCGCCGCGTAGGGCAAAAAAACCTTGCGCATCGGCTTAAGCTCAGGTTTTTTGCCCGTCTTGCGGATGACATAGGCAAAGAGGGCGCCCAGCAGCAAGCCGGCAGCCGCGGCAGCCAGCAGCGTGGGAAGCAGAGGGGCGGGGGCGGCATTGAAACCATAAACGTAGGATACATGCGCCAGGAAGAAAGCGATAAGACCGGCCAGAAACCAGCGCTGCGAGCGCGGGATCAGGAATATATCCCCCAGCAAGGAGAGCCCCAGCGCGACCAGGAAAGGCAGCGCTGGCGGGTGCAGACCGCCCCATAAGACAAACAGCGCAATCAGGATTATCAGAACAATAGGCTTGGTGGCGTAATACAACCTGAGCTTTTGCATCCAGGCAGCATACCAGTTCAGCGCCGCACTGACTACTAAAGCCGGTAAGAGCATATATGCCGCCGCGGACATCGTCAGGATTTCTGGGAGAGCCCCAGCTCCTTCAGAAAGGCCGGGTCATTCTTCCAGTCCTTGCGCAGCTTTACGGTGAGGTCAAGGAACACCTTTTGCCCGCTGGCTGCTTCGATATCCACGCGCGCGGCGGAACCAATGCGCTTGATCATGTCGCCGTTTCTGCCGATGACGATCGCTTTTTGCGCGTCCCGTTCGACGAAGATGGTCGCTTTCACATACAGAACCCCGTTCTCGCGCTCGGTGTATTCGTCCGTGCGCACAGCGATGCTGTAGGGTACTTCGTCCTCCAATAGGGTCAGGCAGGCAGCCCGCACCATTTCGGCGGCGATGTCGCGTTCAAAGGTCTCGGTAATCTGGTCAGGCGGGTAGTACTGCGGACCTTCCGGCAAAAGCTCGCGCACCACGCGCAGCAGGTTTTCGATGCCGTTGCCGGTCTGGGCGGAAATGGACACAGCCCGCGCGCCGGGCAGCAGGTTTTCGAAGAGCGCTTTGTTGGCAGCCAGGGTCCTGCTGTCCGCCAGGTCGTTCTTGTTCAGCACCAGCAGCACCGGGATATCCCGCTGAACTTCCTGCACCAGCGCCGCCAGGCCCTCGTCCAGCTTGTCCGGTCTTTGCGACGAGTCTGCCAGGAAAAGAATCAGGTCCGCGTCGTGCAGGGCATATTGCGCTTCAGAATTGATAAACTGGCTCAGTTTGTCTTTAGGTTCGTGCAAGCCGGGAGTATCCACAAAGATAATCTGGGCTTCGTCCGTCGTAAGGATAGCCAGCTGGCGCTTGCGCGTGGTCTGTGGTTTGGCCGAGACGCCGGCAACAGGCTGCCCAAGCAGGCGGTTGGTGAGGGTGCTTTTTCCGGCGTTGGGCTTGCCGACAATGGATACAAAACCAGATTTGTAGCCGGGCATAAGTTCGCTCATGCAATTTCTCCTGATTGGGATTTGATTTTTCCGTTCTCCACGCGCAGACCTTCGTGCCGCAGCAGCGAGGCTTTAGTGCGGATACCGTCGGGAGCGGCGAAGCCGCGCAAAGCGCCGTCCGAAGCAATGACGCGGTGGCAGGGAATAAAAAGCAGCAGCGGGTTGCGCGCCAGCGCAGAGCCAAGCGCGCGGCTGGCGCCCGGGGAAGCGATGCTTTCGGCGAGCTGCGCGTAAGTGCGCGTTTCGCCCCAGGGAATTGCAGCGCAGGCAATCAGCACCCGGGTTTGGAAAGGAGTAAGCCCGCTGAGGTTTAAGGGCAGGGAGAAGGAATGGCGCGCGCCTTGGAAATACTCACCCAGCTGTTCGACCGCCTGTTCAAGCAGGGGCTCTTCCGGGCGGGTGGCAAACAAATCTGTAAAAGGGTGAGCTTCAGAGTAACCAAGGAAAGCGCAGCGGCGCAAGCCGTCGGGGCTGGACTGCAGGGTAAGAAGCCCTGCGGGCGTCATGACAATAATTGCGGAAAAGCTGGGAGCGTGTGCCATCAGTAGTTGGACACCATGTCGATATTGCCGCGTTCGCGCGCGATGAAATCGAATCGTTTGTATATCAGCGCAGCCAGGGCAGCGTAAACTAAGGTGAATCCCAGCAAAATCAGGATGAGCTGCTGATCTGAAAGATTGGTGTACATTGGGTAGGCTCTGCCAATTCCCGGCACCAGGGCTCTGCGGATAAGGGTAAGCCAGTAGCTGATCGGAAGGGCGCTGCCCACCCACTGCAGCGGCACGGGCAGTACGCTAAGCGGGAAAACCGCTCCGGAGAAGATAAGCAGACCCGCCCCAAGGCTTTCTCCCAGAGACCAGGCGTTGTTCTTGATGATCAGCGTCCAACTGCCGAGCATGAGACCCAAACAAATCATGACTGCCATGCCAAGCACAAAAGCCGCCGCGAAGAGCCCCCACTTGACTTCAGCCAATGCAATTGGCATTTTCAGGAAGATAATCCCAAAACCCAGGGTGATCAGCACGGAAAAACAGGCTACCAGAATGCTGGCGACACTGCGGCCGAACAGGTAAACAGGCACCCGCACAGGGGCGATGTAGATGTACTTGAGCGTGCGGTAGTGCTCGCGGTCGTCTAGGATGCCGAAGGACACGCCCTGGATGGCAGCGCCGACCAGAATGAAGAAGGCGTTGCCGATGTACAGGTTCACAAAATCCGCGCTGCCGAAGTCCCCGCCGCGAATGACCAGGTACATCACGATCAGAATCGCTGCGGTGGAGATGGGGCGGATGATGGAGTAGATCGCGAAGATAAACGGATCCGTCCAGTTGGACTCAATCATCCAACCCAGCCAGGCGCTGGTGCGGAAAGTGAGTAGCTTGCCAGGTTTGGCTTCGGAATTGGGAGTTGTCTCTGCGGAACTCATGACGATTAATCCAGTCTGTCCGTGATTTTACCGTGTTTGATTGCCAGCCTCTCCATGCGGCGCAGCGTGAGAAACGCGGCGGCTAAGAAGAGCACCGACAGGATTGCCAGGATTATCAATTCCAGCTTGACTGAAAGGAAACCCAGCAGCGCGGTGGAAGGGAAAACCAACTGGCGGATGGCGTCCATGCCCAGCGTGAGCGGGACGATGGATGCGGCTGCCGCGACCCAAAAATTAAACGCGCTCACCGGGAAGTAAAAACCGGAAAACAGCATCACCGGCGCCTGCAGCAAATTCGCGCTGTGCCAGGCTTCGCGATTGAAAAGCAGGAAGAGGGACGAGAGCATCATGCCCATCCCGTACAGCGCGACCATGGTGAGCACAAATACCAGAAACAGCGCCCAGAAACTGGTGATGGTGTAGCTTACCTGGAAAAGCAGGTTTCCGACAACCAGAATGACCAGCGCGCGGATGGTGGTCGAAAAGAGGCCGCCGCTGGCCATACCGAACAGAATTGCCATCAGGGGGGTCGGCGACATGACGTACAGCGCCAGGTTGCCGGTTTCTTTCTCCCAGTAAAGCTGGCTGGACATAGACCAGAGGATATTAATCCAATAGGCGGTCATCGCGCTGCCAAGCACCACAAAGCCGATGTACTCCTCCGGAGCCTTGAGGGCGCGGTAGATATAGACGTACCCGACCATGGTCAGGAATGGCAGGAAAATATCAAAAAACAGCCAGGAAAGGTCCCGCTGGGTGCCGATGACGCGTGGATAAGACCTGCCGATGACAGACTGCAGGAACAGGCGCGCGCCGCTGTTGCGGGTGACTTTAGTCTGCAGCGCCATTTTCTACGTCCTTCATCGATTTGCCCACCAGGCTGATAAAAACATCTTCCAGGCTGGCTTCGCGCTTGTGCAGTGTGGTGATGCGGCTGCCTTTGGCGGTCAGGAAACCGAGCAGGCCCGCGAGCACGCTGTCATCTGAGAGCACCAGTTCCAGCTCGGCGCCGCTTTCTACTTGCCTGAGGGTGCCCTGGCGGAAACCTGCTATCCCTTTCAGTTCTTCAAAGTCTTTTTCGTCCAACGCGCTTACCTGCAGGGAGTAGACCCCCTCACTGCGCAGGCTTTGCTTCAGGTTCTGGGGTGTGTCGCAAGCCAGGATTTTCCCCTGGTTGATAATCGCCACCCGGTCGCACATTTCCTCCGCCTCGACCATGTAGTGCGTGGTCAGCAAAAGCGTACGGGTCGGGTCGTCATCCACCCACTGGCGCACAAAGCGCCGCACGTCGCGCGCTGCGCCAACGTCCAGGCCAAGCGTAGGTTCATCCAAAAAGAGCACGGTCGGGTCGGTCATAAATCCGCGCACGATGTTCATCTTTTGGCGCAAGCCGGTGCTGAGGTTGCTGCTCTTGGTGTTCGCGCGGTCTTCCAGTCCGACGATTTTGAGCAGTTCCATAATGCGCGCGTTAGCTTGCCTGGAGGGGATGCCGTAGAACTGGGTGAACATCCACAAGTTTTCGCGCACGGTCAGCAGCCCATAACCGGAGGTCTCGCCGCCGGACACCATGTTGATTTGCCGCCGGATTTCTTCAGGCTGGCGGGCAACGTCCAGTCCGTTCACGTGCGCGAATCCGCTGCTGGGGGCCAGCAGCGTGGTAAGCACCTTGATTAAGGTCGTCTTGCCCGCGCCGTTTGGTCCGAGCAGCCCAAAAAGCTCACCTTGGTTCACGGACAGGTTCACATTGTCGAGCGCGACCAGGGTGTGCGCTGCTTCTTTGCGGGTTTTCTTGACTTTATAAATCCGTCCTAATGCTTCAGTTTCAACAGCAAACATGCAATCCTCAAAATCGTAGGGTAAACGTAGGTTAATCGTCAAGCAGTGCAGGGATATATTGTATATGATATTGATTGAAAGGGCGACTTCTCTTCTTCTTCTCCTCCTTAAACCTAGTGCCGGGGTCGGCGTCCCTGGCACTAGCTGATTCTAAGGGGATTTTTTATGTGTTAGGGAAATCGCCAGGTCCCGCGAGCGGTTTTGGTTTAGAATCCAAGTATATTATCCGCCTCAGGAGGCATTATGGAAAATGAACGCGCGACTTACCCAATTGATATCGCAGGCGTGCATCGCGAACTACCCCTGTTTGAAGTAAAACCAGGCTTACGGATTGCTATTCTGAATATTCTTGGCGATGTGGAGCTGGTGGATGCCTGCGCGAAAGCCCTGGCTGAAAAACTTGCCGGACTGGCTTATGACGTTATTTTGACCGCCGAGTCCAAGAGTATCCCCATCGCCCACATGCTAGCGGCAGTCACAGGTAAACCCTACATCGTACTGCGCAAAGAGTGCAAACCTTATATGGGAAACGCAATTGAAGCCGAAACCCTTTCCATCACGACCGGTAAACCGCAGAAGCTGTATCTGGACGAGAAAGACTGCGACCTGATGAAAGGAAAAAGCGTTCTGATTTTGGATGACGTCATCAGCACAGGTTCCACCCTGCAGGGCATGCGTTTGATCGTGGAAAAAGCCGGCGCGCGGGTTGCCGCTGAAGCTTCCATCCTCACCGAAGGCGACCGCGCGGAATGGATGCGCATAATCTCCCTTGGGCATTTGCCCGTATTCTACGATTAATTGAATAAAAAATGACAGAAATGTTAATCCGCGTGGGTATGGAGGCTTTGAGCCCGGAGCGCATGCTTGCCTGGGGACTGGACTTTCCGGGCTGCTTCGCTTATGGACGTAGTGATGCCGAGGCATTGCTGCGCTTTGCCGGCAATTTACTCAATTATGGAGCCTGGGTAAGCTTGCATACGGAAGAGCCCTGGTTCCATCTCGGGAATGTGGATTTCCGCTTGGTTGAAGCGTATCAGGGGGGCGGACTGCCGGCGGAACACAGCGAGGATGGCTCCATAGCGTTTTTTGAGGATGATTTCCGAACGTTGCAGCAGGATGAAATCGGTAATGCTCTTAATGTTTACCGCTGGCAGCGCGAGGAACTGCTGGCCGGTCTGGAATTCATTCCCACTGAACTGCTGGGACGAAAAACCTTCGGCGAAACCCGGACAATCCAGGAGGTTTTGCTGCACATTGCGCGGACGGAACTTCTGTACCTGAACAAGCTCGAACTGTGGGCAGAACCTTTGCCAAAGGAGCTAAAGCCGCTTGACGCGCTTCAGTTTAGTCAGGAGAAAGTAGAAACGCTTTTACCCGGGCTGGAGGAGAACCCCGCGGCTTTGGAAGTAGATGGAGAATTATGGTCGTGCCGGAAACTGGTGCGGCGCCTGCTTTGGCATCATCGCGTTCAGATTGATGCTGTCAAGCGTCTGGTTGGACAGCCGGGGGCTTAAAAGCAAACCAGGCGCCTCACCTGCGCCTGGCTTACTTTCGATCAACATAGTGTTTCGTCACTTCATGATCCTGATTTGAACAAATTTGAAAGGAGAGAAACAATAAGTGTTCAAATCTGATGACCATATTAGCACGCGTCAATTAAATCTGAATAAAACCAATGTTATCAATTTGTTAATAAGTTGTTACGGAGTATTAAACAGTCGCCTATAGCCGAGACCGGCTGCTGTAAAGGTCTCATGTGGAATGACAGGAATATCCCATAACCCTGAGCTGGCTGGCTCAAAACTCTCTAAACCCGGCTGGTTTATGCTATCATTACTCTTACGAATATGAAAAAACGCGCCCCTATTCTGCCATATCTGTTGTTAAACGTTTTAGTCACCACTGGAACGATTGTGCTTGTGCTGTTCCTGTGGCAGAAGCTGGGGGGCAGCCTGCCTGCGCTGAATCTACCTAAGATTGCAGCAGAACCCACCCAAATTACTAAGCAGCCGACGAAAGCCGCCCCCGCGCAGCAGCCCGCTGGGGACGCGGAATTGAGCATCGAGGCGGTTGTCGGCGTGGGGAACCGCGACCTGGAATACATTCTGGTCCGCAACCAAGGCGAAACGACGGTGGACCTGGCAGGCTGGGAAATATCCGGTTCCGGCGGGGAACGCTACACTTTCCCCGCGCTGAAGCTGAACAAGAACGGAGCAATCCGCCTTTACACACGCTCTGGCACGGATTCGGTCATTGAGCTTTTCTGGAATTCAGCTGAAGCGCTGTGGAAAACCGGTGAGGAAATTGTGTTATCCGAACCTGGCGGCAGCGCACAATCCACATATCAGATACCTTAGGGGAGAAAACCATGTCTCAAGCCCTTTATCGCACCTGGCGCCCGTCTTCCTGGGATGAAGTCGCGGGGCAGGAACACATCGTCCAGACGCTGCGCAATGCCGTCGTCTCCAACCGTGTGAACCAGGCGTATCTTTTTGCAGGGCCGCGCGGAACCGGCAAGACTACCTCTGCCCGCCTGCTGGCAAAGGCGGTCAACTGCCTCGCGGAAAACCCCGCCGACAGGCCGTGCAACGTTTGCGAAAACTGCAAAGCGGTCAACCAGGGGCGTTTTCTGGACCTGATTGAAATTGACGCGGCCTCTAATACCAGCGTGGATGATGTGCGCGAGCTGCGGGATACGATCAACTTCGCGCCCAGCCAGGGCAAGTTTAAGGTTTACATCATCGATGAAGTGCACATGCTGTCCACCTCTGCGTTTAACGCGCTGCTTAAGACCCTGGAAGAGCCTCCCAGCCATGTAATTTTTATCCTGGCGACCACCGAAATCCACAAAATCCCCGCCACGGTGCTCTCCCGCTGCCAGCGGCACGAATTCCGGCGCATCCCGCTGAATCAGATCGTCGAAAAACTGCGTCTGATTTGCGAGCAGGAAAAAATCCAGATTGACGAAGACGCCTTAAGCCTGATCGCGCGCCAATCTACCGGCAGCATGCGCGACGCAATCTCGCTGGTAGACCAGCTGGCGTCCTTGCAGGGACGCGTGACCCTGGCTGCGGCACAGGATATCCTGGGCACGGCTACCAGCCAGACGGTTATTGATTTGGTCCAAGCTGTGCAGGAAAAGGACAGCGCGCGCGGCCTGGAATTAATCCACGCCGCCCTGGATGGTGGAGCCGACCCGCGCCAGTTTGCCCGCCAGGTCGTGGATTACCTGCGCTCGCTGCTTGTTGTCAAGCTGAGCGGCGGCAAAGATTTGGAACTGCTGCCTGAAGTACGCAGCACGGTGAACAAACAGGCTGCAGCTTTCAGCGCCGCGGAGTTGATTGCTGGAATCAACGAATTCAGCAAAGCCGCAGCTGAGCTGAAAGCCAACTGGCACCCTGGATTGGGGCTGGAACTGGCTTTTGCCAAATCTGTTTCTCAATCGGAAGCTTCCGTCGCGATGCCTGCTCTGGTACCCGAAAAAAATGTCAGGGTAACGCCAAAGACGCATGAACAAAGCAAGCCCGCTCCTGAACCCCCGAAAGAACGCAAGCCCGAGGTAAAAGCAGCGGAAGCGAGTCCGGCCGCGGAAGCGCCCGCGGAGCCGGCACCCAGAACGAACGGGGAGTTGAACCTTGAAAACCTGCTGCTGGACTGGGATAAAATCAAACGGGAAGTGCGCGGAGTGGACCAGGTGGCCAGCGCGCTCCTGAATTCCTCGCGGATTATTCGCGTGGAAAACAACACCATCACGCTTGGCTTTAAAAGCGACCTGCTGCGGGACAAGATGAACGAGGAAAAACCGCTGAAGGTTGTGCGGGGAGTGCTGGCGAAGTTTTATCCTGAAGAAGTGCTGATTGTCTGCACGGCGGGCACACAGGCTGTCGAAGAGCATCCGGATATCGTACCCAACGGCCTGGTCGATATGACCCTGCGCGAGTTGGGCGGGCGGGTGCGCAAGAAAACTGTAAATAACGAGAAGAAGGAATAAGATGGCAAAAGGATTCAATGCTGGACCATCCGCCAGACAGGGCGGGAACATGATGGCGCAAATCGCCAAATTACAGGAACAAATGGCTGCCGCGCAGGCTGAGATTGCCGAAGCGCAAGTGACGGAGACTGCTGGCGGCGGCGCGGTGTCTGTTACGATGACAGGCGACCAGAGATGCACGGCTGTCAGTATCGAGGAAGATGTGTTGAAAGACGCCGACGCGGAGATGCTGCAGGACTTGCTGCTGGCAGCGATAAACAAGGCGCTGGACAGTACCCGCGCGCTCTCCGAAGAAAAGATGGCGCCTTTTGCCAACCTGTTGGGCGGCATGGGAATGGGACGCTAAGCCCTTATGCGTGCTTTGCCCGATTCGGTTCAGAACCTGATTGACGCGTTTGCCCGGCTGCCGGGAATTGGCCCCAAGACCGCCTCCCGCCTGGCTTTTTACCTGCTGAAGGCACCGGACGAAAGCTCGCTTCAGCTGGCGGAGGCACTGGAGCAGCTCAAGTCTCAAACGCAGCACTGCCGGACATGCTTTAACGTCACCAGCGCGGGGCAGGAGCAATGCGAAATCTGCGCCTCGACAAACCGGGACGAAAGCATCCTATGCGTGGTGGAAGAGCCGCTGGACGTGCTTGCGATTGAACGCACCGGGGCTTTTAATGGCAAGTACCACGTGCTGCTGGGGGTGCTGTCCCCGATCGAGGGCATTGGACCGGATCAGATAAAGATTTTTCCGCTGCTGGAGCGTTTGAAGGATGGGAAAGTGCGCGAGGTGATTATCGCTACCAACCCCAGCATGGAAGGGGACGCGACCGCCCTGTATTTGCAGCAGCGCATCCTGCCGCTGGGGATCAAGGTCAGCCGTTTGGCGCGCGGGCTACCGGTCGGGGGGGATATTGAGTACGCCGACCAGAATACTTTGCTGCGGGCGCTGGCTGGAAGACAAAGCATGGAGTAATCGCTTGTTGTGACTTGACCGCGGAGCTTGCTCCGCGGTTTTTTGTTGTTGTGGAAAGTATGTGATTGCAAAGAGGTTTGGAGGTATACCGCTATTGATTGAGACTTGCTATTGGTCTGGTTTTTATATTGTCTCCCGGGAGCGAAGAATCGCCATGGATGTAAACAACCGGCCTTGTGAGAATCACTGGTAGGGGCGAAGCATCCTTTGGACGTTGCTTTGCTTGGTATGGTGGTCTATGGAGGGATGCTTCGCCCTTACGGGCGCCACCCAGCACTGTTTATTGTAGGTCAGGCTGCGCTCTTCGGTCAGATAATACCTGAGAATAAAAGACCCTCATCCGCCCTGCGGGCACCTTCCCCCACGGGGAAGGTAAAAGACGCTCCTTCGGGTTGCGAGCAGAGCCTTTTCAGCTTCCCCTGGGGGTCGCTTGCGTGCCGAAGGCTAAGCTGACGAGCGCAGCGAGACTGATGAGGGTAATAAAAGACCCTCATCCGCCCTGCGGGCACCTTCCCCCACGGGGAAGGTAAAAGGCACCCATTCGTCCTGCGGGCACCTTCCCCCTCGGAGAAGGTAAAAGGCGCTCCTTCGGGTTGCGGGCAAATTGTTTTCAGCTTCCCCTGGGGCTGCTTGCGTGCCGTAGGCTAAGCTGGCGAGCGCTGCGAGACTGATGAGTGAGATAAAAGATCCTCATCCGCCCTGCGGGCACCTTCTCCCTAGAGAAGGTAAAAGGCACTCCTTCGCCCTGCGGGCACCTTCTCCCCGGAGAAGGTAAAAGGCATTTCTTCGCCCTGCGGGCACCTTCCCCCACGGGAAAGGTAAAAGGCGCTCCTTCGGGTTGCGGGCAGAGCATTTTCAGCTTCCCCCGGGGGCTGTTTGCGTGCCGTAGGCTAAGCTGGCGAGCGCAGCGAGACTGATGAGTGAGATAAAAGACCCTCATCCGCCCTGCGGGCACCTTCTCCCCGGAGAAGGTAAAAGGCGCTCCTTCGGGTTGCGGGCAGAGCATTTTCAGCTTCCCCTGGGGGTCGCTTGCGTGCCGAAGGCTAAGCTGGCGAGCGCAGCGAGACTGATGAGGGTAATAAAAGACCCTCATCCGCCCTGCGGGCACCTTCCCCCACGGGGAAGGTAAAAGGCATTTCTTCGCCCTGCGGGCACCTTCCCCCACGGGAAAGGTAAAAGGCGCTCCTTCGGGTTGCGGGCAGAGCATTTTCAGCTTCCCCCGGGGGCTGTTTGCGTGCCGTAGGCTAAGCTGGCGAGCGCAGCGAGACTGATGAGTGCGATAAAAGACCCTCATCCGCCCTGCGGGCACCTTCTCCCCGGAGAAGGTAAAAGGCGCTCCTTCGGGTTGCGGGCAGAGCATTTTCAGCTTCCCCTGGGGGTCGCTTGCGTGCCGAAGGCTAAGCTGGCGAGCGCAGCGAGACTGATGAGGGTAATAAAAGACCCTCATCCGCCCTGCGGGCACCTTCCCCCACGGGGAAGGTAAAAGGCGCTCATTCGCCCTGCGGGCACCTTCTCCCCGGAGAAGGTAAAAGGCACTTCTTCGTCCTGCGGGCACCTTCTCCCCGGAGAAGGTAAAAGGCGCTCATTCGGGTTGCGGGCAAATTGTTACACCGATTATGCGGCAACGTATCTTTGCATGGTTACATTATTTATGAGCCATCGTTCTTTTGTAAAGTTACATTAATATTGAGGCAATGCGCGCAACGTCTCTGCCGGCCGAAATACAGTATAATTTTTAGTCTGTAAATCCTTCATTGGGAGTTCTCTATGCCTTTAACCGGTAATCAAATTCGGCAATCCTTCATCGACTTTTTTGCGGCGCGCGGACACACCCACGTCCCCAGCGCTTCGCTCGTCCCCGGCGGAGATTCCACACTGCTCTTCACGAACGCGGGCATGGTGCAGTTCAAAGACGTCTTTTTGGGCACGGACAGCCGACCCTACACCCGCGCGGTTGACTCGCAGAAGTGCATGCGCGTCTCCGGAAAGCACAACGACCTTGACCAGGTTGGTCGGGACGATACCCACCACACTTTCTTTGAAATGCTTGGGAATTGGTCTTTTGGGGATTACTACAAAAAAGAAGCGCTTTCCTGGTCCTGGGAGCTGCTGACGGAAGTCTGGGGCCTGGACAAGAGCCGCCTGTGGGCGACGACTTTTAAGGACGAATACGGTCAGATTCCGGACGACGACGAAGCCGCGCAAATCTGGTTGAGCCAGCCGGGTTTTGACCCCACGCATTTGGTTTTCTCCGGGCGCAAGGATAACTTCTGGGAGATGGCGGAGACTGGTCCCTGCGGTCCCTGCAGTGAAATCCACTATGATTTCGGCCCGGAAGCCTGCACGCGCAAGGATGACCCCCTGCACGTCTGCGACGTCAACGCGGGCTGCGGGCGCTGGACGGAAATCTGGAACAACGTTTTCATCCAATACAACCGCCTATCCCCGACCGAACTGGCGCCGCTGCCCAAAAAGCACGTGGATACCGGCATGGGTTTTGAACGCATTGTCTCCATTATCCAGGGTGTGCGCGGCAACTACGCGACCGATTTGCTCTCTCCGCTGCTGGATGAAGTCCAGCGGCTGACCGGGCAGACTGACGCTCAGCGCATTGAAAATCTCACGCCCTACCGCGTCATCGCCGACCATGTGCGCGCGGCATCCTTCCTGATTGCTGACGGTGTCATCCCGGGCAACCTCGGGCGCAACTATATCTGCCGGATGATTATCCGCCGCGCGGCACGCTTTGCGCGCAAATTGAACCTGACCGAACCATTCATGGCGAAAGTTGCCGCGCGCGTCGTCAGCATTTACCAGGATGCGTACCCCGAAGTGAAACGCAGCGAGAGCCTCATCATGGACACTCTGACGCGCGAGGAGCAGCGCTTTGCCGAAACGCTCGACGCGGGCTTTGCCGAGCTCAGCCGCTTGATTGCCGGCATGCGCTCCCGCGGAGAAAGCGAACTGAGCGGCAAGGCAGCTTTTGACCTGTACGCGACGCTGGGCTTTCCGCTGGAAATCACGCGCGACATCCTCGGTGAGGAAGGCTTGGGCGTGGATGAAAGCGGCTTCTTTGAGAGCATGGAAGCGCACCGCGTTGCCAGCGGGGCGGGCAAGGCTTTCGGCGACATGGGCGGACGCGATGCGGAAAATTACCAGCGCGTTTTGCAGGAACTGATTGAGAAACACGCGCTGGGCGAGTCCGGCAGCGCTTACGACCCGTATGACCGTTACGTGGTTCCCTCCACTGTGCTGGCGCTCTTTCAGAACGCGCAGCCTGTGCAGCAAGTCCAGGCGGGTGACGAGGTAGAAGTCCTGCTTGGGGATACCAGCTTTTACATCGAATCCGGCGGACAGGTCTCGGATACGGGCAAAATCACGTCCGACCCGGCCGGCGCCTGGGAAATCGAGGTCTCGGAAGTGCGCAAGCCTGCCGCAGGCGTGATTGTACACGTCGGGCATGTGGTCTTCGGGCTGCCCACGGTGGGCGATATAGCCGCCGCGCGTGTGGACGTCCAGCGCCGGAAAGCCACCATGCGCAACCACACCGCCACGCATTTATTACACGCCGAACTGCGCAAAGTGCTCAGCGACCAGGTGCGTCAGGCAGGTTCGCTGGTCGCGCCGGACAGGCTGCGCTTTGACTTCAACTACCCCAGCGCGATCAGCCACGAGCAGCTTCTGCGCATCGAAAGGGGTGTAAACGAAGCTATCCTTGGCGAGTACGACCTGAACATCACGGTCAAACCGCTGGAAAAAGCCATCAACGAAGGCGCGATGGCGCTTTTCGGCGAGAAATACGGTCAGGAAGTCCGAACCATTAAAATTGGAGACGAGGAAGCTATTTCCTACGAACTGTGCGGCGGCACACATGTACACAATACCAGCGAAATCGGGTTGTTCCTGATTACAGGCGAGAGCAGCGTGGCTGCCGGCATCCGCCGCATTGAAGCAGTAACCGGCCAAGCGGCTTATGCTTATGCGCGGGAACGCATGAATCTGCTGCAGGAAGCCGCGCAGAGTGTGGGAGCCTCACCCGCGGAATTGTCGGCCAGGCTGAACGCACTGCAAGCCGAGCTTGTAAAATCCGAAAAACGGATTGAGCAGTTGAGCGCGCAAATCGCGCAGGAAGCCTTCAACCGCCAGCTGGACCAGGTGCAGCTCATCTCCGGCGTGCCGGTCCTGACCGCGCTGGTGCCGGGGGCTGGCGCGGAAATGCTGCGCGGCCTGGCGGATCAGTTCCGGCAGCGCTACCCCTCGGGGGTGGTCGCGCTGGCGTCCGTGCTGGACGACAAACCGCTGATTATCGCAGCCGTTACGCCTGACCTGATTAAACGCGGTTTGAAAGCCGGCGACCTGGTCAAGCGCGCCGCGGCGGTGGTTGGCGGAGGCGGCGGCGGCAAACCCGAACTGGCGCAGGCCGGCGGGAAAGACCCGTCCAAAATCTCGGAAGCGCTGGATCAGGCGCCTGCTTACGTCGCGGAAACCTTAAAGTAAAGGCTGAGCATGCCGCAAGATATCACCCCCCTGAGGCAGCAGTACCTGGATATCAAAAAACAGTATCCGGATGCCATCCTGTTCTTCAGGTTGGGTGATTTTTACGAGACCTTCGACGACGACGCGCGCAAAGCTTCGGAAGCGCTGGATATCGTCCTGACCTCCCGACCGGTAGCAAAAGGCGTGCGGGTGCCCATGGCGGGCATCCCTTTTCACGCCGCGGATAATTACCTCGGGCGCTTGATTGAAAAAGGTTACCGGGTTGCCATCGCGGAGCAGGTGGGCGATCAGCCGGATAAAGGCTTGTTCACGCGCGAGGTCGTCCGGGTGGTGACGCCCGGAACTGTGGTGGAACCGGGGTTGCTCAGCGCTGGCAGGAATAACTACCTGGCGGCGGTCTGTCTGCAAGAAAACCACGCGGGTATTGCCTATTTGGATATTAGCACCGGAGAATTCACCGGAACACAACTGGAGCTGGAGGAAGGCCTGGGCGCGGTACGCGCGGAACTTGTCCGTATTAACCCGGCCGAAACCTTGCGTTCCGAAGCGCAGGAATTGCCCGAAGGATTGGCGGGCTCGGTCACGCCTGTCCCGGGCTGGTACTTTGAACCCGGGCGTGCGGAGGAACTCCTGAAAGGGGTTTTTGGGGTCAGCAGCCTGGATGGTTTTGGCCTGAAAAATCTGCCGCTTACCACGCGGGCGGCTGGGGCTTTGCTGAAATACCTGCAGGAAACGCACAAAGACGCGCTCCTGAGCCTAAAAAGCTTTGGCACCTACAGCCTGGGCGACTTTATGGTGCTGGACGCGGAGACGCGCCGCAATCTGGAACTAACCGAGACCTTGCGGGAAAACAGAAGCGAAGGGTCCCTGTTGTGGGTGCTGGACCAGACCAAGACCGCGATGGGGAAGCGCATGCTGCGCCAATGGGTCAACAAACCGCTGCTGAACCTTGCGGCAATCACTGCCCGGCTGGATTTGGTCGAGACGTTTTACCGGGACGGCGTGCTGCGCAACGAAATCGTGCACTTGCTCCATGAATTTCACGACATGGAGCGGCTGGTCAACCGCGCGTGCTCCAACAGCATCCGCCCGCCGGAGTTGGTGAGCCTGCGCGAGGATTTGCGGCTGCTGCCCAAACTGCGCGCGCTCCTGCCGCCTGAGCCAGCGCTCGCGGCAATCTTGATGGAATTGCACGAACACCCGGATGTGCTGTCGCTGTTGGACGAAGCCGTCGCGGATGATCCGCCCGCCACGCTCGCGAATGTTGGCATCATCAAACCCGGCTTCTCCGCCGAGCTGGACGCGATTGTCTCGTCGTCCCAGCACGCGCGCGAGTGGATTGGCAGCCTGGAAGGCGAGGAACGCAAACGCACCGGCATCAAGACCTTGCGGGTGGGTTTTAACAAGGTGTTTGGCTATTACATAGAAATCAGCCGCGGCAGCGCGGAGAACGCGCCCGCAGATTACCTGCGCAAGCAAACGCTGGTAAATGCCGAACGCTTTATCACCCCGGAGCTCAAGGAATATGAATCTTTGGTGCTGAACGCGGAGACGCAGATCCACGAGGTGGAACTGCGCGTCTTTCGTTCGGTGTGCCAGCGCGTGGCAGATTCTGCGGCGCTGCTGCTGGAAACTGCCAGAGCTCTGGCCCGCCTGGACTGCGTACTTTCATTGGCTGCTGCCGCCGCCCTGAACAATTACGTTCGCCCGATTGTGCGCGCGGAAAAGAGCCTGAAAATCATCGCCGGACGGCACCCGGTGGTGGAGCGGCTGCGCACAGGCGAGCGCTTCATCGCCAACGACGCGGTATTTGAGGAGGGTGAGATCGTGCGGGTCATCACCGGCCCGAACATGAGCGGTAAATCCACCTTTCTGCGCCAGGTCGTATTGATTGCCTTAATGGCACAGCTGGGCAGTTTCGTGCCAGCGGAGAGCGCGGAGATAGGGTTGGTTGACCGCATTTTCACGCGCATCGGCGCGCAGGACGCGATCCATGCCGGTCAATCCACCTTTATGGTGGAAATGATCGAAGCCGCCAACATCCTGAACAACGCCACCCCACGCAGCCTGTTGATATTGGATGAAATCGGGCGCGGCACCAGCACCTACGACGGACTCTCCATTGCCTGGGCAATCATTGAGTACCTGCACAGCCATCCCAAGCTGAAACCCTTCACCTTGTTCGCGACGCATTACCATGAGCTAACCGAGCTGGCAGACATGCTGCCGGGCGTGCGAAACTACAACGTGGCGGTGACCGAGTCCGAGGGTAGGGTGGTGTTTCTGCACAAGATTGTGCCTGGTGGGGCGGACCGCTCTTACGGTATTCATGTGGCGCAATTGGCCGGGCTGCCGGGTCCGGTAATACAGCGTGCGAATGAGATCCTCAGGCAGCTTGAAGCCACGTCCGGGAAGACCATTCCGGACCAGGTGCCGGACTCGTCGCAGCTGCGTCTGTTCCCAGAAAATAACCCTCTGATCGATGCCTTCAAGAAGGTGGACCTGAACTCGCTTTCCCCGATACAGGCGTTGAACCTGCTGTACGAGTGGCGCAGGAATTTTTTCCCTGAGGAGTAAGGTAGTATTTTTGAGGGGATTTTTGCGTACTGCTTTTTAATGTCTCTGCGAGCCCCCGCCTTAGGAATAACGTGTAGCTACGAAAAAAAGTAAGGGGGCGCGCCTGGCTGCCCTTCAAGTCCGTATGGGACAGGGTAATATGCATATGGGAGCGAAACCGAAAGGGTTGTTTCACCCCTGAAAGGTAGACATAGTGCCTATGCAGCATAAAGAAAAATGCAGATTGCCACGCCGTTTTGCCTGGCAAATGTGTGTGATTTTCAGCAACGCATAGCGGCAAAACAGCTCGCAAAGACAAACTCTCCGTCACGAGACCCTTTGCCAGTGGGCTTCGTTGCTGCTTTGTTTTGCCGATCGGCAAAGGGTCGTGGCAGTCCGCATTTTGGATTGTCTTAGGATATTCTTGGTGGGTGACGGTTTGAACCCTAATGGAGTGTGGACCGACACCTACCAAAGCACCACAAAACTCAAGCGCTGAACCTGCTGTACGAGTGGCGCAGGAATTTTTTCCCGGAAGAGTAAGTTTTTTGGGAGGGAACATCTGAATGCCACTTCTCAAGGGCGCTGACCGTTTTTCTCCCGGTCGCTCCGGGACCCAATCTTCCCATCACAGCGCAGCTAGCGTCGCGGGCACAGAAACCTTTTGCTATCAAACACACGGTTGTTTCCAGGATGCCTGTTGGCACAGGGTTGCGGCAGTCTGGTTTCGTTCGGCAGTAGAACGTTCCTGGACAGGTGACAGTAAAAACCGGACTGGACGCTGGATCGACGACCAACCCAGTATCTCAATACAAAAGCTCGGAAAGATGTAAAGGCAGATTGCCACGCCGTTTTGCCTTGTAGACTTGGTACTAAACATTCAGCCGGTAAGGCAAAACGCCTCGCAAAGACGCGTTATTGGAATACTGCTTTTGCTTCCCAAGTTAGTGACAAAAACTCAATGTGTATAAATCAATGATTGGGGGAAATGTTATGAGAGCCAGCCGGGCTGGCCATTCAAAAATGCGCTGCCGGGCATGCCGCGTTTGCCTTCCGGCTGCACCTGGTCCAGCACCAACAGACCTTCACTTGTGCCAATTGCGGGCATACCGTTCACAATGTAATGTCCCACAATCTCGCTCTCAAAGGTATCGTGCGGGTGGGCATCGAGCACCTTAATATGCTTCCCGTTCAGAATAAAATACGTGCCTGGCCAGGGGTAATACGCGTGTACTTTGCGGGTGAGGGCAAGCGCCGGTTGATTGAAGTCCAGCAGCCCGTCCATTTTTTTTAGTAGCGGCGCGTACGTGGCGAGGCTGTCCGCTTGGGTCAGCGGAGCGAGCATACCCGAAAGGTAAGAAGGCAGAATCTCTATTAACGTGGAAGCGCCCAAAAAAGACAGCTGTTGAGAGAGCTCCGCGCCGGTGGTGCCGGGCCGGATGGGTACCGCTCTTTGCGTCAGGATCGGGCCGGTATCCAGTCCTTCTTCCATCAGCATAATGGTCACACCGCTGCGTTCATCTCCCGCCAGAATGGCAGCCTGGATGGGCGAAGCGCCGCGCCAGCGCGGCAGCAGCGACGCGTGCACGTTGATGCAGCCTTTTGGCGGGAGCGCGAGCACGCTTTTCGGGAGGATCTGACCGAAGGCGGCCACTACAATCAGGTCCGGCTGCCAGGCAGCAAGCTGCTCCAGCACGCCAGGTTTACGCAGGGAGAGAGGTTGAAAGACGGGAATTCCCAGCTTGTCGGCTAACTGCTTGACGGGGCTTGGCATGGGCAAGCGTCCGCGCCCGGCTGGCCGGTCTGGTTGGGTAACAACGCCAACAACCCGCGTGTTTTTATGCAGTGCTTCCAGCGTCGGGAGAGCGAAATCGGGCGAACCCATAAAGACGACCCGGGTATCCATGCCAGAATTTTATCATAAGGGTCAGCCGTGGAAGGGCGGAAAAGCAAAGCCGGACGCGATGTCCGGCTTTGGGTCGTAGATAAGTGCTGCGCGCTTCAGAACACGCGCACAAAAGAGCGGAGGCTGCGCCAGCTTAGTACTGGCAGCCCATTGCGACGATGCGCTGATCCAGTTTTTGCGCGTAGCCGAGAATCATCGCTCTGTCCTTGCTGTCCATAAAACTGACGCGCACATACAGATTGCAGCGCACGAATCCCAGACCGATGGACTCATCCGTGCTGGAATCCGCCGACATCACGTACGCCAGGTCTTTATCGCCTACCTCATCGATCGTGTCGAAATCAAAAGTGTAGGTCGTCCCGTATTCCTGGATCAGTCGTGTAACTTCGTTCAGATCTTCCATGTAAGACAGAATTGGATCCAACGTATCCTCATAAACGAAGATGGCGACATAGCCTTCCACACCGTCATCACCTTCTTCAATGGAAAGCAGATGGTTGGCTGAACCTCTGTTCGTAATCCAGGTAAAGCGGTCGTCCGGAATGCTGCCCAGGCTGCCAAGCTTATATCCGCTGGGGAGGTCCTCCGCGTGCCCGAGCAAAGCCGGAAAGCTTGCATCCACGAGCGGTGTGGTGGGCACGGGTGGGAGCGTGGGAGCAGCGGTCGGGCTGGGGAGCGGTGTGGGGGGGCAGGGGTGTAGGGACTGCCGCCTGGGTTTGGCGGATGGCTTCCTGGATAGCTTCGGGGGAGGGGGCGCAAGCTGCGGTGAAGATTAGCAGAACGAGAAGGATTAAGCCTTTTATTATCATTTCTACTCCGTAAGGTTCGTTGATAGCTTGATGGACACTAATTTTGCAAATGCTCACAGTAAAATCTGCAAGGTCGGGATTTGAAGCGACGGTATAAAAAACTCTCTAATTAAGTGTATTTCAGCGCTAGTGGTATGCGCGAAACCTCAAAATCTTAGTAATTTAAACACGGAGAGGAAAAGAAACAAGAGTTTGTTTGAGGAAAACGATCGATAGAGTGCCTATGCTCGTGAAGTAAGTCCTATTCTTGACTGCCCTTGAGACTCATTTACCGGGTCAGGATGCATCTAAATGTCTTTCTGACGCTAAGTTTTTCCGTTAAATAATGCTGTAATTAAGCCAGGAAAGGAATAAATTCGACAATCTCCTAATTCAGGACTTTTCTAACAGGCAGTTATTCACAAAACATGTGTTCAATTTAGTGTGTGAGGGTGTTGAAAAACATTGGTTAATCGATTACATCCAAATTTTTCAAAGTTAAGAATTTAAATCTGCCCTCACCCTGCCCTCTCCCAGCTCCGAATCTCGTTCGTTTTTTAGCATCGTGCGGAAAGTTTTACACTGAAACGAGACGCTGGGGAGGGGAATCAAAGGGGAGGGGTTTATGAACATATTGTGTTCTTCTTGAATATAAAGTTGTTCATTTTTTATTGTTCTGGGCATTTTCAACACCCTCCTGCATATACAACAGCCGGGGAGAAGCTTCGAGCCTGTATATACAGAATACACAATTATCCTGGCGGGTTTTCTCCCGGATTAACTCTTCTT
>DIXT01000032.1:0-29875 GCA_002436085.1 Anaerolineaceae bacterium UBA6073
TTAAATTCTTAACTTTGAAAAATTTGGGTGTAATCGATTGACCAATGTTTTTCAACACCCTCCCGATGGCGGAAAAACCCGCATTTTTGCGGTCTTGCTCTGAGGAACCTGAGCGGTTTTGGGTTTATTCCGCTTCAGTATCTCTGCCTGCTGGCCGGCTTTCCAGGTAGTTCTTTTCAGAAGCCGCCACGCGCGAGCCGCTGCCAAAGCGGAAAGTGAGCAAACCCAACTGAATCAGGTCTCCATGCTGGAGGCGGATGCCTTTGACCCCGACTGGCGCGTAATTCACCCAGCTGCCCGCCGCGCTGCGAAAATCCGTCAGGCGAAATTCCCCATCTGGAAGCATGCGCAGCTGACAGTGCATCGCTTCAACAGCCGGATCGTCCAACACCAGGTTGCACAAGTCGGGGTCGCGTCCGATGATGGTAATCTCCTGGGTGATTGCGATGGGCTTGTCCGGCGTTGGCAGGTTATCCGCATTAAGTTTTGTCAGCGTTGCCAGAATGATAGGCGCGGCAGCAGGCGCCGGCAAAATCGTTTCAGCGAGCGGGACAGGCGCGGCTTGGCGTTTGTTCCTTAACAAGCCTGGCAGAATTACCAGGGCGAGAAAGCCCGCCAGCACTGCTCCCAAAATGACCAGATACCAGGGGTTTTTCAGGATTCCCGCGCCGCCAGGTGTCTCAGCCGTTGTGGTGATGAGGGCGATCCTGGCCAAGGGGGTTTGGGCTTCCAGACCCAACGCATCAACCATCAGTACCTGCAAGCTCAGTTGCTCAAGCCCGTTATACTCAGAGAGCTTGAGCACAAAGCTGTTCAAGGGCACCTGGGTATTCTCCTGCACGACTGTACCGTTGACCAGCAGACGCGCAGAGTTAATATTACGCGGATGACCGTCCACAAAATCGACCAGCACCTCCAGCGGGAGTTCCGCGGGGGTGACGGCGCCTTCGGCGGAATACTTGAGGGAGAGCGCCTCGGGTAAGCTTAGGAAGCTCAGTACAGCAGGTTCCACCTGCACCTCAAAGTTGGAACTGGCTGATGTGAGCGTGTCGCTTTCCGTTTGTAAGCGCAGCGCCAGGGTTTGCTTTCCACTTTCACGCGCGAGCGAAAGGTAAGATACCAGATAGGTCCGGCCCATATTGGCCGGGTAGGTGGCCGCCTCGGGAAGCGGCTCACTGCCAGAAAAGACAAACAGGCTGCCAGCTCCGCTGTCCGCCAGGTCCTGTAGGTAAGGAATTTGGGGGTAGGTGGTAACGAAAGCTTCTCCAGCCAGCCAAATAACAACCTTGATATTCTTTTCCCGCGCGATTTCAGAAAGCAGCTGGATGCTTTTTGCGTCCTGCACGCTGGGCAGCCCTGTGATGTAGAGCAGCAGCTTATCCTTGCCGCTTTCGTCCATGCTGAGCGCGTCAATCGCCCGGGTGAGGCTGGCAAGGTCGGATTTCAGCGTGCGGAAGTTGCCGTCGTAGGACTCAAGCGCAGTGGCGAGGGAGCCAAAGTCAGAAAGCTGCTCATAGACATAATCGGGATTGATGAACAGGCTGAAGCGGTCCTCGCCTTCCGCAGAGAACGCTCCTTCCATATGCTTGAAAGCCCCGACCAGTTTGGTATAGCGGGAAACCCCTTTTGGGTCGCGCGAATCCAGGGCAAAATCCGGGTTTACTGCCAGTACGAGATGAATGCCCTGATAGTTTTCCTGCACGTCCCGCGCCGGGATCGGGTTTCCGTTCTCCAGAATGCTAATTGAAGCTGCCGTCATCGGGGCGGTCGCATCGGCGGGCAGGTTTCGTGCTTTGATTTCAGCGCGGATAAGCGGGAATTCACGCGTGTCAATGCTCAGGATTTCCAGCGAGGGTGTCGCCTGGGCAGGATGGGCAGCGCTTGCTGGTATGGCAGTCTGCAGAGTAAGCAGCAGAATGAGCAGGATCAGACAGACACGTTGAACAAACCCCAGGGAGTCCAGCCGTTTGCAGCGGAAAACAACTGGGAGAGAAGCCCCCAGAGATGGATTTGCGCGTAAAGTCATTTTCCTACTTGGTTTCTTCTGTGGGCAGCGCTTGTGAACCAACGGGTAAAACGCGCGCTTTGTCCTTTAGTTCGCGGAAGGCGAACGCGCGCGCGCTCAGGTCGAAAGCATTCAACGCGCCAAAAACGATCAGAGCGAGCGGCAAGAGCACCAGCCACAACAGACCGGAGATTAATCCCGCAGCAATCGGCCAGCCAGCGGCTGAGGCACGCATCGCGAAAATAAGCGGGAGCGCGGCGGCGACCATGGGAATGCTCATCAGCAGGGTTGCAACGAAACGGATGACTCCCAGGATGATATGCAGCACCAGCAGCGGACCAAGGTTTTGCGTGGTCACTTCCCAGGCGCGGGAAATGGACTCCATAACGTCCAGGTTTTCATCGACCAGGGCAATGGAGGCATTATGCACCAGCACGCGCGCCCCCCAGCCGACTGGAATGAGCAGGATAAAAAGCGGCAGCAGGCAGCACAGCCCGATGCCCAGCGTGCCGATGATAAAAATGACGATGGGAATTGCCAACAGGCCGGCCAGGAGTGCGCCGGCGCAAACAATTAGCAACCGCAGCAGGATCAGCCGCCAGTAATACGGCTTCAGAGCACGGTGAATATCGCCAAATTTGAGCGGCCCGCTTTGGGAGTTTTCAGCCAGAGCGGAGCTTTTGATAACCCCGGCCAGGCCGTATTCGCGCAGAAAAAAAGCGATGAAACTGATGAGCAGACCTGCGATTAAGGCAATGCCCGCGATCAGAGCCCAGGCGTAGGGCGGCACGCTGCGAAAGAACGCGCTTATGCGCTCGAACATCGGCGGGAAGTCCTGTCCATTCTGCCAGCGCTGTCCAAAACGCCCCTGGGAGGTGAAACGGTAGGATAAGCCCTGACCGCCGCTAATCGCGGAGCCGGCCAGCAAACCAAACAGCCATAAGATCTTATGCTTCCAGATGATATTCCAGGTTTTTTTCAGGATTTCTGCGTAATTCATACTTCCTCTTGTTTCGGGATTACTCCCATTCAATGGTCGCGGGGGGCTTGCTGGTAATATCATACACCACCCGGTTTACCCGCGGAACTTCGTTCACAATCCGGCTGGCAACCCGCCCAAGCAATTCATAGGGCAGGCGCGCCCAATCCGCTGTCATAAAATCTGTGGTGGTAACCGCGCGCAGGGCAATCGCTTCCTGATAGCTGCGCTGGTCGCCCATCACGCCAACCGAGCGGACGGGCAGCAGCACGGCAAATGCCTGGGAGCTGCCGGAAGGCAAGCCTTGCGCGTTTTCTGCGAGAGTCAGCAGGCCTGCTTTTTCAAGCTCGGAGGTGAAAATCGCGTCAGCGCGGCGCAAGGTATCCAGGCGTTCGCGCGTGATTTCACCCAGGCAGCGCACCGCCAAGCCCGGGCCCGGGAACGGCTGGCGCCAGACCAGCGCCCGCGGCAAGCCCAGAGCTTCCCCGACTGCCCGCACCTCGTCCTTGAATAGAAAACGCAGGGGTTCGATGAGTTCGAATTTCATATCAGGCGGCAGCGCGCCCACGTTGTGGTGGCTTTTAATGCGCTGCGCCTGCGACGCGCCGATGCCCTGCGATTCCACCACGTCCGGGTAGATCGTGCCCTGCACCAGGAATTCCGGGCTGCCGACTTCCCGGGCGAAGGTCTCAAATTCGCGGATGAAGGCTTCCCCGATAATCTTTCGTTTTTGTTCCGGATCTGTTACACCGCGCAGCTTTGCGAGGAAGCGTTCCGCCGCATCCACGACCCGCAGAGGTTCGCCGGGCAGTTGCGCGAAAGCGTTTTCAACCTGTTCGCGTTCGCCCAGGCGCAGCAGCCCGGTGTCCAGGAAGACGCTGTGCACATTCTCGCCCAGGGCTGCGCGCGTCAGCGCGGTGGCAACGCTGGAATCCACACCGCCGCTGACCGCCGAAAGCACCTGCTTGCCGGCAGCCTGCTCGCGGATGCGGGCGATGCTGTGTTGGATAATCGAATCCGGGGTCCAATTTGGAGCGCAGGCGCAAATTTCCAACACAAAGCGCCGCAGGATTTCGGAACCAAGCGGCGTGTGGCGGACTTCCGGGTGGAATTGCAGCCCAAAAAGCCGGCGAGTGGGGTCACCAGCCGCCGCAATAGGGCAGTTTGCTGAGCTTGCCAGCACTTCCCAGCTCTCAGGCAAGCGCGTAACCCGGTCCCCGTGGGACATCCAGACGGTCTGGTCGACTTCCGGCAGGAGCGGATTGGCTTTGGGGACGCTGATTTCAGCCAGACCGTACTCGTGTTCCCCGGCGCGGCTGACCTCGCCACCAAGCGCAAGCGCGAGCGCCTGCATGCCGTAGCAGATGCCCAGGATGGGCAGATTTCCACCAAGCAGCGCGTCTGGCAGACCCGGCGCGTCTTGTTCGTAAGATGACATCGGTCCGCCGGAAAGAATGAAGCCTCTGATTTCCAGGTCGGGCGTCCTGAGCTTTGGGTCGTTCCAGGCCAGGATTTCGCTGTAGACGTTGGCTTCCCGCACGCGGCGGGCAATCAGCTGAGTATACTGGGAGCCGTAATCTATGATAATGATTTTTTCTGACATGGTCTGAACTGCGGTGTCAATCCGCGAAGACAATCCCGCCCGCATCCATGGAGCTAATGGTCACCAGCGAATGGATCGGGATATTCAGGTAAGAAAGCAGATTGCGGCCGCCTTCGAAGGACTTTTCAATCAGCGTTCCGATGCCCACCACCTGCGCGCCGGCTACCTGCGCCAGGCGCACCAAGCCGGCAATGGTCGCGCCGGAGGCTAGAAAGTCGTCAATGATTAGAATGCGTTCGTCCCTGCCAAGGTATTCCGGGGAGACAATCAGTTCCACATTATTCCCTTTGGTGTGCGAAGGAGCCACTGTCAGGTAGACTTCGTGCGGCATGGTTATTGGCTTGGATTTGCGGGCATAAACCACCGGAAGATTCAGATACTTGCCGGTCATCAGCGCGGGAGCGATGCCCGAAATCTCGGCGGTGAGCACTTTTTGAGCGCCGATGCCAGCAAAAAGCCGGGCAAATTCCAGCCCGCAGGCGTCCATCAACTCCGGGTCCACCTGATGGTTGATAAAGCGGTCTACCTTGAGGATGCCCGAACCAAGATTTTTTCCGTCCCGCAAAATTCTCTGTTTCAAAAGTTCCATCAATTAACTCCTTGCATTTTATGTTTAACAACGCGAGCCAGGAAGGCGCGCTTCTGGTTGGCAGTCAGGCGTGAGTCATGCGTTGATCAGCACCGCTTCGGTCAAATAACCAAGGGATGAAAAACACAAGACATGTTGGGATGATACCCGTTCAGTCTTTTTGGTGCAGCAGCTCGCCCTGGGAAACGGTCACAGCTTTCCCGCCTACGTACACCCGATCTGTCCCCAGGCGCACCCATACCTCTCCGCCGCGCGCAGAAGCCTGGTAAGCAAAGAATTTGGTCTTGTGCAGGCGTTCAGTGTAATACGGGGCAAGCGTGCAGTGCGCCATGCCGGTCACCGGGTCCTCTGGGATGCCTGTAAGCGGCGAGAAAAAGCGGGAAACAAAATCGTACTTTTCCTTGCAGGGCGCGGTGATAATTAAGTCCGGATAAGACAGAGCTGCAATTTTCTTGAAGTCCGGCACAAAGTTGCGTACCGCGTCCGCGTCTTCCAGCTCCGCCAGGATAACCTGATCCTTGTAAATCGCCGCGGAAATCGGTTTAAGATCAAGCGCTGCGGTTAATTCGACAGAAACCGGCACAAGGGTTGGATCCCGTCTGGGCATATCCAGTTCAATTGTGCCGCGCAAGAAGCTGGCAGTAATCAGACCGCTTTGGGTCTGGAATTTGATAATTTCATCCGGTTCGTAAAAACCAAACTCATAGAGAATATGCGCGCTGGCCAGGGTGGCGTGGCCGCAAAGTTCTACCTCGGTTTTGGGGGTGAACCAGCGCAATTGATAGCCTTCACCTTTAGGCACGAGGAACGCGGTTTCGGAGAGCGCCATTTCAGCGGCTACGTTCTGCATCCACTCCCCACTGCGCGGGGATTGTAACAGGCAAACAGCGGCAGGGTTCCCACGGAAGGGTTCAACCGCGAACGCGTCAACATGATAGATGGGTATCTTCATGGAGAACTCCTCTTCTCTAGTATACCGGACTATGAACTAATTATAAGCGGATAGCGTGTAATTTAAGTAGTGAAATTGCAGGAATGTGAGAGCAAAGTGATAATGTCCTAAAGTAGCAAAATAGAAATGTCCTGATATGGATGCGGTTTTTTGTAGGTCAGGTTGCGCACTCCAACCTGACGAAATTGGCGGCTTGAAAGACGCAAGCCGCCCTACGATCTGATAAAAGAGGACACCTTACGATCTGATAAAAGAGGAGACCTACGGTCAAGAACCTCGCACGGTCTGGAGACCGGCGAGATCAAAGCCTGGTTTCATGGCAATCCGCTTACCTTGAAAGAAATTGAGAGAAGACCGAGACAAGGTGCTGTCGTGTCTACGAAATCCGCAAACGCTACTCCGCTTGCCCTTGCGTATGACCATCCCTGGAGAACCTATGGAAAAAAGATAAATGCCAAACCTGTGCCGACAACTTTATCAACCAAATAGGATATTTCTAACTTGCCAGCATTAGGACATTTCTATTTAGCCTTGACATAATGAAATTGCAGGAATTTGCTTTTTTTCTGAAATAACTTAACTGCAATACCAGAAGTTAAGGGAGATTATCAGTCAGCGGTGAGCTTGTACTGCTTTGGGCGCTTCCGCGTGGAACGGGTATAATCCCTATATGACTATTTCTCGTAAAATCAGCCTGTTGCTTGTTGTTTGTGCTTTGCTGCTGGGAGTTTTTCCGACTGGCACAGGGCAGGCAGCGTCCGCTGAAACAGACGGCTCTTTCTATGATTTGCCATTGTGTCTGCCTGGGCTGTATCCTACAGACCCGGATGACTGCCTGGCATTGGGCGCGTCCCAGTCGGTGAAACGCCTGGCGGATGAAGGCATCCCATATATCCTTGAAGAGCTGCCTGCGGCTTCTCCGGATTACGCGCTGACCGAACTGCCTGTGTGGGTGGCCAAGATAGTGGCGGGCACTTCGGAAGCCGTGCCGGTCTATGCCAGTCTGGATGAAGCCCGCAACGGCGGCACGCCGCTGCGCACCCTGGCAGCTGGCCCGATGCGCTATGTCTCGATGGTCAATCAGGTTTCTGATGGGAACCGCATCCTGGTACAGCTGGAAAGCGGCGAGTGGATGCAGGCCCAGCCCATTTATTCCTGGACGCGCTTCCAGGGTCTGCGCTTTTCCCGCACGCCCAGGAATGAGTTTGGCTGGATCGTTAACGACGCGGAATCCTACACCGCGCCGGGTTATGCCTCCCCCAAAACCGGGAAAGTGCATGCCAAGTACGATGTGATTCAAATTTACCAGGTAGCGGAAGCGGACGGTTACGAGTGGTACCGCATTAACCAGGCTGAATGGGTGTCCTCACATAAATCCCGCCGGGTGGTGGTGGATACCACCCCGCCGGAAGGCATCACTGGCGACCGCTGGATTAATATTGACCTGGGCAACTTTACGCTGTCGGTGTATGAAGGCGGAGAACTGATTTTCGCCAGCCTGATTGCCAGCGGGCTGCAGCCTTTTTACACGCAACCGGGAACCTTCCAGATTTATAAGATGTACGAGACGGTCACGATGCAGGATGCCTACGAGGCGGACCGATCTGATTTTTACCACCTGCAGGCGGTGCCCTGGGCTATGTTCTACGACCGCAATACAGCCATTCACGGCGTTTATTGGCCGGTGGTGCTGGGCTTCAACCAGTCGCACGGCTGCGTGAACATGTCGCCCGGAGACGCGAATTGGGTTTACCATTGGGCCAGGGAAGGCGACTGGGTGTACGTGCACGACCCCAGCGGCAAGACGCCGACAGACCCGGCGTACTACGGCGGCGTCAGCACCGGACCGTAAGCAAGGTTTTTTCTCACATTAAGCCCGTAAAATAAACACGACCGCGAAACGCGGTCGTGTTCTTAGTTCAGATATCCGGAGCTTAGAAGCGGTAAATCTCGCTGTACTTGGCGTTCAGGTAACGCAAGTAAGGCTCCGGATCGATGGGTCCGCCGGTAATCTTGCGCACCAGGTCCAGGGGATCGTAGCGTGAAGAATATCGGTGCACATTCTCCCGCAGCCAGGCCAGGATTTGGCTGAAATCGCCTTCGGTCATCGCCGCCGGGATCTCAGGGTGTTCGGCGACCATCTTTTCCCACAACTGCGCCGAAATCAGGTTGCCCAGGGCGTAGGTGGGGAAGTACCCGACCAGACCGCTGGACCAGTGCACATCCTGCAGCACGCCGTTCGTGTCATCCGCAGGCGTGACGCCCAGGTATTCCTGCATGCGGGTATTCCAGATATCCGGCAGGTCGCTAGCTTTCAAGCTGCCCTCAAGCAGCCCGGTCTCAATTTCAAAGCGCAGCATGATGTGCATGTTGTAGGTCGCTTCGTCGGCTTCCACCCGGATGAGAGAGGGTTCCACCCGGTTGATGCCGCGGTAGAACTGATCCAGGGTGACATTCCCCAGATGCTGCGGGAAGAGCATCTGCATAACCGGGAATAGGAAACGGCTGAACTCACGCGACCTGCCCACCAAATTTTCCCACAGGCGTGACTGGGATTCGTGAATCGCGTAAGAGGCGGGCTGACCCAGGCTGGTTTCGTAGTATTTCGGCGAAAGCCCCTGGTCGTAGAGCGCGTGCCCGGTTTCGTGCATGGTGCTGAAGAGGGCGGACATGCAGTCCCTGTCCAGGAAACGGGTGGTGATGCGCACATCGCCGACACCAAAGCTGGTGGTGAAGGGATGAGCCGCCAGGTCAATCCGTCCGCGCTCCCAATCATAGCCAAAGCGTCCGGCGATGAATGTTCCAAGCTTGCGCTGTTCGTCGAATGGATAGTGCTGCTTGATAAAACTGTTGTCGATTTGTTCGGATTCCGCGATGGCGCGCAGCAGTTCCACCTGACGCGGACGGAGAGCCGCAAAAATCGCGCGGACGTCAGAGGTCTTCATACCGGGTTCGTACTCGTTCAGCAGAGGGTCATAAGGGTGTTCATAAGGCTGGAAGAGCTCAGCTTGCTGGCGGCGCAGCTCAAAAATGTGCGTCAGGTGCGGTTCAAAGCTGGCGAAGTCATTATCCGCGCGGGCTTTCACCCAGGCTTCATGTGCCGCGGAGGTCGCCAGCACGAACTCAATGATTTTCTCGCGCGGGATGCGCGCGTTTCGGTCGTAATTCCGTTTTGCTACCTTAATTTCGCGGGCAAAATCGTCGTCCGCGTCAAGGTCGGGAATCTCGGATGCCAAATCCTGAATCAGCGCGCCCAGTTCGTCGGACGTGCTCTTGTCAAAAGCCAGTCCTGCGATCAACGCCGCCTGGTTGCCGCGGTCTTCCGCGCCGCCGTGCGGCATATTGACCTGTTGGTCCCACTCCAGCAGCGCCTGTATGGAACCCAGGCGGCTGATTTCTGCGGTGATTTCCCGCAGTTTGGTTAGCTTCTCTGCGCTGCTCATATTAGCAAATCTTCCAGCGCAGGGGTAGCCCGTTGAGCGCGTTCAAAACTTCGTTAGAAATGTCCTC
This sequence comes from Anaerolineaceae bacterium UBA6073, assembly GCA_002436085.1. Taxonomy (GTDB): domain Bacteria; phylum Chloroflexota; class Anaerolineae; order Anaerolineales; family Anaerolineaceae; genus Mesolinea. Next base: position 9,639 of record DIXT01000032.1, read on the forward strand.
GGCTGCCCGCAATTGGGCTTCGGCGGTCTGCGCGCCAATGTGCGGAGTGGCAACGACCTTCGGATGTTTAATCAGGTCAAAGCTGACCGGCGGTTCTTTTTCGTAAACATCCAGGGCGGCGCCGCGCACTTTACCGCTTTCGAGCGCGCGCAGAAGCGCTTCTTCGTCGATAATGCCGCCGCGGGCAGCATCCACGATCAAGACTCCGTCCTTCATCCTGGAGAAGCAGGCGTCATCGAACTGGTGCCTGTTCTGATCTGTCAGCGGGGTGTGAATGGTAATCACGTCAGCCCGTGCCAGTAGACCATCCAGGCTGACAGCTTCCACGCCGCGTTCGTGCATGTACATCGCGTCCCGGAAGGGGTCGAAAGCAAGCACCTGCATACCCAGCGCGCTGGCGTACCTGCTGACGACCTGGCCGATGTTGCCGAATCCGACTACGCCCAGCGTTTTTCCAAAGAGTTCCATGCCGTTAAAGTCTTTCTTGAGCCACTGCCCGGCTTTCAGGCTGGCATCCGCGCGGGGGATTTCGCGCACGAGGGCGAACATCATCCCGATTGCGAGCTCCGCCACGGCAATGGAGGTTGCCACCGCGGCGTTCACGACAGTGACGTTGTGCGCTTTGGCAGCGTTCAGATCAATATTATCCACACCGACGCCCATGCGCCCGATAACCTTCAGGTTTTTGGCTGCCGCAATCACTTCGGCGGTCATTTTGGTGCGCCCGCGCAGAATGATGGCGTCATATTCAGGGATAATCTGCAGCAGTTCCGCCGCTTCAATGCCCTTCTTGTCATCCGCTATGTCGTTTTTCGTCAGAATTGCTTTGCCATTACTTTCCAGCCCATCGGTAATCAATACTCTCCATGCCATAGTGCTCTCTCCTGTAAGTGGTTTTTATCTGTATCGTTATTGTACCTGTTTAAGCACCCGGATGTCTCCTTTACGGAGCGTGACACCCGCAGTGTCCAGATGTTCTAGCAGGGCGGCCGCGTACTTGCGGCTGGTGCCAAAATGATCGCGGAACTCCGCCAGAGTAAGGCTGCCCCTATCCTCAATGTGAGCTTTTACCCAGGCGCTCATCTCGGTGTAAGCTTGCGGGGAAAAAACAACCTGTGGAGAAGCCTGAACGAGCTCTCCGGTCGCAACCAGGGCTTCCAGCAGCGGCGTACCTATCTGCGCGGAGGCTTCAGCCGCATCTGGCGGGGAATAGGGGTTTTCATTAAAACGCTGCATCAATCCAGCAATCTTTTCTTTTTGGTCGGCTGTGAACACAATGCGGTGGTTTGCCAGGGCTGTCAGCGCGCCCTGCAGCAGTACTTCCTGGTCTGTGCGCAATTTTTCCAGCGCCGCGTCAAACAGGAGCGGCGGCAGTTTGCACGCGGCTCGCAGGGCTTCCCGCGGTAGGCCGGGTTTCAGGGGGCTTTGGGCGTGGAACTCCGCCAGGGTCTTGAGCAGATCCCCGCGCACTTGCTGCCAGGTTCCGGCCTCAATGAGCATATTCCGAACAGCGTCCTTTGCGGGCTGGAGCTGCACTATGCTACCCTCGCTTATCAAGCGGTCAAGCAGCATCAGACCACTTTGCTGTTCCAGGCCGGTTTTGGCAATTACAGCCTCGGAGCTGGCTGCGCGCAGCGCTTTGAGCGCCTGCAGAAGAACCTCTGCCTCGCCGCCCGAGAGCAGGCCTTCCAGGTTTTGCAGCACAGACTCACTAAAGCGTTTATGCAGGCGGGCGGGGTGCGGTTCAAGCACCACGCCTCCGCCCAGCGTTTCCGCCGGCGAGGGCAGGCGAATAATCAAGCGGTCGCCGCGGGCAGCAACGACCGGATTGGCAAGTCGCATTTGCAAAAACGCCTGTTCGCCGGGTTTTAAGAGCTCTTTGCCAAGCAGGCGAACCTGGCCGGATGCTTCGGCGGAACCGATATAGATTTTGACCTGGGTGTTGTGCCTGAGGTCAAAGGATAAATTGGGGAGGTAGCGAAAATGGATATCCAACAGGGTAGTGGGGGTGTACGCGCCCGGTTTAGCGATAACGCTGCCGCGGGCAAGCTGGTTCTTTTCTATCCCGACCAGATTGACCGCCGCGCGCGCGCCGGGAGCAAGCTTTTGCAGCTTCTGGTTATGGTTCTGAAGCCCGCGCACCCGTCCGCTCAAGCCTTCCGGCAGGCTCACAACTTCATCGCCAACCGCGAGGCTGCCGTCCAGGAGCGTTCCGGTGACGACCGTCCCAAAGCCGGTCAGGGTGAACACCCGGTCAACTGGCAGGCGCGGCCTGCCCAGGTCGGGCTTGGTGGGTGTGTTTTCAAGCAATTCTTGCAGTTTTTCCAGTAGTTCGGGAATGCCTGTGCCAGTACGCGCGGAGACCTTTACTACTGGCGCGTCTTCCAGACTGGTGCCTTTCAACGTGTCGCGCACCTCAAGCTCCACCAATTCCAGCCAATCCGGGTCGGTCACCAGGTCCAGCTTGGTCAGCACGATCAAGCCCCGGGTGATATGCAGCAGGTCAAGGATAGCGAGGTGCTCGCGGGTTTGGGCGGATACGCCTTCATCGGCGGCGATGATAAGCAGAGCCGCGTCGATTCCTCCGATGCCTGCCAGCATATTGCCGATAAAATCCCTATGACCGGGCACATCAATGATGCCCACCTTGTCCCCGTTGGGAAGCGTGAGGGAGGCAAAGCCAAGGTCAATCGTCATTTCCCGCTCGCGCTCTTCCTTCAGACGGTCCGGGTTGGTGCCCGTCAGAGCGGTGACCAGGGTTGATTTGCCGTGGTCAACGTGGCCGGCAGTGCCTACGATGTGCACGGAATTACTGGGCTTTCTTCTCCGCCAACGGAGCAAAACTCTGAATTGATTCCTGATAGGCTCCGAGGATAGACTGAATGCTGCGGAAAGTTTCACGGGTCAGCTTGTCCAGGTCGTCCCGGGTCTTGATGGAGGAATCCTTAAGCGTTTCCAACTCCTCACGCGTGGAGGTTAGCTGCTGGTTGATCGTGCGCAGCTGTTCTTCCTGCCCGAGCAGGTAGTTGGTCCAGCGTTTCAGGTCGTCAGCTTTAAAGGAGTTCCATTCCTGGCGGAAGCGTTCATCGTTCAGGCGTTGGATTTCGCTGATTTCGTTGATGCGCCGCTCAAAGCGGGTGATGATCTCCTCGGCGCCGCTGATGGACTTATCCACGGCTTTTCTGGCGTTCTCGAGTTCACTTAGCTGCGTGTTCAGCTCCATGTTGAGCTTGTCGATTTCTCCAAAACGTTTTTCCCAGACCTGGAAAATCTTGCCTTTATCAAGCAACTCGTTGTTAACTTTCTCGATAAACACAGACTGCGTTTCCTTGCGGTCTTTCTCAAATGTCAGAAGTTCGGTGATGCGCGCATCCAGCGTGCGGAAGCTGTCGCTGAAGACGTCAAAGCGGCTGCGGGTTTCTTCAACGCGCTTGCGGTGGGCTACCAGCTCGCCCTGGAAGTCATTCAAGCGCTTATTTTCCTGACGGTAGTTTTCTTCCAGCAAGTGCAGCGAGCGGCGGTAGTCTTCGTCAAAGCGGCTGACCTCCTGGATTTTCAGCTTGAGTTCTTCAATCAAACGCGCCAGACGCGTGTCTTCCAATTTATAGGTCTTCAGCTCGTTGCGGATGGCGTCCAGCTGCTCCCCAACCTGATAGATTTCGCTCAGCGAGCGCTTGGTCGCGTCAATGTCCAGTTTTAACCGTTTTACCGCTTCGTTGAGGTTCATTTCAGAACGCTCGTTCACATCCCGCACCTGTTTGGTCAGGTCGATGTTCAGGCGTTCGATGCGGTTATCATATTTATCCAGACTGGACATTTGGTTTGTTAAACCGCCGATTTCAAGTTCCAGTTCCTTTATCTGCTTGCGAAGAGCGATGTTTTCGCTCTCAAGCCCTGTCAGTCGGTTCTGCAGGCTAGCCAGATTGGTTTTATCATTGCGGCGTTCGTTATCCAGCCACTCCACTCTCTTTTCAAGTTGTTCAAAACTTGTAATATCGTCCATTTTTCACCTGTTTTCGTTGAGTTCTTCTACCTGATTATACACAATCCGGTATCCCATACTACGGGATGGGCACAAGCTGCGTGAAGGGGGCCAGGATTTCCAGGAAGCGCGGGGAGAGGAATTGCGTGGACGTGCCCATAACTGCCATCAGCAGCAGGATAATCAGCATCAGCACGATAAACCCTGTCTTTTCCCTGACGGGCTGGACGGCAGCGCCAGCAGTCTGTTCGCGCGCGAAGAGCCGCATCAGGCGGGCTGTACTCATCAACAAACCGAGACTGCCGACCAGAACCCACACGAGCAGGCGCGGGTTGGTTTGGGCTGTCAACAGCCACAGCATTTGTTTGTGCGGGAAAATGGGCAGAAGCGGCAGCCCGAGCAGGCTGAAGAAGCCGATCAGTATCCCGGCTGACACAAGCGGGCGGGATTTGAACAGTCCTTCCTGAAACTTATAATCCAGGGCATGCGCGCCTTTGTTTTGCCACAAGGCTGAGAGCGCCAGGCTGATAATCGCGTAGCTTAACACGCGCGGGAAAAAAAGCATTGCCAGGTAGTTAAGCCCGCCTGTTTGCGCCAGACCAATTGCCAGCAGCGAGTAGCCGGTCTCGTAGAGCACCAGATAACCGAAGTTCTTCCCGAGGTTTATCTGTACCGCCGATAAGAGTCCGGCAATCGCGATCATAATGACCCCAATCCAGCGCAGACCGGAGAAGGTTACCGGAAGATTGCGCAGCCAGGCGTATTGGTCCAGAAAGTGAAGCAAAAACACGGACAGCGCGCTTTGCGTCAGCGCAAGGAGCAAACTGACCACCCAGGGGTGACTTTTTTCGCTGATCATCGGGATCCAGGAATGGAACGGGAAAGCTCCGATCCACAACGCGAACCCGAGCAGAACCAGCATGGCAGAACGCACGATGAGCGGGTTCGCGGAAGGCGCCGAGCCGATGCCCGAGAGCATCCAACCTGTCAACAAAATCAGAGGCAGCGCCACAGTCTGGAAGACCAGGTAACGCAGCACGCCTTGTTCGGTGCGGACCCCACGCGGCGAAAGCAGCGGCACGCTAAGCAGCGCGATTAACTCAATCAGCACGGCGGCGTAGAGAAATGGATTGACCGAAAGCGTGGCTACCCATAAAGCCGTGATACTAATCGATAGGATGTTGAACCACAGGCTGGGTCTGTAAAGCAAGCTTCCCAGATTCCAGAGAAAGACGATGCCGTACAACAGACCAACCATGGTGAGCCGCTCTCCGGTGATCTCCAGGCTTCTGCCAAAAAGCTCCAATGAGCTGGCGATTTCAAGGCGCTGGTCCGGCAGGAGGAAGCTAAGATCGCGCGGGAAGAGCAGCGCAGCCAACGCAAGCAGCAAGCTGAAGGCAGAAGCAAGAATGCCCGAAAGCATGGGCTTTTTGCGCGTGATGATCAGAAGAAGCGCGAAGGCAAGCGGGAAAATGATCCAAATCAGCGGAGTGCTCATGCTTCAGGAATCTCCGCGTCCTTGATTACAAAGAATGTTCCCACCAGCGCCAGACCCAAATTCACGCCGGCAAAGAGCGCTTCCAGCAGGGTGGAGAGCTCCAGGCTGGCGTACAGCAGTTCAACCCCCGAGAGGAAAGTCAGCAGTCCGATGATGACATAAAACGGTTCGGCGATCAGGCTGGCCTGGAAAAGCCCCAATACCAGCAAGCTGAAGGCCGCCAGCAGCAGCGGCAGGGAGCTGCGCGGGAATACTTCTGCCTGCAGTTCTGGAAGAAGCACAGTCATAAATAACACCGCGAAGAGACCGGCAAGCAGCCTGAAGATTTCCCCGGCGCTGAATGAAAAGAAAGCTTTGGCGCCGCGGATTTTTCCGTCGGTGATCAGCGAGAGGAACAGCGTCAGTGTCACCATCCACCCGACGAGCAGCTTTACCACCGCCAAACTGACCGGACGCACCGTCAGGAGCAAGACGAAAACCGCCAGATATTGAAGCCCCAATGCGGCGGCATTCACAACCCACACGCGGCGGGTGAGGTTTATGCCCGCAGCTATAATTGCGAGGACCGCCGGTATATACATCCACGGCGCGCTTGTCACGGCTTCACCCCCGAGAGAAACAGTGTGATCAAAACTGCCAGGAAAACGAGCGACCAGAGGATGCCGCCCTCCCCATCCAGAACCCGGTTGAGCAAAGCGGCAAGCGCGCCAAACTGCCCCATGAGCCAGGCAAGGGCTTTATACAGCCACTGCAGGCTGAGGAACTGCTGGAAGGATTTCAGCAGCAGGGTCCAGAAGCGATAGAGCGGCAGGTTGGCGGCAACGCTGGCAAGCGGCAGTTTCGCGGCCAGTTTGAGATAAAGCCCCGCTCCCAAACCGGTAAGCGCCAGGCTGACCAGGCTGGCCCACCACTTGCCGGCTGTGAGCACGCCCGGCCAGCCAGCCAACCCGATGATGATGATGGTCTGAACAATCAGGATGAGGCCCAGCGGGTACGTGATGCGCGCATGCTTTTCGAGACCGGTGACCGTCCTGCTAATCTCAAAGGAATAGCGCAGGAACCCGAGTAATAACAAGGCATGGGAAAGCAGCAAGAACACCGCGCTGAGCGTAAATTTGCCTGTCAGCAGCCCATCCCAGCCGCCGGCCGAGAGGGTGAACGGCAGGGCAGATATGCCGATCAGGCCGAGCAGCGGAAGAAAACGGATACGGCGGATGGGCGGGTCGAAAAGGAAAAGCACGCCGCCGCTGAGCAGCAGCGCCACGCCCCACACCCGGCTGGTCTCCGCGCGGTCATTCAGCGCGCACGTGATGGTAAAAGAAGCCAGCGCAATAATCCAGTAGGGTAAAGCTTTGCGTTGGCTCTTTCCGCTTAACCACATCGCGGAGGCGTACAGCGCGGCTGTGGCGGTGAGGACCATAAGGATGGTGTGCAAAGTGGTTTGAGACGCCAGTAAACCTGGGGGAAGATTGGCAATCAATGCCAGGCTGGACGCGACAGGCGCAAGGCGTATGAGCAGCGCTGAACCGTGCTTGGAGTCCCTGCTGTTTTGCACAGGCAGGTTTAAAGGCAGCACGCCCAGGCGCAGGCCGGCGGCCAGGAGAAAGTAAATTCCAGCCTTCTGAGGGATTTGCGCCATGCCGAAAGCAGGCATCGAGAGCCAACCGGTCACCGTCCCAGCGGCAAGCGCTATCACGCTCAAGATGCGGATGCTCATGAAAGCAGCTAAGCCAGCGTCGCTGCTGCGGTCAAGCCGGGTCTGATAGAGGTGCACAAACTCAATGGTATCGATAACCACCCAGGCAAACATCAATGTGACCGGGTCGCCCGCCAGCAAACCAATCAGGTTTACGGCTGTAATTGCAATAGCGCTGGCCCATGCATTGGGGGAAGATGGCAAAAAGCTGCGGGTTGAGTCGGTCAGGATGACCGCAGTACACAGCGTGACCAGCGAGACGGCGTAGGGCCAGTTCTGGTAGTTAAGCTCAAGGCTGGGGGCCGAAATGAAGAGCGCGTCGGGTTTCCATGGCGGCAGCGCGAAACTGAGCGGCAAATACAGCCTTAGCACAAAGAATCCAAGCCAGGCGACCAGCGCGCTGATGAGCGCAATCATCCAGGCGCGCGAAACTTTTGGTTTGACCGCGTGGGAAACCGTGATAACGGCGGAGGCCGCTAACAGAAGCAGGATGAGCAGGGGTATTACCACAAGCACCCTCGCTGGGAACAGCTCAAATGACTTCTCCGCTCTGGCGGTGCAAGAATCTGCCCATGCCGGGGCTTCCGTACCATTCGCCATCCCGCACAAGACATTCCCCGCGCAGGAAGACCTGCCTTGGAAAGCCGGTCAATTGCCAGCCTTCGTACAGGTTATAGTCTGTGCGGTGTTTGGCAGCCTGGACGCCGTAATTCACCTGCATTTCCGGGTCCCAGATGGCGATATCCGCATCAGAACCAACAGCCAGGCAGCCCTTGCGCGGGTAAAGCCCAAAGATGCGGGCGGGATTGGCTGAGGAAAGCGCCGCAAACTGGTTAGGGCTTATTCTGCCGGAGTGGACCGCGTGCGTCCAGAAGACTGGCAGGCGGTCCCCAACGCCAGGAACGCCGTTAGGCACCTGCGTGAAAATGCCTCTGCCAAGCTCTTTGCCCGGCATAGCCACTTGTTCGCTTTCGTAGGTGATTGGTTGGGTGCCGTCGTAGAAGAACGGGCAGTGGTCGGTCGCGAGCACCTGGATGATGCCGTTTTCGATGCCCTTCCACAATCCCTGTTGGTCAGTCGGGCTGCGCAGAGGCGGGGAACACAGCCACTTGGTGCCGTCCGGACGCTCAAGGTCTTGCTCGGTGAAGAACAGATACTGCGGACAGGTCTCACCCATGGCGCGCACGCCGTGCGAACGCCCGTATGCCAGTTGGTCCACCTCACCCGCGACGTTCATATGTACCAGGTATACCGGCGCGTCTGCCTGGGCTGCCAGCGCCACAGCCCGCAGGCTGGCTTCCACTTCTCCCCAGGCAGGGCGCGTGCGTGCGTGCCAGACCGGTGAGGTGCGCCCTTGCTGCAGCGCTTCCGCGACGAGCACGTCGATTACATCGCCGTTTTCCGCGTGCACGAGCGTGAGCAGCCCGTGCTGCGCGGCAGCGCGCATCACCTGGAAGATTTCCCCATCCCCAATCCGCAAGCGCTTGTTGTAGGCTGTGAAGACCTTGACGCTGGTGATACCCATTTCCGGCAAGCGAGCAATCTCCTCCAGAACTTCAGGGGAAAAACGGGTGATGTTCATGTGCAGGCCGAAATCCACGCTGGCGCGCCCGTCAGACTCGTTTAACTTGCGGGCGATGTTTTCTGCCAGGCTGCCTTCGTCCTGTGCCACGAAGTCAATTAAGCTGGTGGTGCCGCCAAACGCGGCAGCTTTGCCGACTGTGTAGTAGTCATCGCTGGACGTAGCGCCCATCATTGGCAGGTTGATGTGTACATGCGGGTCAATCCCGCCCGGCAGAATGAGCATCCCGGATGCGTCGATTAATTCCGCGTCAGGAACATTGAGACCGGGTTCGACGCGCGCTATCTTTTCGCCTTCGATAAGAATATCAGCCCGTTGGCTGCTTTCCGCGTTGATGACAGTACCATTTTTGATTAGTTTTCGCATATTTCAGCTCCGTTGTGGAAAATTCTGGTGCATTGAGTTTATCTACGCCGGAAGCGCTTATTCAGGGCTGGGGTGTCGAAACCCGCCGGTGAAAAGCGCCAGAATGGCCGGGTCCACAGGAATTGGCGGCAGCTCCGCAGCGTGGTATTCGTTCGCTCTCAGCGCGCGTTCACGCAGCGACTGCCAAAGCACGGCGCGCTCCTCATCGTGTACCGGTAAATCCGCCAGCACAGAAGCCTGCCGTACCCGCCCGAAGGTGGTGTAGAAAAAGGTCACCCGCTTCCAGGTGTCCGCCAGGATCGGCTGGGCAAGTTCCTGCAGAGGCCCCAGCTGAAGCTTAAAATATTCCTCGCGCGCGCGCGGGTGGTCCGGTTGGTCGCGCAGCAGGTCCGCGCGGGTGGTCAGTTCGTGCCCCAAAATCGGCGCGATCCAGCGAATTTGCCAGCGTTCCGCCTGCGGAAATGCGCTGGTCTGGTAGAGCGCCAGGTAATCCACCGAGATGACTTTTGGCGCGCTCTTCAACGGGATGCGGTACCAGCCCAGCACCCGGGCGATTTCCAGGTCGCGTTGGTCGCGCGCAATCGCGACGAGAACCAGGGCAGTATCAGGTGGAGCCGCGCTTTTTGGGTTCATCACTGTGCACTATGCCGCGGCAGCGCGGTTAAATTCCTCAATCCGCGCGTCAATCTCGGTCTCCTGCGCCTGAATCTCCAGCCAGTAGTCCGGGTCGTACCACTGCGCCTGGATTTCTTCGTAGGTTTTACCCTGCTGTTCCACCCAGGTATAGTATTTCAGGTTGTGGATGCGTTTGCGGTCGTAGTAGTTCAATTCTTGCATATAGTCAATCGGCTGGCCCTTGAGGTACCGGGCGTCATCCGCCTGTGCGTTCGCGGCCGTATATTTTCCATATTGTTCGTGCATCTCGGTCAGGCGGCTGCGATAGAGCTCCATCGAGTCGGTCAATACTGTCACCACAATATCCTGGCTGGTCAGTTCGTTGTACTTTGCGAACTTGATAGCCGAGAGCAGGTTCGAAATCCCGGAAAAACCAAGCAGGTCCAACTGGTTTACCAGGGATTCGTCCACACCATTATCAATTAGGTGTTGGTGCCCGGCCGGTTCGTTAAACAAGCGCGAGAGGTTCACTACTGCCTGGTCATTAATGGCAGTGACGAAATCCAAATTGCGCGCGTTGTGAATCCAGGGCACATGTTTGTCGCCAATGCCCTCAATGCGGTGCGCGCCAAAGCCATTCATGAGCAGGGTAGGGCATTCCTGCGCTTCGCTGGCAACAATTTTACTGCTCGGAAAGCGCTGTTTCAGGTAGTCTCCGGCGGCAATCGTTCCGGCGGACCCAGTAGCGGAAACAAATCCCCGGTAAGTGTCGCCTGGGCGGCTGAGGAGAGTAACTACTTCTTCCACCGCGCTGCCGGTGATTGCGTAATGCCACAGGTAGTTTCCGAATTCCTCGAACTGGTTGAAGATGACCAGGTCCTGCCCACTGCGGCGCAGCTCCCAGCATTTGTCGAAGATTTCCTTGACATTGGATTCACTGCCAGGGGTAGGAATAACCTCGCTGGCAATCTTGCTAAGCCATTCAAAGCGTTCGCGGCTCATGCCTTCAGGCAGGATGGCGATCGATTCACAGCCCAACAGGTAGGAATCATAGGCGCCGCCGCGGCAGTAATTTCCAGTAGAAGGCCAGACCGCTTTCTGGCGGGTAGGGTCGAACTGACCGGTAACCAGGCGCGGCACCAGACAGCCAAACGCCGCGCCAACCTTGTGGCAGCCGGTCGGGAACCATTTACCGACCAGCGCCACGATGCGCGCGGATACGCCCGTCAGTTCAGGGGGGAACTCCAGGTAATTGACTCCGCCAAAAAGACCCCCATGGGCGCGCGGCTCGTTGTGCCAGGTGATCCGGAACAAATTCAGCGGGTCCAGGTCCCACAGCCCAACGGTTTTGAGCTGTTCCAGGATATGCGCTGGAATGAGCGCGGGATTTTTTTGTTGGGCGAGCGTGGGAATGTAGAACCTCTTCTCGCGTACACGTTTGGCTGTGCGCTGCAGGTTTTCAGGTTTGAGGGTCAGGTCAATTTTGGTCATGGTTTGCTCCGGCTTTTGGAATGGTTGGTCTATATTTTGGATTCGGCTGGAAGATCCAGGCGAACAGGATTAAAAGGCTCTTGCGGACCTTCAGCAACGATATACAGGGGGCGGTTCTTGGCTTCATCGTAAATTCTGCCAAGGTATTCGCCGATTACCCCCAGAAAAACCAGAATTAACGCGCTCAGGAGTGTCATCAGGATGGCGAGCGTCGCCAATCCGTGAAACTGCACATCCGCGGCTAAGTGCAAGACAATGACTACCGGGATGGCCAGCACGCCCAGGGCGCCAAGGGCGACGCCAAGGCGTGTGGCAAGCTGCAGAGGCCACATCGAAAAGCCGGTGACGGCATTCATCGCCAGACGCAGCATTTTCTTGAGCGGGTATTTTGTCACGCCGGCATGGCGGGCTTTGCGCTTGTACTCCACGCCGATTTGCCTGAAGCCCGTCCAGGCGCTCATACCGCGCAGAAAACGGTTGTGCTCGCGCATCGCGACCATCACATCCACGACCTTACGGTCCATCAGGCGGAAATCGCCAGTATCCAACGGGATTTTGACGTCTGTGATGCGGTCGATCATGCGGTAGAAAAGGGAAGCAGTCCAGGTCTTAAACTTGGTCTCGCCTTCGCGTTCAGTGCGCACCGCGTAGACCACCTCGTAGCCTTCGCGCCATTTGGCAATCAGTTCGCCAATGACCTCCGGCGGATCCTGCAGGTCGGAGTCGATGATGATGACCGCGTCCCCGCGGCTGTAGTCCAGGCCAGCGCTCACCGCGATCTGGTGACCGAAGTTGCGCGCGAAAATCACCGGACGGACGCGCTCATCTGAGGCGGCTAACTTGCGAATAACCTCGGTGGAGCCGTCCTTGCTGCCGTCATCGACCATGATGAGTTCCCACTCCTGTTCAGTTTTGTCCAGTTCTTCGCGCACGCGGGCGTAAAGCAGGGGCAGGTTTTCGAGTTCGTTATAAATCGGGGCGATGATGGAAAACACTGGTTTAGTCATGTATCACCTTCATAAGTGCCTGTATGCTGGGTTCAATAATCGGCGCGGAAGGCACCGCGCTTATCGCGGCGCGCACATCCTTAAGTCCGCTGCCAGTGCACAAGACCAGCACAGGGCTTTCGGGCGTCAGGCGGCCTTCGCGCAGGTCTTTTCGCAGACCGGCAAACGCGGCTGCGGCGGCTGGTTCGGCAAAGATGCCGGCTTTTCCAAGTTCCGGGATAGCCTTCAGGATTTCCTCATCCGGGACGGTTACGTAATGCCCTTTGCTTGCGCGGACGGCTTGCAGGGCGCGCAGCCCGTCGCGGGGCAGGTCCACGCTGATGCTGTCCGCCAGGGTGGTGGCCTGTACGGGAGCGATCGTATCGGCGTTGGCAAAGAACGCGTTCGCAATGGCTGCCGATTTTTCCGATTGGACACCCACGAGCACAGGCAGGCTTTCAATCCAGCCCAGCGCGAGCAGGTCTTTAAAGCCTTTGTGTATGCCTGAAATGATGTTGCCATCGCCGACCGGGATGTAAATCGTCAGCGGCTCGGATGCGGCAGGCAGATGGCGCAGCACCTGTTCCCAGATTTCAAACGCGGCGGTCTTTTTCCCTTCCGCGGTGAAGGGGTTATAGCCGGTGTTGCGGTTGTACCAACCAAAGGTCTCGGAGGCAGCCAGGCTGAGGTCGAAAGCCTGATCGTAAGTGCCATCCACCAGGATGACCTGCGCGCCATATGTGAGCAACTGCGCCACTTTGGCTTGCGGCGCGGTGCGCGGGGCGAAAATGATGGCACGCAAGCCCGCGCTGGCAGCCATGCAAGCAGCCGCCGCGCCGGCGTTGCCCGTGGAGGCGGCCACCACAATCTCCTGGTTGATCATTTTCATGCGGGCGGTGACTACTGCGCTCGCGCGGTCTTTGAACGACGCGCTGGGGTTGCGGCTCTCATCCTTAATCCACAGGTGACGTAAATCCAACTCCTGCTGCAGCGCTCTGGGCTGATAAACCGGGGTGAAGCCTACCTGGTGCAGAGGAGTGTCCTGGTAGCCCGGGTCTTCGACCGGCAGCAGCGGGAGGTAGCGCCAGATGGATGCCTCCCGACTTTCGAGAATGCTGTTGGGGTCGGGTTTTACTGCCGCGCTTTCAAAGTCCAGGTGGACGGTCAGGTTCCCACCGTCGCGCGGGCAGACGTACTGCGCCTCCTGGGTTGAAAATTCAGCCCCGCAAACAGAACAGGTGTAATGGGAAATCCCCATAATGTAACCTCAGTTTCTTTTGTTAAACCCGCGCCAGGCAGGGAACCAGGCCTCAGGGCAAAATCCAGGTTCCGGTCTTGCCGTCCAGGGCATCCTTGATATGTTCGGGATCTGTAATCAGGGCGGCTTTTCCGCCGCAGTCCAGGTACTTGAGGATTGCTTGGATTTTAGGCAGCATGCTGCCCTTGGCAAAGTGGCCTTCCTGGAGGTATTGACGCGCTTCAGCCGCTGTAATGCGGTCCAACCAACGTTGATCGGGCTTGTTGAAGTTGATGGCTACTTTTTCAACCGCGGTGCTGATCAGGAACAAATCCGCCTGAATCATGCACGCCAGAATAGCGGAACCGAAGTCCTTGTCAATCACAGCCTCCACACCGACCAGTTTGCCCTCGGGCGTGCGCATGACGGGGATGCCGCCGCCGCCGACTGCCACGACCACGAAACCGTGGTCAATCAAGCTGCGGATCGCGTCGGCTTCCACGATAACCTGCGGGATGGGCGAGGGCACCACCCGGCGCCAACCGCGTCCAGCGTCTTCTACCATCGTCCAGCCGTCTTTTTCCATCTTGACTTTGGCCTGGGCTTCATCCAGGAAAGAACCAATCGGTTTTGTCGGGTTTTTGAAGGCCGGGTCTTCACTATCCACAACGGTCTGGGTCACGACGGTCGCAGCAGATTTTTTGATGCCGCGCTCGAGAAACACGTTGTGTAAAGCTTGCTGGAACATATACCCGATTGCGCCCTGCGTATCCGCGCCGCAGTAATCCAGCGGGATTTCGTGAAGCTCATGAGCAGCGAGTTCCGAGCGGCGCAGGATAAAACCCACCTGCGGTCCATTACCGTGTGTAACGACGACATCCCAGCCGTCTTCAATCATGGTCGCAATATGCGCCATGGTATCCGCGGCGGCTTGATATTGGTCGGGAACAGTCTGATGGTTTTTATCTTTAATCAGGGCGTTTCCGCCGACCGCGACAACTGCCAAACCTTTTTTCTGCATATGGGTTCCTCTATTTGTTCAAGAATATGTGTCAGCCCAGGATCATTTTCCTGGAGGCTGCATTGTGTTTTTCAATATGGCGCGGAAGGTCCAGACTGACCAGCTCGCCGGCTTTCACGACCGCCTGCCCGCCGACCACAGTCCAATCCGCTTTGACGGATGCGCAGAATACCACTGCGGCTACCGGGTCCTGCCAGGCGCCGGTGTATTCCAGCCGGTTCAGGTTGACCGCAAAAAAGTCCGCGCACTTGCCGACTTCCAATGAACCGATGTCCTGCCGGCCAAGCACGGCAGCCCCACCGCGCGTGGCAATGGAGAGCGCCTGGCGGGCAGTCATCAGCGGAGGCGCATCCGGCGCGGAACGGCTGGCGCCGTGCACGCCGCTGTTCAGGCGCGAGAGCAGCATCGCCAGGCGTGCTTCCGCCAGCATGTGCGAGCCGTCATTGCTGGCAGAGCCGTCTACGCCTAAACCCAACTTAACCCCGCGCGCAAGCATCTGCATCACCGGCGCGATGCCCGAGGCAAGGCGCATGTTGGAGGAGGGGCAATGCGCTACGCCGCAGCCGTGCCGGGCGTAAAGGTCCATTTCCGCTTCGTTCACGTGCACGCTGTGGGCAAACCAGACATCGCTGCCGATCCAATCCACCGCTTGCATGTATGCGACGGGTTTATAGCCGAATTTTTGCAGGCAGAAGTCGTCTTCGTCCTCCGTCTCCGCCAGATGCGTATGCAAATGCACGCCATATTCGCGGGCAAGCTTCGCGGATTCGCGCATCAGTTCGCCGGTTACGCTGAAAGGCGAGCAGGGCGCCAGCACGATTTGCAGCTTGGAGCCGGGCTTTGGGTCGTGGTAGCGTTCTATCAAGCGCTGACTATCCCGCAGAATGGCTTCTTCGCTGTCGACCACCGAGTCCGGCGGCAAACCGCCCTTGGATTCGCCCAGGCTCATCGAACCGCGCGCGGCGTGCAAACGTAGGCCGATTTCAGCGGCGGCATCAATTTCGTCATCGAGGCGGGAACCGTTGGGGAACAGGTACAGATGATCCGAAGTGGTCGTGCAGCCGGAGAGCGCCAGTTCTGCCAGCGCGGTTTGCGTGCTGATGAAGACTGCCTCGGGGTCCATGCGCGCCCAAATCGGATAGAGGGTCTTAAGCCAGTTGAACAGGTTCGCGTCCTGCGCAGCAGGCAGCGCGCGGGTAAGCGTCTGATAAAAGTGATGGTGGGTGTTGATGAGTCCCGGCAGGACAATATGCCCGGCCAGGTCAAGGACTTCGTCCGCCTCCGCAGGAAGTTCTGCCGCGGGGCCAATCTGTTCGATAAACCCATCCCGGCAAAAGATGGCGGCATCCCGCATTTCGCGGTCTTGCGCGTCCATTGTCACAATCAGAGCGGCGTTTTTTACAAGCAGCGTGGACATTCAGGTCTCCTTTCCTGTATCCGCTTAAGCAGAGGCGACGTCCGCCAGCTCACGGGCGCGCAGCGTGTTCTGTAAAAGCATGGCAATGGTCATGGGTCCCACGCCGCCGGGCACCGGGGTGATAGCGGAGGCGACTTCCAGAGCTTCCTCAAACGCGACATCACCCACCAGGCGCGAGCCTTTCGGTGCGGAGGCATCTCCCACGCGGTTGATACCCACATCAATGACGACCGCCCCCGGTTTGAGCCAGTCCCCGCGCACCATTTCAGGTTTCCCGATCGCGGCGATGAGGACATCCGCCTGGCGGACGACAGCGGGAAGATCGCGTGTTTTGGAATGGCAGATGGTAACCGTCGCGTCCGCCCGCAGGAGCAAAAGCGCCACAGGCATGCCGACGATATTGGAGCGCCCGAGCACGACCGCGTTCGCGCCAGCCAGCTGAGCGCCTGCTTTTTCAAGCAGTACCATCACGCCGGCAGGGGTGCAGGGTATAAACAGGGGTTCGCGTCCTTTTTGCGCCAACCTGCCGATGTTCAGCGGATGAAAGCCGTCCACGTCTTTGGCAAGATCTATCGCGCTGAGGACTCTTTCTTCGTTCAGGTGGGCAGGCAGAGGCAGCTGTACCAAGATGCCGTTCACCTCCGAGTCAGCGTTTAGCTGGCGCACCAGTGCTTCGACCTCTTCCTGGCTTGCATCAGCGGGCAGCGCGTGCCCGAATGAGCGGATGCCGACTTCGGCGCAGGCTTTTTGTTTGTTGCGCACGTACACCTGCGAGGCGGGGTTGTCGCCGACCAGCACTGTGGCAAGACCCGGTATAGGAAGCCCGCGGCTTAGGCGTTCATCCACTTTTTGTTTTACTTCCCAGCGAATCTCTGCCGCGATTTGTTTTCCATCGATCAGATGAGCTGTCATGTTTCCTCTGTGCAGTTTGTGTAGAGATTATACCCGAATAAACGGTATAATTTGGCTATGGAAAACAGCAGAGCCCCTTTGGTTATTGGCATCGCCGGCGCGTCCGGCTCCGGGAAAACAACGCTTGCTTCCGCAATCCTGGACGCGATCGGGCGCGAAAAAATCGCCTTTTTGCCGCATGATGCCTACTATCGCGACCAAGCTGAGCTCAGCTTTGAAGAGCGCCTGAAAATCAATTACGACCATCCTGATTCGCTGGAAAGCGACCTGCTGATCAAGCATATCCTTGCACTGAAATCCGGCAAGGCGGTCAAAAGACCGGTCTACGACTATAAACAGCACACGCGCTCAGCGGATGTTGTGGCGATTGAGCCCTGCCAGATTATAATGGTGGAAGGCATTCTGATTTTTTGGGAAGCGAAGCTGCGTAAAATGTTTGACATGAAAGTATTCGTGGAAACCGATTCGGATATCTGCTTTATTCGTCGGCTTACCCGGGATATTGAAGAACGCGGGCGCACCGTGGAATCCGTGGTGAATCAATACCTTACAACCGTCCGCCCCAGCTATATTGACTTTGTGGAGCCTTCCAAACGCTTCGCGGATGTCATTATTCCCGAAGGGGGAAAAAATACCGTTGCCTTGGATATGGTCATCGCGCGCTTGCAGGGACTGCTGAATGGTGCAGACCAGCGCGGCGGGTAAAACCAAATTCACCCGAACGCAAGTTATCTGGCGGGTGCTCCTGCTGCTGATATTGGTTGCGGTTACGGTTGCGCTGTTCATCTTCAGAACCCAGGTGCAAGAGCTGCAGGCTTTCGGATACCCGGGCATTTTTCTTTTTTCCTTGCTTTCCAACGCGACCATTTTGTTCCCGTTACCCGGGGTCGTGTTCACCTCGGCAATGGGTGCGGTCTTTAACCCCGGCTGGGTGGCGCTGGCTGCCGGTTTGGGAGCGGCTGTTGGCGAACTTTCGGGCTACCTGGCGGGCGTTAGCGGGCAGATTCTATTCAAAAACAATGACAAGTATGAGCAAGTGCTCGGGTGGATGCACAAGTATGGCTTGTGGACGATTCTGGTGCTGGCGTTTATCCCCAATCCCTTGTTTGACATTGCCGGTTTCGCGGCAGGCAGCCTCAAAATCCCTGTCTGGAAGTTTCTGCTTTTCTGTGCGGTCGGAAAAATCATGAAAATGCTCGTGTTTGCGTTCCTTGGGGCGGGGATGTTTTTAATCTTTGCGTAAGCCAAAGCTTCTTTTATGGGCTTGGCTTAGCGGCAGAAATTCCCTTTAAGTTATAATGCGGCATGTGGAAACCTTTACGCAAAACACGCGCCAATTATTGGGGCTGCAGCTCAGCCGGGAGCAAATCGCCGCATTTAAGCTGCTCGAAGAGGAACTGCTGGAGTGGAACAACCGGTTTAACCTGACCGCAATTCGCGATAAAGAGGTCATAGAAACCAAGCACTTCCTGGATTCGCTGACCTGTCTGATGGCGTTGGACCTTAACGCCGCTCCGCGCAGTCTGATTGACGTCGGCACAGGCGCGGGCTTTCCCGGCATTCCCCTCAAGTTAATGCTGCCGAACATGCGGCTGACTTTGGTCGAATCCATCCAGAAAAAAGCCGGATTCTGCACGCACGTCGTGGAGAAGCTCGGTTTGCGCCAGGTGCAGATTCTGCCGGAGCGCGCCGAAGACGTCGGGCAGGACCCGGCTCACCGCGAAAGCTACGACCTGGCGACCGCCCGGGCGGTGGCTGCCATGCCTACGCTGGTCGAGTATTTGCTGCCGCTTGTGCGCATAGGCGGGCTTGTCATCATGCAGAAAGGCGAGAGCGCCCAGTTGGAAGCGCTTAAAAGTGAAAAAGTTATCCAACGGCTGGGCGGCAAAATCCGCGTCATTTTACCTGTGGAGCTCCCGGGCGTAGCGGACGAACGCTACCTGGTGGTGCTGGAAAAAGTCGCGCGCACCTCGGCGGAGTATCCGCGGCGCACCGGCTTGCCTGCCAAACAACCGCTTGCGTAAAGTTTTACTGCCGCGCCGTGCAACTAAACAGCATTGGGCGGGGTTAATTTCCTTAAGATAAAAGATAAACATGACCGCGAATTCCCTACCAAACCTGATGTTTGTATGCGCCCTGGAGCCGAAAACCCTGCGCGCGCTGTTTGAGGATCGATTCGTGCTTGACGACCTGAAAAGTCTGGAAGCGGGCGCGGCGTTGGTGGTGCGGGATTTTTCTGATGAACGCGCTCAGGCGGTGCGCTTGTTGAACAAACTCGGAATTCCGGTATCCGCGTGGCTGCTGCTGCCGGGTGAACAGGGCAGTTGGCTGGATCCCACCCATGCCGCGCAGGCTGGCGAGCTTTACCAGGCTCTGACGCATTGGTCTGCGCAAAAAGGGCTGCGCTGGTCAGCGGTCGGCTTTGGCGCGCTTCCCGCGGAGGAAAGAGCCCTTGGCAAGCGCAATTCCGCGCAGATGTCGGATTCCAAGGTTAGTACGCTGCTTGACCAGGCGCACGCGGACGGTTTTGCGGTTGAGCTGGTATACACCCTGCCTGAAGCGCACACCAGTCAGAAAGCTTTGCTCCATGCGCGCAGGAGAACGACAGAATGTTTGCCTGGCGCGGAACGCTGCATCAGGCTGCACTCTTTTGAAGGCGTGAGCTTGGGGGAGGACTCTGCTCAAGAGGATGGAGCAGTGTGCGTCAGCAGTACACATGGAAACCTGAGCCTGGGCAATCCGAGCGTAGAGGAACCCAAGACCTGGCAGGAATTCGCGCGCGAAGTTCGCGCCGCCCGCCAGAAAAGCAGCGCCGTGTACGTGTTCACGTTGGAGGCTTGCGCGAAACAGGGCTTTTTGGACCGCCTGGTGACGTTGGATTGGAGCGGTCAGGCGCAGAGCGGCTCTGAGCTCACAAGACGCGTCATGCTTACCCCCAGAGGAGTTTTGAATAGAAAACGCTGGCTCGGGTTTGCGGCGCTGGCGGGTTTCGTGGGAAGTGCTTTGCTGATCGCGAAGAAGAAGCGGAAGACCTAGGGTTCTTTCGTTTAATTGAGTCCTCGCGGCTGGGGAGTAGATTAGCTCAGGTCTTCGAAGTAGGGCAGCCTGCGTTTTTCAAGCTGCCGCACAGGTAAATCAGATTAGTTTTCCTGGATAATCGATAATGTCGGCTTGGTAGGCGCAACCCAAGCTGCCAGCAAAGAAAGTCTTTTTACCTTCTCTTGGGAGAAGGTGCCCGCAGGGCGGATGAGGGTCTTTTGACCTTCTCTTGGGAGAAGGTGCCCGCAGGGCGGATGAGGGTCTTTGAACCTTTTCTTGGGAGAAGGTGACCGCAGGGCGGATGGGGGTCTTTTGACCTTCTCTTGGGAGAAGGTGCCCGCAGGGCGGATGAGGGTCTGTTGACCTTCTCCAGGGAGAAGGTGCCCGCAGGGCGG
>DIXT01000032.1:29931-30114 GCA_002436085.1 Anaerolineaceae bacterium UBA6073
GAACCTTTTCTTGGGAGAAGGTGCCTGCAGAGCGGATGAGGGTCAGGTGATCTTCTCCTCAGGTTGTGTGCAAATTCCCGGTAATATAGACTCGGGGTGAAAGAAGCGATGGAAAAGCCCCTCATCAGTCTCGCTGCGCTCGACAGCTTCCCCCTGGGGAAGCTAAAAAAGATTGCTGCGGTC
>DIXT01000032.1:30120-46651 GCA_002436085.1 Anaerolineaceae bacterium UBA6073
ATCTACCAGGAGAAGCTAAAAAAGGCTGCTGCGGTCGCTAGCATCTACCAGGAGAAGCTAAAAAAGCAGCTGCGGTCGCTAGCATCTACCAGGAGAAGCTAAAAAAGGCTGCTAAACTCGAGAGAGGCTGTCCCAAAAGTCCTTAAATTGATTTTGAGACAGCCCAAAGTGGGGGTAAAGCCTCGAAATAGGTCCATTAGAGTGTATAGAAGCCTAAACTTACCTCAATTAAGAGGATAAAGTGGGGAACTAAAAAAGGAGCCGTTACTTTTTGGACAGCCTCTAAAAAGAAACTGATGCGGTCGCTAGCATCTACCCGGGGGAAGCTTCAGGTCTTTTTATTATCTTGAGAGGCGCAATGCGACCTTCAATTTCACATATTTTGCCATCTGGATGTAGGGGCGAAGCATCCTTTTTAAGTGCAACAGATGGAGGTGAAGTAATAAATGGAATGCTTCGCCCCTACCGAGGATATCCTTCGAAAGGCGCATCCTGACCAACGAAAAGACTCAGGAAAATTTCAACATGTTTGAAAAGCGCAGCTTAACCCAAGCGATTTCTCATTAGACAAACACTAAAGCCGGCCGGAGCAGAGCGAAATCCATGTTAAAATTAAAGATTGCAAAAGATGGATGGCTCCTGCATGAACGATACAAACGACACCACACTTATTGTAGGTCTGGGAAACCCTGGGCTGCAGTACCGCTACACACGCCACAACGCGGGCTTCATGGTCGCGCAGGCGCTCGCCGACAAACTTGATGTCAATCTGAAGCGCGTAAAGTTCCGCTGCCAGTTTGGAGAGACCAAACTGGACGGTATTCCGCTGATCATTGCCAAGCCGCTAACCTACATGAACGACTCCGGCAGCGCGGTTTCTTCCCTGCTGCATTACTTTAAGGTGCCGCTGGAAAGGCTGCTGGTGATCCACGATGACCTGGACCTACCCTTGGGCGTCTTGCGTCTGCGCCCGGGCGGCGGCAGCGCCGGCCAGCGCGGCATGCAGTCCATTACGGAAAAGCTGGGCAGCAACGCATTCCCGCGCCTGCGCTTTGGCATTGGCAGACCTCCGGGCAGAATGGACCCCGCGGATTACGTGCTCGAAAAATTCGGGTCATCTGAGCAGGAATTGCTCAAAATGACGCTGGACCAGGCGACCGCCGCTGTCCAAACCTTCATTCGGGACGGTCTTGAAAAGGCAATGAACCAATACAATGGTGAAGTCGGCTGAACATCCGCTGCTTAAATATCTGAACAGCCTCACCGCCTATCAGGACCTACGCGCGCGCCTGGCGGAAAGGCAATTTCGCGATTCTGAGCGCTTTGGGATGGGCTTGCCGCGCGCCTCCCGGCTGGCGCTGCTGGCAGCGCTGCGCGCCGATTTGGGGGTGCCAATCTTGCTGCTCACCAACCGCGCCGACCGCGCGCTTGGGCTCTTTGATGAGCTGAACTTCTGGCTGGGGTCGGAACGCAATTTTTACTTCCCTGAGCCGAACCCGCTATTCTATGAAGCCCTGCCCTGGTCGGAATCGACCCGGCGCGAACGCCTGAACGTTTTCTCGGAGCTGGCAAAGTACCTTATCCCCGGGCTTGTGCCGGATGCCGTGCCCCCGGTGGTGGTGGCGCCTATTCGTGCGGTGATGACCCGCACCATTCCCCGGCGGGAGTTCCTGCGGGGAACGCAGCGTTTGAGCGTGGGCGACAAACGCGACTTGCAGGAGACCATTCAAAGCTGGGCGGGTTTGGGGTACCAGTACAGCAACGTCGTTGTGCAGAGCGGTCAGTTTTCGCGCCGGGGCGGCATCCTCGATATCTGGTCCCCCACCGAGTCGCTGCCCGTGCGCGTGGAATTCTTTGGGGATGAAATTGACACGCTGCGGCAGTTTAACCCTGCCACGCAGCGCACTATGGCGCCGCTTCAAAAGACCCTGGTCTTTCCGGCATCAGAGGCGATGCCCGCGGCAGCCGAGAAAATGGGTATCGTGCTGACCAATCTGAGCGAATTCCGCCTGCCTGAGATTTACCAGTTTCCCTCCAGCCTGATGGATTACCTGCCGGACAGCGCCCTGATTTTGTTGGACGGAGAAGAATTTATCACCGCCGCGGTGAATGATATTGAGGAAGAATCCATCGCGCGCTTTACGACGCAGGTGGAACAAAAAACGCTTCCGGCGGATTTCCCGCTGCCGTATATCACCTGGTCCGAAATTGAGGACGGCTTTGCTCACAGGCAGGTATTGGAACTGGGGCACACCAACGCGGTGGGGGCTACGCCTTTGGCGGCTGCGTTTGAACCCGGACCGCGTTTTGCGGGGCGGCTGAAGGACTTTCAGGCTTATCTGAATAACATTGCACGCAAGGGTCAGGACTGGACGGTGGTCTCGCGCCAATCAGCCCGACTGCGTCAGCTTTGGCTTGAGAGCGGTTCTGAAATTCTGCCCGATGAGGCGGACAAGCACTTTTTGGAAGGCTCGCTTTCAGGCGGGTGGGTGCTGCAAGGGGACGGCGGCAAGGTTCACAATCTGCTGACCGACAGCGAAATCTTCGGTTGGGGCCGCCCGCAGGTCCGCCGGCGCGCGCCGGTTATTTCCGAAGCGCCGGAACTGGTGTTCGGCGACCTGAAGCCCGGGGATTGGGTGGTGCACGTGGACCACGGCATCGGGCAGTTCGTTGGATTGCTCAGCCCTACCATTGACGGCGTGCAGCGCGAGTACCTGACCATCCAGTGCAAGGATAACGACATCCTGTATGTCCCCATCCACCAGGCCGACCGCGTTTCGCGTTATATTGGCGCCGAGGGCGGTCCCCCGAGTATCAGCAGGTTGGGCAGCCCGGAGTGGACGCAGACCAAGCAGCGTGTCCGGCGCGCGGTACAGGAAGTGGCCGCCGAGCTGCTCGACCTGTACGCCAAGAGGCAGGTGGCGGAGGGGCACAGCTTTAGCGCGGACAGCGACTGGCAGCGCGAGCTGGAAGCCAGCTTTCCGTACATCGAGACGCCTGACCAACTGAAAGCGATTGAGCAGGTCAAGGCGGATATGGAATCCCCGCGCCCGATGGATCGCCTGCTGTGCGGCGATGTGGGCTACGGCAAAACTGAGGTGGCGCTGCGGGCGGCCTTTAAGGCGGTCGCGGACGGCAAGCAGGTGGCGGTTTTAGTGCCGACTACCGTCCTGGCGCAGCAGCACTACGACACTTTTCGCGAGCGCCTGGCCACTTTTCCGGTCAGCGTTGAGATGCTTTCGCGCTTCCGCAGCCAAAAAGAACAGACCGAGATCATCAAACGCCTGGCTAAAAAACAGGTGGACATCGTCATTGGCACCCACCGCCTGATTTCAGGGGATGTAGCGTTCAATGACCTGGGTCTGGTCATCATCGACGAGGAACAGCGCTTTGGCGTCTCGCATAAGGAGCACCTCAAGCGGCTGCGCAACTCCGTGGACGTGCTCACGCTGACAGCCACGCCTATCCCGCGCACGCTTTACATGGCGCTGACTGGCGTGCGGGACATTTCCAACATCAACTCACCGCCCGAGGAACGGCTGCCAATTATCACGCACATCGGACCTTACGACCCGAAACTGGTACGCGAGGCGGTCATTCGCGAGTTGGACCGCGGCGGGCAGGTGTTCTTTGTCCACAACCGCGTGCAGTCCATCTCCGCGGTGTATAACCACCTGCAGAATCTGGTGCCGGAAGCCAGCATCGGGATCGCGCACGGGCAGATGGACGAGGAGCAGTTGGCGGATGTGATGCACGCCTTCACCTCAGGTCAGTTTGACATCCTGTTGTGCACCTCCATTATTGAATCCGGCCTGGACATCCCCAATGCCAATACGCTGATTATCGACCGGGCGGATACCTTTGGCCTGGCGCAGTTGTACCAGTTGCGAGGCAGGGTGGGGCGCGGCGCCCAACGCGCGTTCGCGTACCTGTTCCGCAGCACGCGCCACCAGCCCACGCCCGAAGGGCAGGAGCGCCTGGAGGTGCTGGCGGATAATTCCCAGCTTGGCGCGGGCTATGCCATCGCCATGCGCGACCTGGAAATGCGCGGCGCTGGCGATTTGCTGGGCACGCGTCAATCGGGTTATATCGCCGCGGTGGGCTTCCAGCTCTACACGCGCCTGCTCTCGCAGGCAGTGCGCTTGCTGCGGGCGGAATCCGGGCTGGAAACGGAGCCGGATAGCGGGCTGCCCTGGTTAGACGCGCCCAGCCTCACGATTAACGTTGAGCTGCCCCTCTCCAGCGAGGTACCGGCCAGCTATATCCCCGACCAGGAATTGCGCCTGACGCTCTACCGTAGGATTGCTTCGCTGCGCAGCGAAGAAGACCTGACCTCCACGGAGATTGAATTTGCTGACCGCTTTGGTGAACCTCCCCAGGGCGTGAAAGACTTGTTGTTCCAGATGAAAATCAAAATTCTGGGCGAGAATGCAGGTCTGGAATCCATCAGCATTATCAATAATCAGCTCATCCTCAGCTACCCGCCGCTGCCCAAAGGCGCGCGTCAGCGCGGCCTGCGGGAAGTCGACCCAATCGCGCGGGCTGGGAAGAACGCCTATTGGATCAACCTGGCAGGCTTGCGCAGTGAAACCTGGCAGGAAGTGCTGGTGCGAGTGCTGCGCAAACTGCAGGGCAGCCGGGAATAACACCCCGCTCCGCTGTGATATACTGCGAAAACAGATGCAAAACGAAACCCCGGCGAAACCAGCTTCTTTCCACCTTTGGCTCCCAGCGCTGCTCATCCTGGCAGGGCTTATCCTGATTCTCGCGCAGTTTTACGGGGACTATACCTTGCTCGTAAACGGCGGAAAGCGGGAAGCGCGTGCCTTGGCGTTTACGTCCGGACAGCTTGTGCGGGCTGCCGGGTACAGCTTGCAATCTGCGGATGAAATTTTCCCCTCTCCAAGGAAAATAAACCTGACCCGCAGGACGGTTGTGCTCAACCAAGCCCGCGAGGTCACCATTCATTATGGAGCTGAGGAAAAGACAATCATTTCAGCAGGCGCGCTACCGGCGAATCTGCTGCTCGAGGCTGGTCTGCCTTTGTTCCCTGAGGATTTGCTGCTCTGGGATGACAGGCTCCTGAGCCCAAACGAGCCTCTGCCGTTGGGCGAAGCCTTACAACTGGAGTTTGTGCCAGCCAAAAGGGTGGACCTACAATTTGAGACTGAAACACTCACAATTTTCACCCAACAACAGACTTTGGGAGAGGCGTTGAATGAAGCTGGAATCAGCCTGCGCACTGAAGACGCGCTTTCCCGGCCGATGGATACGGTGTTATCAGCCACAAACACAATCAGCGTTCGCCTCGCAAGAGAGATTAGCGTGCAGGTGGGCGGGCAACTAACCACCGGCCTCAGCGCGGCTGAAAGCGTGGGCGAAGCGCTGCGCGACCTGGGGTTGCCCCTGCAAAACCTGGATTATGCCCAACCGGATGAGAGCCAGCCCGTTCCCGCGGACGGACAAATCCGAATTGTGCGGGTGAGCGAGGAAATCCTGCTGCAGACCGAGGAAACCGCCTACAATAACACTTACGCGGATGACCCGAACGCTGAACTGGACACCATCTCGGTGTTGGTGCCCGGGCAAATCGGGCTGGTGGTCACCCGCCAACGCCTGCTGCTTGAGGACGGCGTGGAAAAGGTGCGCCAGACAGACGGACCGTGGAAAGCCAGCGACCCGGAGGACGGCGTTTTGGGCCGCGGCACCAAAGTGGTGGTGCGCACAGAGACAGTCAACGGCGAGACGATTGAATACTGGCGCAAGGTCAGCGTGTACGCGACATCCTACAAACCCAGTTCGCAGGGCGGGGGCACGGGCACAGCTTCCGGCATTCCGCTCACCAAGGGCATTATTGCGGTAACGCTCGACTGGTATCGGGGAATGAAATTGCAGCCGGTCTATGTGCCGGGGTATGGGCGCGGCATCATCGCGGATACGGGCGGCGGCATCCCAGGCAGGTACTGGATTGACCTTGGATTTGATGACAGCAACTACGAAAGCTGGCACTTTTGGACCACGCTGTACTTCCTGACGCCTGTGCCTGGCTACATTCCGGTGGTGCTGCCGTGAGCCGCAAGTATCTGAACGCGCAAGCGCTGCTGCGGGAGTATGGGCTGCAGCCTAAAAAATCGCTTGGTCAAAACTTTCTGGTGGACCCTAACGGGCTGGATAAGGTCATGCTGGCGGCGGGGGTCGGCCCAAAAGATACCGTGCTGGAAATTGGCGCAGGCCTGGGCAGCCTGACGGTCCTGCTGGCGCAAGCTGCCAGGCAGGTTGTGGCGCTGGAAATTGACCGCGGCCTTCTCCCGCCGCTTACCAAGGTGACGAGCGCGTATAAAAACGTCCGCATTGTGGAAGGCGATGTGCTGAAACTCCCGCTTGAGGAGCTCGT
Source organism: Anaerolineaceae bacterium UBA6073 (assembly GCA_002436085.1). GTDB lineage: Bacteria > Chloroflexota > Anaerolineae > Anaerolineales > Anaerolineaceae > Mesolinea. The sequence goes on from DIXT01000032.1 coordinate 36,515, forward strand.
CCCGGGCGAAGGCTATCTGGTCGTGGCGAATATTCCATATTACATCAGCTCCGCGATCATTCGCCGCTTGCTGGAAACGGAAACCCGGCCAGAGCGCATGGTGCTGACTGTGCAGCAGGAAGTCGCTGAGAGAATCTGCGCCAAAGACGGAAAACTGAGTTTGCTGGCGCTTTCTGTACAGGTCTTTGGGGCGCCGAAGATCGAGGCCCGCATCCCATCCGGCTGCTTTTTCCCCGCCCCGGACGTGGATTCTGCCGTGCTTTCCATCGCGTTGTATCCCCAGCCGCTTATCGCGCTGGACGCGCTGGATGACTTCTTCAGGCTGGCGCACGCGGGCTTTTCCCAAAAGCGCAAAACCCTGCGCAACGCGCTTTCTGCCGGCTTGGGGCTGCCTGCCAGCGAAACTGAAAAGTTGCTAGCGACCGCGGAAATTGACCCTCAGCGGCGCGCGGAGACGCTCAGCATCACCGAGTGGGGGCAGCTGACGGCAGCCTGGAAAAAGTAATTCAATTTTGCCTGGAAACAGAAACTGCCCTTTTCAGGGCAATTTCCATAACACGCAGTGCCAAAGTAAATGCGGCTTAGAAGTGGTACTTATATCTGTTTTGAATAAGAGGCGGTTTAGTGCCTCTTTATTGCGTAAATCCTTTTAGAGGAGTGAAAGCAGCAGGCTTGAAAATTGCTGCCAGTTTGATGAGAAAATGCCCATGATAATCGCGATCGGGCACACGCAGCAGAGCAGCAGCACCAGGATAATAATCAGCACAATTGCCCACACCGGGAATTTCTTCTTTTCGGGTGCGGCAGCCTGGGCAGTGGTTCCTATAGGGGGAATGTCCACTACTACCGATTCAGCCGGCTTGGCAGGCGGGACCTGCTGGGCGGCTTCGGCGCCGGGGGTGTAAAGCTCGCCGGACCAACGCCCGGGGGCATCAACAGCGGGAGGCTGCGGGGCGCCCCAGCGGTCGGACTCTGGCGGGACTTCCGGGGGAACCGGCACGGCAGGGATTTCCTTGCTCCACTCCTCAGCGGAAGCGGAGGGAATCTGCTGCCATTCATCGCCGAAGGATTTTGCGGCTTCTTCCGGCGTTTCTTGCGGGGTGTTGTTGGTATTATCGTCCATAGAATCCTCTTTTCTCTGATCTAGACTACTCCAATTATACAGTAAACCGAAAGAATGCAGCCGCTTTGTGAGGATAGGAAAGGTTATAATCGTGTACACATTTACAGGGAGATGCTCATGAAAAAATTATTTGAAGAATTCAAGAGTTTTATCATGAAAGGCAATGCTTTGGACCTGGCAATCGGGGTCATTATTGGCAGCGCATTTGGCTCGGTCGTCAATGGAGTGGTTAACGACCTGCTCATGCCGCCGCTTGGTTTATTGTTAGGCAACGTAAATTTCTCCGACCTTTATATCCAGCTGAACCGCAAGGCGGTTGAGTTGGCTCCGCAGACAACTCTGGCAGCTGCCAAGGAGCAGGGCGCGGTAGTGCTGGCTTACGGCAATTTCATCGCAACCATCCTGAATTTTGTCATCATTGCCTTCTGCGTATTTCTGCTGGTGAAAGGCATCCAGAAGCTGAAAGGCAGCGCTTCAAAACTTAAGAAAGATGAAGCCTCCGAGCCCGTGGAACCAACCGAAAAACTGTGCCCCTTCTGCCAGACGAGCATCCCGGTGAAAGCCGTGCGCTGCCCGAACTGCACGTCTGAACTGGCGTAATAACGGCCAGGAACAGCCGCGAAAAGCTCACACATGACTGCCTTGACGAACCGCGTTTACCTGGGCGACAACCTGCCAATCCTGCGCCGTCTGCCGGACGCGTCGGTGGATCTGATTTATATTGATCCGCCCTTCAACACGGGCAAGGTCCAGGCACGCAAGCGTCTGAAGACCGTGCGGGATGAAGCAGGCGACCGGGTGGGCTTTGGGGAGAACAGTTACCGCACGGAAGTGCTTTCCGAGCAGGCTTACGCCGACGCTTTTAGCGATTACGAGGCATTTTTACTTCCGCGCATGCAGGAAGCGTACCGCTTGCTTACCGCGCGCGGCAGCCTGTATTTTCACATTGATTATCGTGAAGTGCATTATTGCAAAATCATGCTCGACCGCGTGTTTGGACGCGAGAATTTCCTGAATGAAATTATCTGGGCTTACGATTTCGGCGGACGCGCGAAGGACAAGTGGCCGGCCAAGCATGACAATATCCTTTTTTATGTAAAGAATGCCGGGGATTATGTCTTTAACCGCGAGGCGATTGACCGGGAGCCGTACATGGCGCCGGGTTTGGTTGGGAAAGAAAAAGCGGAGCGCGGAAAACTGCCCACCGATACCTGGTGGCATACCATTGTAGGCACAAACAGCCGCGAAAAGACCGGCTACCCCACCCAAAAACCCGTCGCGATATTGGAGCGTATCCTGAAGGCGTCGTCCAATCCCGGGGACCTGGTGTTGGACTTCTTTGCTGGCAGCGGCACTACCGGGCAGGCTTGCCTGAACCTGGGCAGGCGCTTTATCCTGATTGACAACAACCCGCAGGCGCTTGAAGCGATGCGGGCGCGCTTTGAAGGCGTTGCGGATATCGAATGGATTTCGGAAGGCGAATGGTAATGGATTATTCAGAGTTCCCGGTGATTGATTTTGACCCTGACCGTGAGGCGGTGATATCACCTCCCAAAAAGGAAATCCCGGGCGGCTTCCCTCAGCGCGCGGTCATCTGTTTTTTCAAAGAGGTGATTGAAAAAGTCGCGCGGGAACGCGGTGCCAAAATGCTTGCCAGTATTTTTTCTGAAGGCGGCGAACATCCGATTTACGAAATTGCGTTTAAGGGCGAGCGGCTGGCATTTTTCTTCCCCGGAGTGGGAGCGCCTTTGGCTGCCGGTCTGCTGGATGAAGTTATCGCTTTGGGCGCGAACGCTTTTATCGGCTGCGGCGGCTGCGGTGTGCTGGATAAATCCATCGCGGTCGGACATCTGCTGGTACCTACCGCGGCCGTGCGCGCGGAGGGCACCTCATACCATTACCTGCCGCCCTCCAGGGAAGTGCTGGCGGACGTGGAAGCGCTGCGGGCTATTGAGACAGCCTTGCGCGCGCAAGGAGTCGCATACCAATTGACCAAAACCTGGACCACTGACGCTTTTTACCGCGAGACGCCGGCGAAGGTGCGTAAATACCGCGCGGAGGGCTGCCTGGCAGTCGAGATGGAAGCTGCGGCTTTCATGGCTGTCGCTCAGTTCCGCGGGGCGCGCTTTGGCATGCTCTTGTACGGCGGCGACCTTGTCCAGGTGGAGGGCTGGGACTACCGCGATTGGCACAACCGCGCTGAAATTCGCGAACACCTATTTTGGCTGGCTGCCGAAGCCTGCTTGAACCTGAAAATAAACCCGACCGGAGAAACCTATGCCTGATTACAATGACGCTATTTTGCCGCAACTGCTTTCCCGTCAAAATACCCCGCTTACGGAGGTGGAGGGCCTTGTCCTGCCCGACCATACCGGGCACTCCCTCTGCAACATTCCCGGGACGGTGAGCAAGCTTTTGGGCGGGCCGGAACTAAGCGCTCCCGCGCTTAGCGCTGAAATCCTGGAAAAGTTCGATGGACGCTACCGCAACGTGATTGTGCTGCTGGTGGATGCCCTGGGTTACGACCACTTGCAGCGCTTGATGGCAGAGGGGAAAGCTGATTTTTGGAAGGAAAACCTGGAGCGCGCCAGCTTATTTCCGCTCACTAGCATTTGCCCCAGCACGACGGCCACGGCGCTCACCACGCTCTGGACCGGAACAGAACCAGCGGAACACGGTTACATCGGTTACGAATTGTGGCTGAAACGTTACAGCATGGTGGTGAACACCATCCTGCACATGCCGGCGGCGTATTTTGGGGATACCGGCAGCTTGACAAAAAGCGGTTTTGTGGCGGAAAACTTTCTGGGTCTCAAGCCGCTGGGGGCGCAGTTCGCCGAAAGTGGAATTGAAAGCCACGCTTTCCTGCCTTACGCCATCGGCGGTTCCGGCCTTTCGCGCATGCATATGGAAAAGACCAGCGTACACGGCTATGTGGCTGAGAGCGACATGTGGGCGAATCTGCGGGATATCCTCAATACGCCGGCGCGCGGCGCGCGATTTCTATATGTTTACTGGAGCACGCTCGATACGCTCATTCACCGCTACGGACCCAATGACCCCCGCGTGGACAATCAATTCTCTGATTTGAGCCGCTCGTTAGTGATTAACTTGCTTGGTGGGTTGGAAAAAAGCGTCCGGGAAAAAACCTTGCTGCTGCTGACCTCTGATCACGGGGCGATCGCGACCCCCATCTACGATAAATACAATCTTAGCAATCACCCGGATTTCCTGCATATGTTGAGGCTGCTGCCGACCTGCGAGACGCGCTTGCCATTCCTGTTCATCAAGCCGGGTATGGAAGCAGCGGTGCGGGCTTACTTCGGGAGCGCGTGGCCGGGTCAGTTTACCCTGCTCAGCATGGAAGAAGCGCTTTCCCTCCGTTTATTCGGAACTGGCGTGGAGCACCCAGAATTGCGCGACCGGGTGGGGGACCTGGTAGCAGTTCCCAGCGGTGATGCTTACCTATGGTGGCCTGAAAAACCAAATGTAATGCAGGGAAGGCACGGCGGCTTGCACCGTCTGGAAATGCTCACGCCGCTTTACGCGCTGCCGCTGGGCTGAGAACGCCTTACCAGTTTTCGGGCAGCGGCCAGGATATTTCCCGGTAACCGTAGGCGTTCACCACCATTGTCTCTTTGAAGCGGGTTTTCCACGGAATAATTGGGGTATAGAGGTGGATATGCCCGTGCAGGTGCAAGCGCGGCTTGAATGTTTTGATCAGCCAGCGGAAGGCTTTGATGCCGCGGTGCGGAAGGTCCTTATCATCCTGAATACCTTCCGGAGCGCTGTGCGTAACGAAAACATCCAGATAACGCCCGTGCAGCAGCTTGTTGAGCAACAAACCCGGAATCAGCCCGAGCACCATCCACCACATGCGCGCCTGGGAGTACTGGTGCGGTTGATGGCTGTAACGCAGGGAGCCTTCAATGCCTGCCAGGATTAAATCGCGTTCGCGGTCGTAGACCACTTTACGGTGCAGGTTCACACCGCCCCATGGTTCTACACGCGTTTCCCCACCGGCTTGCGTCACCTCCGTGACGTGATTGCCGTGCACGTAGTAGAGCGGGATATCTAACGAAGAAAGCACATATTCGAGGTAATAGTAGGGTAGGTCGCCGCAGCTGATGGCCAGGTCGGCATCCGGAAAGCGCTCGCGAATGCGGAAGCTGTACACCGCTGGCAATTCCACGTCGCTGAGGGCTAGAATTTTCATAACAGGTAGGCGTTTACCCTTGCGCGACCACAAAAGCGACCGCCAGCCCGCCGTCGTGGGTGATAGAAACTGCCCACTCAGATAAACCGCGGGCGACAGCCGTGCGCAGCGCTTCGCCGTGCAAACGCAGTTCGGGCTCCCCGCTTTCAGCGTGGATGACCTCAATATCCTGCCAAGTTACGCGTCCGATGCCGGTGCCCAGCGCTTTGGAGGCAGCCTCTTTGGCAGCGAATACGCCTGCAAGAGCATCGCTCTGCGCGCAGAGTTGGGCTTGTTCGAGGGGGGTGAATACTCGCCGAATAAAGCGCGCGCGGATTGCCGGGTTAATCGCGTCCAAGCGTTCCACTTTTACAATATCCACGCCGCATTTAATCATGAGAGCGCTTCCCCCGCGGAGGCAATGACCAACGTATCCGGCTGCCAATAAGTCTGCGCGGTTCGCAGGATATCCTCGCGCGTTATCTCCGCAAATTTGGAGGGCAGTTGGCGGATGTAATCCAAACCGCGCTGATAGCGTTCCAGGTTGAGCAGCGCGCTGGCGGTGCCGGCGTTGGATTCCAGCGAGAGCGGCAGACGACCGACCAGCGCGGAGCGCACTTCTGAGAGCTCCTCTTCGCTGACTAATTCGGAAGTGAAACGCGCCAATTCTTCGCGGATGAGGGCAATCGCTTTGTTCAGATTTTTCGGGTTTACACCGGCAACAACCTGCCAGGTGGTGGGACCCAGCCCGCCGCCAAGTTCGGATTGCGCGTAGTAAGCGAGGCCGGCTTTTTCCCGCACGGATTCCCCAATACGGCCCATCATGCCGAACTGACCGAGAATTTCGTTGCCCACCTGTGCCGGCAGGTAGTCCGGGCCGGTGGTTTTAGGCGCGAACGTGCCTATCACCAGGTCCGTCTGGCTTTTTTCTTCCAGGGTGACGTGCTCACGGATGATGCCCTGCAGCGCTTCCACGGGGGGCAGTTCCGGCTGGGGCTGTTGGGCTGGGTTAATCCAAGCGCCAAGGCTGCGTTCAAAAGCTCCAAGGGCTTCTTCGGGCTGCACGCCCCCGCAAATGGCGACCACCATGCCTTTGGGCCCCAGAAAACGCTGATGAAAGTCTTTCAGGTCTTCACGGATAATCATCTGCAAGGTGTGCGGGAAGCCCAGTTCGGGGATAGCGTAGGGGTGAGCGCGGTAAATAGCGCGGTCGAAAGCCTGGTCTGCCATGGCGGCCGTGTCTTGCGCCTGAATTGACAGGAAGGTAAGAAGCTGCGTTTTGATGCGCTGAAACTGCCTGGCGGGAAAGGTGGGTTCCGTAAACACTTCCCGGATGAGCGCAAGCAGACGCGGCAAGTCTTCCCGCAGGCACTGGGCGGAGAAAGAGGTCGCCAGGCCGCCAGAACTGATGCTGAGCGAGGCGCCCATTGTCTCGATTTCATCATGAAGTTCGCGAAAGGCGTGTTTGCGCGTACCGGCTGTGAGCATACTGGCCATGAAATTAGCGATGCCGTACTTCTCGGGGTCTTCAAACGCGGAGCCCGGGGGCAGATAACCCCGGATGAGGACAGCGGGGCTGCTCATATTCGGGCGCGTGAGCAGGACCGAACCGTTATCAAAGCTCTGGCGGGTGATATCATCAGGACCGGGGAGGGCGTCATTGGAAAAGAGCTGTTCAGTCATTGCCAGCCTCCGCTCCATTGGGGGTGTAGACCCCAATCACGCGCGCGTCTGGTCGCAGGTATTTGCGGGCTGTGTTTGTGACCATTTCCGGTGTGACCGCTGCAAGCCGCTCTACATAGCCGGTGAACCAGGAGTAATCAGCGAAACTATTGGCATAGCCCATCCAAAAGCCGTGGTTAGTGATGTTGTCGCTGCTGTAAGCGAAAAGAGCTTTGGATTGCTTTACTGCTCGGTTTATTTCTGCCTGGGTAACCGGCTTGGACTGGATTTTTTCAATCTCGTTATCCAAAGCGGAAAGCAGGGTGCGGACGCTGTGGGCGGGGTGTTTGGTGAGGTTAACAGTGAAGGTGCCGGGGTCGATACTCGCGTTCAGGCTGCCGTTCACGCCTACCGCGAGCTCTTTTTCCACCAGCGCGAGATAGAGCCTGCTGGTGCGGTTGCTGATGCCGCCGCCGCCAAACATATTCAGACTGGAAGGTCCGGTGAGCAGGCTTTCCAGAATGGTGAAGGCGAAGAAATCCTCGCTGTTTCCCTTGGGCGCGCGCCAGGCAACTTCGACGAAGGTCGCGTCGCCCGGTCCATGCAGGTCTACCTGTTCGAACGCGGGCGGGTTTTCTTCCGGTGCGGGCAGTTGCTTTTCCAAGGGCAGTGATTCGATATTTCCGAAATACTGCCGGGTGAGCGCCAGGGCTTGCTGCGGGTCAACGTCGCCTGCCAGGCATAACAGCGCGTTGGCGGGCTGGTAGTAATTCCGGTAATGCCCGTAAAGGTTCTCGCGGGTAAGCGCGAGTAAGTCTTCTTTCGCGCCGATAACTTCATTGCGGTAGGGGTGCTGCCGGAAGGCGCGCAGCTGTACGGCTTCGTTCAGCTGAAAGAGCGGGTCATTTTCCAGACCTTCGCGTTCTGATAGGATTACTGTCCGTTCGGTTTCAACTTCATTGGGTTCGAATAGACTGCCGCGCATGCGGTCTGCTTCCAATTCCAGGGCTGTTTCCAGCGCGCTGGCGGGCAGGGTTTCAAAATAGGTGGTCCAGTCCGGGCTGGTAAAAGCGTTCCAATGCCCCCCAAGGCGCGCGATGCTGTGGTCCATCCAGGAAGCGGAGTGCTGGGCAGTGCCTTTGAACTGCATGTGCTCGACCCAATGGCTGAGGCCGGTTTTGCCAGGCACTTCATTACGGGAGCCGATGCCATACCAGACCCAGGAGCTGACAATTGGAGCAGTGTGAATCTCCCGGATCAGAAGCGTCAGACCGTTTTCGAGCGTATAGGTGATAAGCGTATCATTCATAGTATCAGATAATCTTATGATTTCGGGTTGTTTTTAGCAGAAGGCGTCAGGACTGTCCGCGTTTGTAGGGCAGCAGCATCAGAAAGCCGGCGCCGATAGTGGCTATGCCAATAATCAAGCCCTGGGATTGCAGCCTGCCCAGAAATACGTTCGGCATGGGGTTGGTGCCGAAGCCAAACGCGTCCGCCAGAGCGGTAAAAAAGCAAATCACGTAACCGGTCGCGATGGTGCGCGTGCCGAAATCAGCCAGGAGGGATTTGGTGTTTTTTCCCCACAGGGAGAGCAGCGCGAGCGAACCGCCCAAGGTGAGCACACCCAGACCTATCAGGATGACGATAATTTGCACAAAACCGACGGAGACGCCGCGATTGAGCCCGAAGACTTCGGGTTTAGCGCCGATAATGAAAATGATAAAGCCAATGATTAATAGCGTCAGTCCAAAGCGTCCGCGAAACATTGGTTTTCCGTATTGAAATCCGTTGGTTTTTTCAGCGGTCGAGGTGTTAGCAGGAGGAAGGTTTGGTTCCAAATTTTTACGGCCTTTCACACTTTATTGCGGCAATGCAGATTGTAACACACGCAAAAAGTTCCCGTGCGCGATGGCTTCCAATTCAGCTTCTGAGTATCCTTTGGCGCTCAGGAGCGGTAAAATAAGCGGCAAATCAGCAATGGAATCCAGTTCTCTCGGGCTGGATTGAAGACCGAAGCCGCCGTCAAAATCTGTGCCGATGCCGACGTGTTGAGCATCACCGGCAATCTGACAGATGTAATCTATCTGGTCGGCAAGCATGCTCAAGCTGACTGCCTGCCGTCCGCCGCTTTGCCCCCAGTCTGCCTGCAGGAAGTTGTTAAACGGCACCATGCCGATAACCACATCCCGCTCTATCATCGCGCGGATCAAGTCGTCGTCCAGCAGGCGGTTGCCGCTGTAAGCCCGCACCAGACGGCTGGCGTTGGCATGGCTGGTAATGATCGTCCCTTGGTAGCGCTCCAATGCCTGAAACGCGGCGGCTGCGTCCATATGGGAGAGGTCCAGGATGAAACCAAGCTCAGCCATGACTTCGAGCAAGGCTTTGCCCTCGCTGGTCAGCGGGCCGGGTTCGCGCGTGCCGCCCGAAAAGCGGGTGCCTGTCCAGGCAAGCCCGATGATGCGCAGGCCGGCTTCCCACCAGCGCGGCAGTTCATCCAGGTTCAGGATACCTTCCGCGCCTTCCATCAGCGGGATGAGGCCGACTGGCTGATAGCCCTGGCCGTCTTTCCCGGGCGGGTTCTCCTGCCAGCGCGCCAGGTGTTGATTTAGTTCGGTTTGCGTTCCAATCATCCGGAAAGCGTGCGGTTTCTGGTCGCACAGGCGGTGGTAGCTGTCAAGCTGGTTCCAGGCAATCACATTCGCTTCCCGCAGGGTGGTGTAGGTCTGCTTGTCCAGCAGATCTACCCTGCCCGGGCGGGCAGGAGCGGCGAAGAGCGTGCCAAATACCAGCGCCACTTTGGCCTGGTTGTATTCCGGCCAGCCAAGCATAGTATCCCCGGTATAAGCGGGAAACGGCGTACCTTGTTCGGACAGGCGCGTTTGATAAGCGGACTGTGAATAATCCCTGCCAAAACAAGCCATGTTCCAGGCTAAATCTTCGTGTGCGTCGATGAACCAGTTCATAGAAAAGAAAAAGCGCCGGAATAAGGTTTACTCCGGCGCTTAAGAGTTAAATCCTTAGGCCTGGGTGTCTTCGGTCTCGGAGGCTCCCGGTTCGGGGGTTACTGCGGTCTCGGGGGCTTCCAATTCGGGGGTTACTGCGGTTTCGGAGGCTTCCGGTTCAGGGGCTGCTGCGGTCTCGGGGGCTTCCAGTTCGG
>DIXT01000014.1:0-34962 GCA_002436085.1 Anaerolineaceae bacterium UBA6073
GCAAAAGAACCACCCTCTCCCAGCAGATTGACGCTAAAAAACGAACGAGATTCGGAGCTGGGAGAGGGCAGGGTGAGGGCAGATTTAAATTCTTAAATTTGAAAAACTTGGATGTAATCGATTAACCAATGTTTTTCAACACCCTCAAGCAGAGCTTTTGCATATTCCTCGGATACCAGTTAAAATTCAGATATGGCTGAGCCCAAACCCACCGAACCCGTGATAGATAACGCGCAAGCCGCGGCAGAGAAGGCCGTCTCACCGCGCTGGACCAAAAACACCAAGCTGGCGGTCAGTTTTGCCGGCATTCTGATCGTTTTCGGGATCATCATTAAGTTCCAGAATTATCTCAGCTTAATTCTGACGGCTTTCCTGTTTGTTTTCTTATTTACCCCGATTATCACCCTCATCCAAAAACACCTGAAATTAAGCTGGCGCCTGGCAACCACGCTGGTGTATGTGCTGATGGCGCTCATCATGTTGGGTCTGCTCACCTGGGGCGGCATCACACTTTTTGGTCAGCTGCAGAACCTGATTGATTTGTTGACCACCGCATTGGAAAACCTGGTTGCGAACCTGGAAAAATTATCCAATCAGGAAGTGGTGCTGGGTCCCTTTAACTTTTTCGTCCCGGAGCTTACCGCGACTTACCTGAGCAACTTGCTGGTGGAACAGGTGCAGCCCATCCTGGGACAGGCGGGCAGCCTGGTGGGCAAGGCGCTCTCCGGCGGCGCGAACCTGATTTTCCGCCTGTTCATGATGTACCTGATTTCGTACTTCTTCACCTCCGAGACCGACAGTGTCAAGGGACAGAAAATCAGCTTCAACCTGCCCGGATATGAAAATGACGTTCAGCAGATGGGCAAAGAGATTAACAACATCTGGAATGCTTTTATCCGCGGCGAATTTCTGGTGGTCGGCACCGCTATTTTCATTTACTCGATCCTGTTGAGCGGGCTGCAGATGCCCTACTCGCTGGGTCTGGCGCTCATCGCGGGTTTGGGGCGCTTCATCCCGTACGTGGGCGCCTGGGTCAGCTGGCTGACCTTTGCCATCGTGGCGCTGATCACCCGCCCGACGCCTTTTGGTGCGCTGCCGCTGGTGTATACCGCGATAGTGGTGGGGGTGGCGTTGGTCGTAGACAACATCCTGGACAATGTAATGACCCCCAAAGTGATGGGCAATGCCCTCAAAGTGCATCCTGCTGCGGTGCTGATTTCCGCGCTAATCGGCTCGCAGCTGATCGGCATTATCGGCATCATCCTGGCCGCGCCGGTCTTTGCCACGGTTAAGCTTGTGACCCATTATGTGTTTCACAAACTCACGGATCAGGACCCATGGGAAGGAATTTCGTACAGCAGCCAGCGGAAAGAGCTGGCGCTTACGCGCTTTTTCCGCTACCTGAAAAAGAAACTCCCCTTGTGGTCCAAGCAGGCGCGCGTAAAAGTCGCAGAAGGCTGGCGGAAAGTGTTCAAACAGGGCGCGGGCTCTTCAGGCGGACCAGTTCAACATCCGTAATACGCGAACAGCCCGTTAACTTGCATCAAGGCAGCGCTTAATGAGATAATGAGGACTAGAAATCAAAAGGAGCTAAACATGGACAACGAGAAAGAACCTGTTACCACTACCATTGCTGAAACCGAGAATTACCTTGCCTGGCGCGCGGATGAACCGGATAACGAATCCACGTATCACCTTGAGCTCAACAATGTGACCTTGCACTTCTTCAAAGAGGAATGGCAGGAATTCCTTGACCTCATCGAAACTATCGTGGACGAGGAACTCTAAAAAGCTGAAAGGGCTGCCCTCTGCAGGGCAGCCCTTCTTCTTGCTTTGCGGGGGCTATCAGGATTTTTTCAATTTCATCCAATCCAGGTTTCGCGCCAGCGTGAATCCTGCGCTTTGAATGCCAAGCTGTGCCCGCCCGCGCGGGTACTCTAACAACAATGGACGGACCGGCTCCTCATTTTCCAGCAGAGCGTTGAGAAGCATATCCGCGTGCATATCCTCCTCCGGGACCGATGGCAGCGCCAGCCAAAGCTGGTCTGACGAGAGCCTGGTTTTTTGCCTGGTTAGCACTCCGTGCAGCTGCTTACCCTCGCGCAGAGCAAAGTGCCTGAGGGAAGGCAGGCTCTGCCATGCGGAGGGCGTCAGGAAGCTCCAGGGGGAAAACCAATCCAGCCTTGTGTTTTGGTACCAGCGGGTTTGGGCAGGGTAGTTCAGGTCCAGCCAGCGCTTCTGGAGGTTCCAATCCCCGGTTTTGCGCCCGCCGACCCGCAGTTCCTTCGGGAAGCCGGTACGGGCAGCCGTGGGAAGCAAGCGCATCGGCGACCAGCGCCATTGGGAGAGCGCGTAGATAAATTGAAATCCCAAGTGCATGTACATGTGGATCGCGGCCTGATTCTCCGAGCGGACTTGCAGCCAGACCTCACTGCGCGGCTGCTGCCCGATAAAACGCAGCGCGTGGCGGGTAAGCGCGCTGGCGATTCCTCTGCGGCGATAATCCTGCGCCACGGCCACGTTGGCAATCAGAACTTTGCGCCCGTCTGCCTGGGAATATTTCACTACGCTGATATTACCGACGATTTTGCCGTCTTCTTCCCACACAAAGCCGTCGGGGGCGCCTGGCGGGCTGAAAACATCGGGAAAACTTTGGGCGCGCCGGGCAAAGGCGCGCATCTGGCGCAGAATCCAGGCGCCTTCCGGGTCGTCCTTTAATTCAAATGCGTCTTCCACCAGGTCCGCTACGGCACTGAGGTCCCGGTTGGGATTCAGACGGCGGATGTGGAAGTAAGTGCCAGGAGCTTCGATAGACGGCATACAGTGAGGGGCGGACAGGGAGCGCGAGAAAAAAACAGCCCCCGATACTTTTCAGGGGGCTGTTTTGGGGGCAAGTTTAGAATTCTTGCGGGTCAGAAGATCCCGGGCGGCGCTGGCGGTAAACAATGCGTCCGCGCTCAAGGTCGTATGGAGACATCTCCACCCGCACGGAGTCACCCAGCAGAATCCGGATATAATATCGGCGCATGCGACCGGACAGGTAGGCCATGACTTCGTGACCATTATCCAGGCGCACCCGGAACTGAGTGCCCGGCAGGGCTTCAATAATTGTTCCGTCGACGGTAATCTTCTCTTCTTCTTTTGCCATAAAACCTCTTTCTAACGTTGGCTACGCTTCGTACGTTTTCCGGTAGGAGCGACGAATAGCCTTTTTCTTGTCCATACGCCGCTGTTCACTTTTGGAGATGAACCAGCGTTTGCGGCGCACGGTGCTGAGCACACCGCTCTTCACGACCTTCTTACGAAAGCGCTTCAACAATGAATCCTGCGATTCATTGGATCTCAAAGTTACACTTGCCATTGGCTATCACCTCCGTTTCCGGCAAAAAATATTGCGTGAATTACGCAAGATTGCATTATACAATAGAATACGCGAATCCACAAATGCAACTATCCATCTTTGCTCCCGGTTCGATTCGAAAGCACAGGGATCGCCTCCGATCTCGCCGGCCCCCTAACCGCGAAGCCTGCCCGCCCAGCCAGCAACCAAGTGATCAAATGTTCTGGCAAGGGTACTTCGTTAGGGTGCTACACAAGTCTGGCGCGATCGGTGACTTAGGTTCAGGTTGTGCGCTCGGGCAGCAGACGACCTATCCGGTTCATGGTAGGCAAGGGTGGTGAGTGCAGAGGCGTGGAAAGAGGGAGACCTTCGGTCAAATGCCGCGCACGGTGGGGTCCCACTCCGCTTCGCTTCGGGGATAATAAACACCGGCGCGATCAGAGAAAGTGTGAGCAAAGCCACGCACTTGTCCGGTGCACGCGGTGTTAGCCACCGTGACTTAATGTGTAAACCGATACAAAGAATTCGCCAGTTTCTGCCGTGTGACGTACTTTTTTGTTTATTGCTTCAATCAAAGACATTTCACCGTTCAAAATATGAAATATATCTTGGCTGTCCATTCCAATTATATTTGTAGAACGCCCCCTAGCAAATGCGGATAAACCGTCCCGTGTAAAACCGTTGTAACTTATGAATAAACCGCGTCCCCAAGTTGATTTACTTTCCACCTTTTCGCGGAAAATCAATAAATCGCTTTGGTCTGTCTGTTTTTCGCGCCACTTTGCTTCAACCAAGTACACATCTGTACCTAATTGAAAACTGCCATCAATTTGTTCCCCAACTAATTTGAATGAACTACGCGGGTCCAAATTGTAAGTCTCAAACAAGTCAATTAGGATTTTTTCAAAAGCGAAACCTCGTTCTTGGGGTTTTAGATTCGTTAATTCAATCAACTGATTTTTTAGTTTCTCGATTTTATCTTGATTTGTTACCTTGGATACTACCTTCGCAGCAGGCTGTGAAGATGGCAAGGAATCGAGCAAAGCGGGATCCCATAGTTCTGGAATTTTAAAATTAACTTGCGCGATTAAATTGTTCAATTTGATGATTTCATCTCGCGTTACGGGTTCACCTTTATTGCTGAGATAGGCCATTCCAGTTCTGATGATTTCCACAATCAAATCGCAGAATTTGTCTCTGCGATACTCAAGAGTTGCCTGCAATAGCTGAATAATAGATGGCTTTTTACTTCCACTCATCCAAAATTTTGATAACCCGAGTTTATTAGCTACACCAGGAAAAGATATATCAGCAGCGGCGTATGGATGCGGTTTTCCAGGCAAAAACCTATACAGGATTTCGGCTATTTCACTTACTGTTTGGGTTTCTTTGAGTGATGGAGACATAGGTTTCCTTGATTTAGGTGGTCAACTATTAATTATTTGGATTCCTGATATGGTGCAATTATTACAAAAAATCAACAAGATCGAACTTGAATTACATACATAAAAGTTCCGTTATTGGAAATATTAATATTAACCTATTAACAAAAATAATTATAGCTCTTTTGCTAACCCTCGCAACCAAAACGCCCTTTATTTACTTTGCATCCTTTCTCCCGGTTCGATTCGGGGGGGTGTAAGCGCAGGCTCCACCTTGCAGACTACGAAAGCTTGTGGTAAACTCACAGTTTCTTGAAACAATTGATTCAATCGCTATTGACTCAAGAGATAACTTGCAATATACTGAAAAATTGCGCTGTGTTTTATTTCCCGCGTGGTTGCCTTTGTGTGCCCACGCATTTAATGTTTAGGAGAAGTGAATGACTGATTTGATGCCTCCAAAAACGTACGCTCGCATCCCGGTCGGGTTAGAGCTGCCACAACTCATCCAGGTCCAGTTGGATTCTTTCCAGCGGCTCAAGGATGAGGGTCTGAAGAGCCTGTTTAACGAAATTTCCCCTATTGTTTCCTACGGTAACGATCTCCGTCTGCATTTCCCCAGCGATACGCCGATTTCGCGTGAGTTTGGTCTGAAGTTCTGGTTTGACGCGCCAAAAAACACTATGGAAGAGTGCCTTGAACGCGATCTTACCTATGCCTCCCCGCTGTATGTTTCCGTTTTGTTGGAAGGAAACGATATCAGCGATAAAGTCAAACAAGACATTTTCCTGGGCGACTTTCCGGAAATGACACCCAAGGGAACTTTCATCATCAACGGCACTGAACGCGTGGTGGTCTCCCAATTGATCCGATCCCCTGGCGTGTATTTTGAGGCTGAGATTGACCGCGCTACCGCCCGCCAACTGGCAACCGCCAAGTTAATTCCAGACCGCGGCGCGTGGATGGAATTTGAGACCCGCAAGAATGACAGCATGTTCCTGAAATTCAACCGCAAACGCACAGTGCCGATCACGGTATTCCTGCGCGCGTTAGCGGCTGTGGATGACGGTATGCCCGATTCCCCGCTGAAGACTGGTACCAATGAAGAGATTATGGAACTATTTAAGGATGTGGATAACAATCCTGACCATCACTTCATTGAAACCGCTTTTGATGAAGAACCCGCCTACGACCTCAACAGCGGCCTGAGCATTGCCGAAGCCGCGCTGATCGAGCTGTTTAAGAAGCTGCGCCCCGGCGAGCCGCCCACGATTGATAATGCCCGCAACCATCTGATTGAACAGCTTTTTGACCCGCGCCATTATGATCTGGAACGCGTCGGGCGCTATAAATTAAACCAAAAGCTGGATCTTGTGGATGACATCCCGGTTTCCCACCGGATGATAACAAAGTACGACATCGTCCGCCTTCTCCGCCACATGATAAAGATCAATAACGGGACTGCGCACGCGGATGATATTGACCATCTGGGCAACCGCCGCGTGAAAACTGTGGGCGAACTGATTCAAAACAAGCTGCGCGTGGGCCTGCGCCGCATGGAGCGCGTCATCAAAGAGCGCATGTCTATCCGCGACCAGGGCGGCAGTGTTTCGCCTGTCAGCCTGGTGAACATCCGCCCGTTGGTAGCTTCCCTGCGCGAATTCTTCGGCTCCAGCCAGCTTTCGCAATTCATGGAAGAAACCAATCCGCTGAGCGAACTGCGCCACAAGCGCACCGTCTCCGCGCTTGGTCCTGGCGGTCTGCGCCGCGAACGCGCTGGTTTTGATGTGCGCGATGTGCACTTCTCCCACTACGGACGCATCTGCCCGATTGAAACTCCTGAAGGCCCGAACATTGGCCTGATCGGACGTCTGGCAGCGTATGCCACCGTGAATGAGTTCGGTTTCATTGAGACGCCGTACCGCAAGGTGCGCCACTACCTGGATGGGTCAGATCCCAACCTGGTGAACCATCTGCTCCGCAAAGACATTGTAGACCCGGCCACAAACGAGGTGATCTACAAGGCTGAAACGCGCGTGACGCCTGAAATGGCAGCGAAAATCAGCACGCTCGGGCTGAAGCAGGTATGGGTGCGCCCGTTCGTCACGGATGAATACGTTTATCTATCCGCTGACGCGGAGGATAAGTACACTATCGCGCAGGCTAACGCGCCGCTAAACGAATTCAATGAGTTCCTGCACCGCAACTCCTGCCGCTTCCACTCCACCTTCGCGATTTATGACTATGAGTTCATTGATTATATGGATGTGGCTCCGAACCAGGTGGTGGGTATCAGCGCCGCGCTCATTCCTTTCCTGGAGCACGATGATGCCAACCGCGCCCTGATGGGCTCGAACATGCAGACTCAGGCTGTACCACTGCTGCGCCCGGAAGTCCCGATTGTTTCCACGGGCATGGAAGGCGCCGCAGTAGCTGACTCCGGACAGGTGGTCATTGCTGAAGAAGACGGTGAAGTTATCAAAGTCACCGGCGACAAGCTGGTGATCCGTCAGAATGACAACAGCATTCGCGAACACAACCTGCGCAAGTACCAGCGCTCCAACCAATCCACGTGCATCGACCAGCGCCCGGCAGTCAGCAAGGGACAAATTGTGCACAAGGGCGACGTGATCGTTGATTCCTCCTCCACGGAAGACGGCAAACTGGCTCTGGGTCAGAATGTTTTGGCGGCTTTTGTGGCCTGGGAAGGTTACAACTTTGAGGACGCGATCCTCATTTCTGAACGCCTGGTACAAGAAGACCGCTACACCAGCGTGCACATTGAGAAGTACGAAGTTGAAGCACGCGATACCAAACTGGGCCCCGAAGAAATCACCCGGGAAATCCCAAATGTTGGTGATGAAGCTGTCCGCAACCTCGATGAGAACGGCATTATCCGCATAGGCGCCGAAGTCGGACCGGAAAGTATTCTGGTTGGTAAGATCACCCCCAAGGGTGAGAAAGAACTGACCCCGGAAGAGCGTTTGCTGCGCGCCATCTTCGGCGAGAAGTCCCGCGATGTGAAAGACACTTCCCTCAAGATGCCGCACGGTGAGCGCGGTATTGTGGTGGATGTCAAAGTGTTCACACGCGAAGAAAACGCGGACCTTTCTGCCGGTGTTGATAAAATGGTGCGCGTCTCGGTTGCCCAGCGCCGTAAGGTCATGGCTGGCGACAAGATGGCGGGGCGCCATGGAAATAAGGGCGTTGTCTCGATGGTTGTTCCGGTTGAGGATATGCCATTTCTGGAAGACGGTCGCCCGGTTGATATTATCTTGAATCCGTTGGGTATTCCCGGTCGTATGAACATTGGTCAGGTGCTCGAGACCCATTTGGGTTGGGCAGCCAAAAGCCTTGGCTTCCGTGCCATTACGCCGGTTTTTGACGGCGCGACCGAGGAGGAAATAGAAGCCGAACTGGCGCGCGCGTGGATGATTAACGAAGCCTGGCGCGTGACCGGTGAGAAAGCCTGGGAGTGGCTTGACAGCGTCAAAGCATATACCGCTGAGGATATTAAGGACGATGAGGAAGCCCGCCTGATTTACCTGGCAAATGCACTGGCAAGCAGTGGGATCGACGTGCAGGAATTGATGACAAACCAGCTGCTCGCCCGCCGTACGGCGATGGTCGAGTGGCTAAAAGCTGAGGGTTACGATCCTGCAGGAATTACCGCTTTCCCCGAGGATAAGATCCCGGTCAGCGAACGCAATGTCCGGGACGAACGCGCTGTGCGCGCCTGCCTGAATTTGTGGGCTAAGTCTTTTGGACGTGAGTTGGACCAGAACTTGAGCATAGAAGATCTGCGCAAAGTCGGCCAGCAGATAATGCTGGAAACTGGCGACCCAATGCCGATTATCGGCAAGCAGGTGCTGCGCGATGGCAAGACTGGCGACCGCTACGATCAACCCGTGACAGTCGGGTATATGACCTTCATGAAGCTGCACCATCTGGTTGAAGATAAAGTGCACGCCCGCGCGATTGGTCCATACAGCCTGGTGACCCAACAGCCGCTGGGCGGTAAGGCGCAGTTTGGCGGTCAGCGCTTTGGTGAGATGGAAGTGTGGGCGCTGGAAGCCTACGGCGCGGCGCACACCCTACAGGAAATGCTGACGGTAAAATCGGACGATGTCGTCGGTCGGGAAAATACCTATCAGGCGATTGTAACCAACCAGCCGATTGAAGCTCCGGGCACTCCCGCGGCCTTTAAGGTGCTGGTGAAAGAGCTGCAGAGCCTGGGTCTGGCGGTAGAATCGATCATGGAAGACGGCGAAATTGTCACCTACGGCAAAGACAGCGAGCGCCGTTCCGGCTCTCTTCCGACCGGGCTGCTTGACTCGCGTTCAGGGGCGTGATAGAATCACCCCTCACTTCGCCAGGAAGCGAGCGTCTTGCTGTGCCTGGCGACGAGTATCAGACGAGGAGGCCATCCGAAGTTTTGATGGCCTTGATTGATGAATAATTGCTTGTTTTATTATTTTAGACGGAGGCAAAGTGCCAACAATTAATCAATTAGTTCGCAACGGTCGCAAGACCAAACACCAGAAGAGCAAAAGCCCTGCCTTGCAGTACACGCTTAACTCAGAAAAGCAGCGTCGGACTCGCCAACCCAAGGGTGCCCCGCAGAAACGCGGCGTATGCACGATCGTGCGTACAATGACCCCCAAGAAGCCAAACTCCGCCCTGCGAAAAATCGCCCGTGTGCGTCTTTCCAACGGAATGGAAGTTACCGCTTACATTCCCGGCGAAGGCCACCAGCTGCAGGAGCACTCCGTTGTGCTCGTACGCGGCGGCAGGGTGAAGGATCTGCCTGGCGTGCGCTATCACATTGTGCGCGGCACTTTGGATACGACTGGTGTGGCAGACCGCAAACGCGCCCGCTCAAAGTACGGCGCCAAACGCGGCAAGTAACCCGGATGCTGTAGGGCAAAGCCAGGCGCGCTCAGGTGATGAACGCGGCTATTTTGCCTGTATTTGATGAGGAGCAATAATGTCAAGAAGAATTAAACCAGAAAAACGGGAAGTCCTGCCGGATGTGCGTTACAACAATACGCGGATCCAGATGATGATTAACCGCATTATGTTAAACGGCAAGAAAAGCACCGTGACCAGCCTTGTTTACGACGCCATCGATCTGATCGCGGCGAAAACTGGCAAAGACGGCGTGGAAGTTTTTGAGCAAGCGCTCAAAAACGTCAGCCCGGTCATGGAAGTCCGCCCCCGCCGTGTTGGCGGAGCTACCTACCAGGTGCCTATGGAGGTTGCTCCTGATCGCCGTGTGACCCTGGCGATGCGTTGGATCATCAGCGCTTCCCGCGCGCGTTCCGGAAAATCTTACTCCGAGAAACTTGCCGGTGAACTGATGGATGCCGCCGAAAATCAGGGTGCATCGATCCGCCGCAAAGAAGAAACGCACAAGATGGCAGAAGCCAACCGCGCGTTCTCTCACTTCCGCATGTAATCTGGCGGATAGCGATAATTAAGGTTTATTGATGAAAGATTTTCCGCTCGAGAAGTATCGTAATATTGGCGTCATTGCCCATATTGACGCTGGTAAAACAACGACTACCGAGCGGATTCTTTACTATACCGGCAAGACCTACCGCCTGGGCAACGTGGATGACGGCACCACTGTCACCGACTGGATGGCTCAGGAACGCGAACGCGGCATCACGATTGTGTCCGCCGCGGTCACCGCGGAGTGGAAGGGCCACCGCATTAATCTTATTGATACGCCCGGGCACATCGATTTCACCGCCGAAGTCCAGCGCTCTTTGCGCGTCCTTGACGGCGGCGTGGTTGTTTTTGATGCCGTGCAAGGCGTGGAACCCCAAAGCGAGACCGTCTGGCGTCAGGCGGACCGCTACCAGGTTCCCCGGATTTGTTTCGCCAACAAGATGGACCGCATGGGCGCGTCGTATTCGCGCACCATTGATAGCATCAAGCGCCGGCTTGGCGCGAATACGCTCGCGATGCAGATTCCGATTGGCGAGGAGTCCGCTTTTTCCGGTGTGATTAATTTGCTGGAAGAAGAAGCCGTCTACTTTGACGACGACGGCGGAAAAGATCCGCGCGTGGAGCCGATCCCGGAAGAATACCGCGAAAAAGCTGCTCGCAAACGCGCCCAACTCGTCGAAAAGATTGCTGAGTTGGACGACGCTTTAATTGAGAAGTTCCTGGAAGGCGAGACTATCAGCATCGCCGAGCTAAAAGCAGCCCTGCGCAAGGGTGTGCTCGACGCGCGCGTGACCCCTGTTTTTTGCGGGACAAGCCTGCGCAACAAAGGCGTGCAGCCCTTGTTGGATGCTGTGGTGGACTACCTGCCTTCACCGCTGGATGTGCCGCCCGTAAAAGCTACGCTCCTGCGCGACGACAGCGAAGTACTGCGCAACCCGGACCCGAGCGAACCGCTTTCCGCGCTGGTCTTTAAAATTGTGACCGACCCATACATGGGGCGCCTGGCGTACATCCGGGTTTATTCCGGCAAGGTAAAGCAGGGCGAGGCGGTCTACAACTCCTCCAAAGGTAAAAAAGAACGCATTGGCCGGCTGCTGCGCATGTACGCGGACCGCCGGGAAGACATTGAAGAGCTGGAAGCTGGCGACATTGGCGCTATCCTGGGGTTAAAGTTCAGTTTCACCGGGGACACGCTCAGCGACTCCTCCGCGCCGGTGGTATTGGAAAGCATCAGCTTCCCCGACCCGGTGATTTCCGTGGCGATTGAACCCAAAACCAAAGCAGACCAGGAAAAGATGTCCGATTCGCTGGTGAAGCTGGCGGAAGAGGACCCAACTTTTAAGATTCGTCAGGACGAAAACACCGGTCAAACCGTCATTTCCGGCATGGGAGAGCTTCATCTCGACGTGCTGGTGGACCGTTTGCTGCGGGAGTTTAAGGTGCAGGCGAACGTCGGAAAACCTAAAGTGGCATACCGCGAAGCCATCACCCGCCCGGTGATGAACGTCAATTACAAGTACACCAAGCAAACCGGCGGCCACGGCCAGTATGGTCACGTGGTTATCAATATGGAACCGCTGGAAAACGGCAGCGGGGTTGTCTTCGAGAACCTTATCCGCGGCGGCACTATTCCCAAGGAATACATCCCCGCGATTGAAAAGGGTATCAACGAAGCCGCGGAAAGCGGCCCGCTGGCGGGTTTCCCGATGACCGATTTCAAGGTGTCACTGACGGACGGTTCTTTTCACGAGGTAGACTCAAGCGAGATGGCCTTCCGTATGGCAGCCATTTTCGCCTTCCGCGAAGCCGCCGAAAAAGCGGCCCCCGTGCTGCTGGAGCCCATCATGAAAGTGGAAATCACGGTTCCCGAAGAGTACACCGGCGATGTTATCGGTCAGGTGAACGCGCGGGTGGGGAACGTGCTCGGGATGGAGTCCCAGTTTGGCAACGCCCAAATGATCCACGCGGAAATACCGCTCTCGGAAATGTTCGGGTACGCCACGGAGCTGCGCTCCGCTACGCAAGGGCGCGGGGTCTTCACGATGGAGTTCAAGCACTACGCCCAGGTCTCTGAAAGCACGCGCAAGAAAATCCTGGGGCTGGTCTAAAATCAGGCGCAAGCACCAACATTAAGATCGATGCCGGCGCATAGGCGCGGGTTGTAAATTGAAGTAATACACTAAGAATTGATTAGGAAGATTATGGCAAAACAAAAAATTCGAATTCGTTTGAAAGCATACGACCACCGCATTCTCGATCAATCTGCTAAACGGATTGTGGAGACGGCGGAACGCAGCGGCGCAAAGGTTCTTGGCCCGATCCCGCTGCCGACAAAACTCGAACGCTATACTGTGCGCCGTTCCACGTTCATTGATAAAGACTCCCACGAGCATTTTGAGATTCGGACGCACAACCGCCTGATTGATGTCCTGGAACCCGATTCCAAGACCATTGACATGCT
Source organism: Anaerolineaceae bacterium UBA6073 (assembly GCA_002436085.1). Classification (GTDB taxonomy): domain Bacteria; phylum Chloroflexota; class Anaerolineae; order Anaerolineales; family Anaerolineaceae; genus Mesolinea. The sequence continues at coordinate 12,638 of DIXT01000014.1, forward strand.
GATGCGGCTGAACCTGCCCGCGGGTGTGGATATCGAGATCAAGATTTAAGGTTGCCAAGGGCGCCATTTGCGCGCGCCTCGGGAATCGTTACAAAAGAACACCGCTTCAGCCCTTGCAAGGAATGCAGGGTTGTGGTAAAAATATAAGGTTGCCCTTATGGCGACCTTAATAGGCAATTTAAGAATGCGCACCCGCGTGGGCAGAACAGCTACACAGGGTCCATTGACTGAATTGCGCGGAGATGATGCAGCTAGCCCATGCTGACAGTCTCGCAAAGAAAGAATACTAACAGGAGAATAGAATGTTTAAAGGGCTTATTGGAAGAAAGATCGGTATGACCCAGATCTTCGATGCGAAAGGCGCCGCGGTGCCGGTAACGCTACTCGAAGCTGGGCCTTGTTTTGTTTCCCAGGTCAAGTCCGCGGAAACTGACGGATACAATGCTGTACAGCTGGCTTTTGGCGAGGCCAAACCCAAGCGTCTGACGAAGGCGCACCTTGGGCACCTGAAAACCAACAATCTGCCTCCGGTTCGCGTTATGCGCGAATTTCGCACCAAGCAATTGGACGGCATCAGCGCGGGCGACAAACTGGATGCCTCAGTATTCGCTGAAGGCGAACACGTGGATGTCATCGGCATCAGCAAAGGCAAAGGCTTTGCCGGCGTCGTAAAGCGCCATGGTTTTGCTGGTGGTCCCCGCACACACGGTCAATCAGACCGCTTGCGCGCGCCAGGCTCCTCCGGTTCGACGACAACCCCCGGGCGCGTCTTCAAAGGCAAGCGCGGTCCTGGCCACATGGGCAATGTTCAGGTCACTTCCTCAAATGTGCTTGTGGCGCTGGTTGACCCCGAGCGCAATTTGATCGCAGTGCACGGCTCTGTTCCGGGTCCCAAAGGTGGAACCGTAATCATCAAAGAGGCTCGCAAGCAGTAGCCGGCTTGTGATAAATGGAGAAAGTTATCATGAAAGCAGATGTTTTTAACTTACAAGGAGAAAAATCCAGCACTGTTGAATTGCCCGATGAAATTTTCGCGGCAAAAGTAAACGTGGATTTGATGAACCAGGCTTACCTGCGCCAGATGGCCAATGCCCGCCTGGGCACGCACAGCACCAAACGCCGCGGTGAAGTTAGAGGCGGAGGCGCCAAGCCCTGGCGCCAAAAAGGAACCGGCCGCGCCCGCCAGGGCAGCACCATCTCCGCCCAATGGGTTGGAGGCGGCCGCATCCATACGCCAAAACCGCGCGATTACAGCCAGCTCATGCCCAAGAAGATGCGCCGCGCCGCGCTGCGCTCTGCGCTGAGCGTCAAAGCCAGTGAAAACGGCCTGGTGCTGGTGAGCGACCTCGCATTAGCTGAGCCGAAAGCCAGCTTGTTCTCCAAGGCCATTGAAGCCCTGGCTGGCAACGCGCGCACGCTTGTGTTGGTGCCCGATAAAAGCGAAACTTACACGAACGTCATCAAATCCGGACGCAACCTGACGGAATCCAAGCTGCTGCTTGCGAATTACCTGAACGTCCGCGATTTGCTCCAGTATGAAAAAGTAATTATCCCGCTCGCTTCACTTGATGTGATTAAGAGTTACTTGGGATAGGAAGGTGAAGCAGAATGAGCAACTCAGTTTTTGATATCCTGCGGCGCCCTGTGGTGACAGAAAAATCGCATTACCAGGCTAGCAAGCTGCACCAATACGTGTTTGAAGTCGCCAAAGACGCTACCCGCGAGACGGTGAAAACCGCCGTGGAAACCGCGTTTGATGTGACCGTCCTGCGCGTCAACATTATCAATCTCCCTGCCAAGTCCCACCGCAACTCGCGCACCCGCCGTCTGGCGCTGCGCACCGGCGGTTACAAGAAAGCTATCGTGACTTTGGCCGCGGAAGACAGCATTCCTGTATTTGAAGGGGTGGAATAATGGCCGTAAAGATTTATAAACCAAAGACCCCTGGTCAGCGCCACCGCACCGGCTACACCTTCGAAGAGATTACGAAGGACCGCCCGGAACGCAGTCTGATCGTGTCTGGCAAGAAGAAAGCCGGACGCAACTCGCTGGGTCGTATTACTGTTCGCCATCGCGGCGGCGGTTCCAAACGGCAGCTGCGCATGGTAGACTTTTTGCGTAACAAGTCCGGCATTCCCGCCAAGGTGAGCGCGATTGAGTATGATCCCAACCGCACTGCCCGCCTGGCGCTGTTGGTCTACGCTGATGGCGAGAAACGCTACATTCTGGCCCCCTTGGGCGTGAAGGTTGGCGATACGCTTGTTTCTGGCGCGCAGGCTGAAATTAAACCTGGAAATAATTTGCCTCTGGCGAATATTCCGGTCGGTACCACCATCCACGCGATTGAGCTGCAGCCTGGTAAGGGCGCTCAAATCGGCCGCTCAGCGGGCACTTCCGCCCAGCTGCTGGCGAAGGAAGGCAAATACGCGCAGGTGCGTATGCCCTCCGGCGAAGTGCGCTTAGTTCTGCAGGAATGCAGCGCCTCCATCGGCCAGGTTGGTAATGTAGATCACAGTAATGTGAAGCTTGGCAAGGCCGGCCGCGCCCGCCACATGGGCTTGCGTCCGGAAGTCCGCGGTTCCGCGATGTCCCCCAGGGACCATCCGCACGGTGGTGGTGAAGGGCGCTCCTCGATTGGTATGCCCGGTCCTAAGACCCCGTGGGGTAAACCTGCTCTGGGTTACAAGACCCGCACGAACAAACGGACAGAACAAATGATCATTCGGCACCGCTCCAAGGCCAAGCGCCGCTAGTGGTGGATGAGAAGCAGAAAAGGACGATAAGATGTCTCGATCATTGAAAAAAGGGCCATTCATTGACCCGAAACTTTTGAAGCGAATTGAAGAGATGAACGCTAAAGGCGACAAAAAGGTTATTCGTACCTGGAGCCGCGCCAGCACCATCTTCCCCCAGATGGTCGGTCACACCATCGCCGTGCACGACGGTCACCGTCATGTACCGATCTATGTGACTGATAACATGGTGGGCCACCGCCTTGGTGAATTTGCCCCGACCCGCTGGTTCCGTGGGCATGTTCAGGAAAAGTCTGCGAAGTGAGGCAGGGATGGCACAGGAAATAAAAGCAAGCTTATCCAATCTCTCAACTTCCGCCCAGAAAGCTCGTCTGGTAGTGGATCTGGTTCGCGGGAAAAAAGCTGTCGACGCCCTGGGCATTTTGAGCCTGACGCCAAATAAAGCAGCCGAACCTGTTCGCAAACTGCTTTACTCCGCGATTTCTAATGCGGAAGAGAACTTTGGCGTGAGCCGGGATGACCTGATAGTCTACAAGATTTTCGCAGATGAAGCTCCTACCCGTAAATGGAGATCTTTTGGCGCTCGCGGTCGTTTCAAGCCCCAACTGCGCCGCAGTTCCCACGTTACCGTGGTTCTGCGTGAGATCGAGTAGGACCGGAGAGAGAGTTAAGGAGAAATTATGGGTCGTAAAGTACATCCAATTGGTTTTCGCCTGGGCATCAACAAACCCTGGTTAGGCCGCTGGTATGCTGAAGGCAGCGATTACACAGAGCAGCTGCATCAGGACCTGCGCATCCGCGAATTGGTGCTGAAAAGCGCTGAACGCGCGGGCGTTTCCGGCGTGGAAATTGAACGCTATCCCGGTAAGGTAAAGGTGTCTTTGCATACCGCCAAACCTGGTGTTCTCATCGGTAAGAAGGGTGAGAGCGTCAAAATTCTACGGCAGGAACTGGAAGCCCTGACTGGTAAGAAGGTGGACCTGGACGTTAAAGAAATCAAGAACCCCGATACCGACGCGTATCTGGTTGCCCAGAACATTGCCGGTCAGTTGGAACGCCGTATCAGTTACCGCAGAGCGATGAAACGCGCCATTCAACAGGCATTACGCCAGGGCGCCGGTGGAATCAAAGTCTCCGTTTCCGGGCGTCTTTCTGGCGCGGAAATGGCGCGGCGGGTTACCTTGCGCGAAGGCCGTGTTCCGCTGCAGACCCTGCGCGCGGACATTGATTTTGCCCGCGCCGAGGCTTCCACCACCTACGGTCAGATCGGTATCAAGGTCTGGATCTATCGTGGCATCGTCATGGGTATGGCTGAAGAGATGGTTGAAGCCACCGAAGGCGTCTATATCAGCGAGTAATTATTAGGTAATTGTGAGGTAGTAGACTATGTTGATGCCAAAGAGAGTAAAGTACCGTAAGCAAATGCGCGGCCGCATGAAGGGCAAAGCCCAGCGCGGCGTGGATGTCAGCTTCGGAGATTATGGATTGAAGTCGCTGGAATGCGGTTACCTGACCGCACGCCAGATTGAAGCAGCCCGCCGGGCTATCGTGCACGAGCTTAAGCGCCGCGGCAAGGTTTGGATCCGCGTATTCCCGGACAAACCCTATACCAAGCGCGCCGCCGAAACCCGCATGGGTAAAGGCAAGGGCTCTGTGGACCATTGGGTGGCAGTCATCCGACCGGGCAGAATTCTGTTCGAGGTTGGCGGCACGGATGAAGAATCCGCGTTAAAAGCTTTGCTGCGCGCGCGCTATAAGCTTGGTTTCCGCACCAAGGTCATTTCGAAAGAATTGGTAGGAGAAGGTTCATGAACAACAAAGAATTAAGAGAACTTTCTACGGAAGAAATTAAGAACAAGTTGATGGATTCCCGGCAGGAACTGATGAATATGCGGTTCCAGATGGTGACCGGTCAGCTGACCGATACCAGCCGTTTTAAGATTACCCGCCGTCAGATCGCGCGTTTTGAAACTATCCTTGCGCAGCGAGAACGTGAAGGGAAGGAAGGTTAAGATGAACAAACGTCGCCGTCTAAACGGTACGGTCACCAGCGCCAAAACCGCCAAGACCGTCAGCGTGGAAGTTTCCCGCACGTATCAGCATCCGCTCTACCACAAAGTGGTGCGCGGAAGCAAGATTTACAAAGCGCATGATGAGTTGAACTGCCGAGTTGGCGATAAGGTCACCATTGTTGAATGCGCTCCTCTTTCTGCTACCAAGCACTGGACTGTTGAGAAGATCATCAAAGTCGAAATCCGCGAAGCGGGCGAGCTTGATGGTATCTCCGGAGGGGATGCGGCATGATTCAGCAAGAGGCTCGGTTAAATATTGCAGATAACACCGGCGCTAAGACACTGTTGGTCATCCAGGTTGTTGGCGGAACCCACCGGCGCTATGCCTATGTTGGCGATACCGTCGTTGGCACTGTAAAGAGCGCTTCTCCGCAGTCGTCGGTTAAGAAGAGTGAAATTGTCAAAGCCGTGATTGTCCGCGTAAGCAAAGAATACCGCCGACCGGATGGATCAAGCATCTGTTTTGATGACAATGCCGCGGTAATTCTGGATAGCGATGGAGTCAATCCGCGCGGAACCCGTATTTTCGGCCCGGTCGCACGCGAACTGCGTGAAAAAGGCTTTATGAAAATAGTTTCATTGGCTCCGGAAGTGCTGTAGCCATTGAGTAGGAGTGTTTAAATGAAAATGAAAATACGAAAAGGCGACCAGGTCAAGGTCACCCGCGGTGATGAAAATGACAAAGGAAAGACGGGCGAGGTCATTCGTGTCTTACCCAAGGAAGAACGCGTGGTTGTGCAGGGCGTCAATCTGGTGAAGAAGCATCAGAAGCAGACACAGTCCGGCAGCAAGACCATCCCTTCCGGGATTCGCGAATTTGAGGCTCCGATCCACATTTCCAATGTGGAACTCGTAGAAAAAGGCGCCGAGAAAGCCAGCGGCAAGGCAGCTAAAACCAGCAAGTCCACCAAGACTGTTGCGAAGAAAGCCCCTGCTAAGACAGCCAAGGCAGCCAAGACTGAAACCAAACCCGCCGCCAAGAAACGTGCGACTGGCAAGCCCGCCGCCGATAAAAGCGGCGACGGCAACTAAGGCGCAGGTGAGTAGCGATGAATAGACTACAAGAACAATACAAGAATGAATTCGCGCCGGCTCTGTTCAAAGAACTGGGTCTGAAAAACGTGATGCAGACGCCCAAGATCGTGAAAGTGGTGGTCAACATCGGCGTTGGCGAGGCGCTGGACAACCCGAAAGCGCTGGAAGCTGCTGTGGCCGACGTGACAGCTATCACTGGTCAGAAACCGGTTGTGATTGCAGCCAAGAAAGCCATTTCCAACTTCAAGCTGCGCGAAGGGCGCCAAATTGGCGTGAAAGTCACCCTGCGCGGCGAAAAGATGTGGGCATTTTTGGACCGGCTTATCAACATCGCGCTGCCGCGCGTCCGCGACTTCCGCGGCATTTCGGCTGATGCGTTTGATGGGCGCGGCAATTACACGTTGGGTCTGCAGGAACAGTTGATCTTCCCTGAGATTCAATATGACAAGATTGATAAGGTCCGTGGGATGGAAGTGAGCATCGTGACAACGGCTGAGAATGACGATCACGCGCGGCAGCTGCTCAGCAAGTTCGGTATGCCCTTCAGGAAAGGAAACTAATGGCTAAAAAGTGTATGAAGTACCGCGAAATGCGACGCAAATACCCCAATCAGGTGGTAAATCGCTGCCGGGTTTGTGGGAGACCGCGTGGATATATGCGCAAGTTTGGTCTTTGCCGAATTTGTTTCAGAGAACTGGCACTTCAGGGAAAAATCCCTGGTGTTACGAAATCATCCTGGTAATTTGACCTGGAGGGAGTAATATGACTATTTCAGATCCAATTGCCGATATGTTGACCAGAATTCGCAATATTGCTATGGCAGGTCAGAGCCTGGTTGTTATGCCGAATTCCAAGATCAAGGTTGAACTCGCCCGCATTCTGCAGGAAGAAGGCTACCTTGAGAGTTATGAAGTTGTCGATGGAAAAGCCACGGGCAGCAAGGTTTTGCGCCTGAAGCTGAAGTACATCGGTGAACGCCGCCACCGCCGTCCGATTATTACCGGTCTGCAGCGGGTAAGCACTCCCGGCTGCCGTGTGTACACCTCCCGGGATGAAATCCCGTGGGTACTCTCCGGTATCGGTATCGCGATCTTGTCAACCCCGAAGGGGATCATGACCGGTCAGCGCGCCCGCAAGGTTGGCGTCGGCGGCGAGATCCTCTGCAAGATTTGGTAGGAGCAAAAAATGTCGCGAATCGGTAGATTACCCATTGCCATTCCTGCTGGCGTTGAAGTCAAAATTGAAGGAAACAAAGTCTCTGTCAAAGGTCCGCTGGGACTGATGGAACAGGATTTCTCCTCCGAGATTGGCATCAAGCTGGAAGATGGCCATTTGATTATTGAACGACCTAACGATCAGCCGCGTATACGCGCTTTGCACGGCACCACGCGCGCGCTGCTTAACAACATGGTAAACGGCGTATCACAAGGTTTTGAACGCGTCCTGGAAGTCAACGGCGTTGGCTACCGCGCGGAACTGAATGGGAAGGACCTTGTCCTCAATGTGGGCTATTCCCACCCAGTCAAATTCTCCGCGCCGGATGGCATTACCTTTGAGGTGGAGACTAAAGCTCGCCTGGTAAGGGTTAAAGGCCGTGATCGCCAGCAGGTTGGGCAGATTGCCGCGAACCTGCGTGAAATCCGACCGCCTGAGCATTATAAAGGCACCGGTATTCGCTACCAGGGTGAGGTTGTGAAACTGAAGGCTGGTAAGGCTGGAAAGACCGGTAAGTAGAGGTAAAGACTATGGCAAATAAATCAAGAAACGCAGCTCGATTACGCCGTCACGTGCGGGTTCGCAAGAAGGTTTTTGGAACTCCAGACCGCCCTCGCCTGAATGTGTACCGCAGCATTTATGAAATTTACGTGCAGGTGATCGATGATCACAGCGGCACAACCTTGGCCTCCGCTTCGACAGTGGACAGCCTGATGCGCGATATTGTCAAGGGCAAACCGAAGCTTGAACAAGCCAGGTTGGTTGGCGAGGAAATCGCCAAGCGGGCACTGGACAAGGGCATTAAATCCGTCGTGATGGATCGCGGTGGTTATTTCTATACCGGCCGCGTAAAAGCTCTGGCTGAAGGCGCACGCAAGGGCGGGCTGGATTTTTAAGCTGAGGAAATGATGGAAGATTATCAAAACGAAGAAAAAACACTCGACGAACGCGTAATCGATATTGCCCGGGTTGCCAAGGTTGTTAAAGGCGGTCGGAGGTTCTCCTTCCGTGTAACCGTTGTGGTAGGTGATAATAACGGTAGAGTTGGCCTCGGTATCGGCAAAGCTGGCGCCGTGCCAGACGCGATGCGCAAGGCATCGGACCATGCAAAACAGAATATGCATGATGTGAGCCTGCTGGGCACCACTATCGCGCACGAAGTCATTGGATCACAAAGCGGCGCAAAAGTTCTACTCAAGCCTGCTTCACCCGGTACCGGCGTGATTGCGGCTGGCGGCGTGCGCGCTGTTTGTGAATCCGCTGGCATTAAGGATATCCTGACCAAATCGCTGGGCAGCAATAATATGCTCAACATCGTTCAGGCTACTTTCGACGCGCTCGCGCAGCTAAAGTCCCCCCAGACTGTTGCCATCGAACGCGGCAAGGATGTCGCGGATGTAACGCCATTCTGGGAGCGGAGGAAGCATGGCTAAAAAGACTGAACAGAAAGCGAGAGTGCGAGTCACTCTGAAGAAGAGCGGTACGGGGTATCCTATCCGCCAGAAAGCGACCCTCAAGGCGCTGGGTTTCCACCATGTGAACCAGGTTGTGGAGCATGAGGATTGTCCTGCGCTGCGCGGGATGCTGTTTAAGGTCTCCCATCTGGTTGAGATTGAAACAGTGAATGAGGAGAAGTAATGCGACTACATGACTTAAAACCCAACGAGGGTTCAAAGAAATTGCGCAAGCGCATTGGCCGCGGTCACGGCAGCGGCTCCGGAAAGACTGCTGGACGCGGTGTCAAGGGCCAAAACTCCCGCCAGGGCGGCGGTGTGCGCTTGTACCATCAGGGCGGTAACCTGCCCTTTTTCCGCAAGCTGCCTTTCATGCGTGGTGAGGGCTTCAGCCCGCTAAACCGCGTGCGCTACGCTGAGGTGAATCTGGACGCTCTGCACGGCTTCGCGGCCGGCGCGGAAGTGACCCCCGAAACCCTGGCTGAAGCCGGCGTGCTTAAGGATAAGAAAAAACCCATCAAGATTATGGGCCGCGGCGATGTCAATGTCGCCCTGAAAATTAAAGTTCATAAAGTGACCGATGGCGCCCGCCAGAAGATTGAAAAAGCCGGCGGCAGCGTGGAAACGATCGCGTTGGCGTAAGCCAAAAGGAGCATAACCTCATGAAACGGTCGTCATGGCGCTTTCTGTGGAAATCTGAAGATATTCGCAACAAACTGTTGATCACGCTGCTGTTGCTGGCGATTTATCGCCTGGCGGCAAATATTCCTGTGCCTGGGATTGACCGGGCTACGGTGGCAGCGCTGACCAGTCTGAAAGGCACGCAAGGCAACCTGATTAACCTGCTGGATATGTTGAGCGGCGGCGCGGTCTCCAATTTCTCGATCCTGGCGATGGGCGTTTATCCTTATATTACCGCTCAGATTATTTTGCAGCTTCTCCAGCCGATTATCCCCGCGCTGGAAAAGAAAATGCAGGACGATCCGCGTGAAGGCCGCATCTGGATGGAAAAATGGACTGTCATTCTGACCATCCCGATGGCGCTGCTGTCCGCTTTTGGACAAATTAACATCTTTAATCAGATGCTTGGCAGCTCAGTTATTACCAATTGGGGCTTTACTGCCGGAAAGCTCATGCCCACGCTCACCGCGATTTTCGCGATGGTGTCCGGCACGATGCTTGGCGTATGGATTGGTCAGCTCATTTCTGAGTTTGGTCTGCGCAATCAGGGCTTATCACTGATTATTTTCAGCGGTATCGTTTCCCGTTTACCGCAATCTTTGCTCCAACTGCTCACAAACAAAGAATCCTGGTGGATGATCTTTATTGTGGTACTCATCCTGATAGTCACGATCTTTGCGATTGTGTACGTCCAGCAGGGGCGCCGCAATGTTCCGGTCATGTTTCCTGGGCGTAGAATTGGCAGCCGCATGTCCATGCCGGTGCGCAGTAACTTACCGCTGATGGTGAATATGGCCGGCATGATTCCGATCATTTTTGCTCAGTCATTCCTGACCTTCCCGGCGATTCTGGCTTCTTTCTTTGTGAATTCAAAAGCTGCATGGCTTGCCAAGTCAGCGAATTGGGTGACCGGCGCATTTGGCGCGGAAGCAGCCTGGTACCCAATAATGTTCTTCGTGCTGGTAGTGCTCTTCACCTTCTTCTATACGGACGTGATGTTCACTCAGCAAAATTACGGCGAGAACCTGAAAAAGCAAGGCGCTCAGATCCCGGGTGTTGTGCGCGGCAAGCCCACGCAGGACTACCTGACCCGCGTGCAGCGTAGAATTACACTGCCCGGCGCGTTCTTCCTCGGTTTTGTCGCGGTGATGCCGTACTTGTTCACAGCAATCCTCCCGGCAGGCAGCTCGGCGACGCTGCTGCTTTCCTCATCCGGTCTGCTGATTGTGGTCGGTACTGTGCGTGAAACTGTCCAGCTCATTGAAACCGAACTGCGCATGCATGGTTACGACGACAGACTGATAAATAGCTGAGGTTGATATGAATAAAAAGGCGACTTACATCGTCATGCTGGGTCCGCCCGGGGCCGGTAAAGGTACCCAGGCAAAGGTAATTGCTGAGAAACTCGGCTTGGTGCACGTCTCAAGCGGCGATTTATTCCGCGAAAATTTGAGCCGTGAGACCGAACTGGGTAAACTGGCACAGACCTACATGACCAAAGGCGAATTGGTGCCGGACGATGTCACTATCGCGATGGTCAAAGAACGCCTTTCCCGCCCGGATTGCGAATTAGGCGCTGTTTTGGACGGATTTCCGCGCACGCCTGCGCAGGCTGAAGCCTTGAACGGTATTCTGGCGGAAATGCAAGGGAAAATTGATATTGTGCCCCTAATCAGCGTACCGGACCAGGTGTTGATTGAACGTCTGAGCGGCAGATGGATGAGCGCCAGCGGGCGCGTGTACCACGCGCTTTTCAACCCGCCCAAGGTCAAATGGCTGGACGACATGGATGGCAGCCCGCTCTATCAGCGCGATGATGACAAACCGGAAACGGTGCAGCACCGCATTGATGTTTACAAGGCTCAGACCGCTCCACTGATTGATTTCTTCAAGACAGCTGGCGTCCTGGTTGAAGTAGACGGAACACAGGACATTGACAAAGTAACCGAAGATATCCTGACCGCGATAGGCACGGCTTATTGATGGAAGGAATTGTGAACATTAAATCTGCGGCGGAAATCGCGATTATGCGCGAAGCAGGCCGGATTAACGCTGAGGCGCTCGAGGCGGCGAAAGCCGCTATTGCCCCGGGCGTGTCCACGCTGGAGCTGAACGAGGCTGTTGAAGCAGTCCACCGCAAATATGGAGTCTATTCGCCCTTTAAAAACTACCCGGGTCCTTATCCATTTCCTGCCAGCATTTGCGCCAGTGTGAATGAGGAATTGGTGCACGGCATTCCGGACAAGCGCAAGTTGAAAGAAGGCGATATTGTCTCGATTGACTGCGGCACGGTGTATCAGGGTTTTGTGGGCGACTCAGCCTTTACAATTGGCGTGGGAGAGATAACCCCGCTGGCGCAAAAGCTGATTGAGGTCACCAAACAGGCTCTGGACGCTGCCATTGCGCAGATGGTACCCGGAAATCATCTCGGAGACATTGGCGCGGCGGTTGAAGCGCTGGTGCTCAAGCACGGCTTTCACGTGACGCATTTGTATACAGGGCACGGTGTTGGCCGAGAGATGCACGAGAGCCCGATGGTTCCGAATTACGGACAACCCGGGCAGGGCATACTGCTGCGGGAAGGAATGACGCTGGCGATTGAGCCGATGGTTCTGGTGGGAACGCGTTACACGCGCGAACTGAAGAACCAGTGGACAGTTATTTCAAGGGACCGCTCGCTGACCGCGCACCAGGAACACACGGTGGCTATCAGGGCGAACGGGCCGGAAATACTGACGCAATTGTGACAAATTTGGTCTTGCCAAGAGACTGAAGAGAAGATATAATAAAATCTTTGCGGATAAGCATAAGGAGTAACTGATGAAAGTATCAGCTTCAATTAAAAAGCGCTGTTCAAAGTGCAAGATCGTCAAACGCGACGGTCGGCTCTATGTCATTTGTACTAATCCAAGACACAAACAGCGACAAGGATAAGGAATCATACTATGGCTCGTATAGAAGGTGTTGACCTCCCGCGCAATAAGCGCATTCAGATTGGTTTGCGGTACATTTATGGCATCGGACCAACCACCGCTGATGAAATTCTTTCTGCGACCGGTGTAGATCCTGACATCCGCGTCAAGGATTTGCCTGAGAACGAAGTTTCCAGGCTGCGTGATTATATTACCCAGAACCTGAAGGTTGAGGGTGATCTGCGCCGCGAAGTACAGATGAATATTAAACGTTTGGTAGAAATCGGCTGTTACCGCGGTATGCGCCACCGCCGAAATCTCCCGACCCGCGGTCAGCGCACGCGCACCAACGCGCGCACCCGTAAGGGTCCCAAGAAGACAGTTGCCGGCCGCGGCCGCCGCCGTGGAGCGACTAAGAAGTAGCATTGAACTGGCAGCCTGAGCCTGGAGAAGGGTTACCTTTCTCCCCTGCGGCTACTTCAGGCTTCTGGCTTGCCGGACAAGAAGAGATTGAGTGAGGAAGAATTATGGCTAAACAAGCACGCACAGCACGACGAACAACCAGTGCCCGCAAAGTAAAACGCCAGGTTTCGACAGCGCAGGTGCACGTTTATGCGTCCTTTAATAACACCATCGTGACGGTGACTGACCTGCAGGGGAACACCCTGTGCTGGGGAAGCTCCGGAAGCGCAGGGTTCAAAGGTTCGCGTAAGAGTACGCCTTTTGCTGCCAGACTGGCAACTGAACAGACCATCAAAACAGCCCAGACTATGGGCGTGCAGGAAGTGGAGCTGTTTGTTAAAGGTCCTGGTCCCGGCCGCGAAGCCGCAATCCGTGCTGTCCAATCCCTGGGTATCAAGGTTCGCCTGATATCCGACCTGACCCCGGTCCCGCATAACGGCTGCCGGCCGCCAAAACGCCGCCGCGTGTAGTATTTGAAAAAGGAAATGTAATTATGGCAAGATACACTGATCCAGTATGTCGTTTGTGTCGGCGCGAAGGTGAGAAGTTGTTCCTGAAAGGGGACCGCTGCCTCTCACCGAAATGCGCTTTTGAAAAACGTAGTTATCCGCCTGGAATGCACGGAAAAATGACCTCCGCGCGCCCAGGTCGGGAATCTGACTATGCCAAACAGCTGCGTGCCAAACAGAAGGTGCGTCGCGTGTACGGCATCCTTGAACGCCAGTTCCGCCGTTTTTACGGACAGGCTTTGCGCATGCGCGGTCTGACTGGCATTAATCTGCTCCAGATCCTGGAGACTCGTTTATCCAATGTTGTATACCGCCTTGGTTTTGCCGCCAGCCGTCCGCAGGCCCGCATTTTGGTATCCCACGGGCATTTCCTGGTGAACGGCGAACGCGCGGACATTCCATCCTATGGAATTTCTGTTGATGATGTCATCTCTGTACGAGAACGGTCCCTTGATACTGTCTATTTCAAGAACCTGCGGGAAGAAGCTGAAGGCAGAACTGTGCCGGGTTGGCTGGCGCGTGATATGACCAACCTGAGCGGCAGAATGCTGCGTTTGCCTGAGCGTTCTGAAATTGACGGTAACCTCAACGAACAGCTGATTGTTGAATATTATTCGCGCTAATCACCGATTTATTCAGTCTCTCTCATCAAGAGACTGGCGGAGGGGCTAACCGTGAGTGGAAGATATGATATGGTAACACCAAAAGTGGAAGTTAAGAAACAGAGCCGTGAGGCCGGGCAGTTCACAATCAGCCCATTGGAACGCGGTTTTGGAATTACCATGGGCAACGCGATTCGCCGTGTTTTGCTTTCCTCTTTGGAAGGCGCGGCGATCACCGCGGTACGCATTACGGATGTGATGCATGAGTTCAGCACTATTCCTGGCGTTGGCGAGGATGTCATCCAGGTTATGCTGAACCTGAAACAGATCCGCATGAAACTGTACGATGTGGATTTGGCGCATCTCCAGTTGGATGTGCACGGAGAAGGTACCTACACAGCGGCGGATGTTATCTGTCCGCCGGAAGTTGAAATTATCAACCCGGACCTGTACCTTTTCAGCATCACCGAAAACGCGGCGCACGTGGAAATGGAATTTACGGTTGAACGCGGACGCGGCTATATTCCCGCCGGCGACCGCGCAGAGCGGCTGCCAATTGGCGTTTTGCCGGTGGACGCGATTTTCTCACCGGTTCGCCGCGTGAATTGGTCAGTTACCAACGCCCGCGTTGGTCATAACACCAATTACGATAAGCTCAACCTGGACATCTGGACAGACGGTACCATTCCGCCCGAAACAGCCCTGCAGAGCGCGGTTGACCTGCTAATCCATCAGTTCAACTTCATCAGCGGCACCAGCGAAGAATTGCTGGAAACTGAAGTATCGCTTGAAGATACTGATCAGATGGGCGGCATCGAAGCAGCCGAGACCAATATCGAAGCGCTTGACCTGACTGTGCGCGTGTACAACGCTCTGAAACGCACTGGCGTTTCAACTGTGCGCGACGTGCGCGATATGCTGGCCAAAGGCGAGAACCACATGCTCTCCATCCGAAATTTTGGAGAGAAGAGTCTGGTTGAATTAAGAGCCAAAATGATTGAAAAAGGCTACCTAAAAGACGAAAAAGCGGAGTAGTTAGTTATGCGACATCAGGTTAAAGGATATCGCCTTGGCAGAAGCGGCGGACACCGCACAGCCATGCGCAAGACGATGATTATGCAATTATTTGATCACGAGAAGATTCAGACCACGCTGGCAAAAGCAAAGTCTATTCAGCCTGACGCTGAAAAGATAATCACGCTTGCCCGCAACAGCCTGACCGCGAGCGAAGTTGAAAAGCTGAACGCACGCCGGCAGGTTGCGGCTGAACTTGGTAATTCCAGCACGGAAATTGTCAAAAAACTGTTTGACGACATTGCTCCGCGCTTCAAGACCCGTCCGGGTGGATATACCCGTCTGCTCAAACTGGGACCGCGACTCGGCGATAACGCCGAAATGGTCCTGCTTGAACTTGTTTCTGAGTAGGACAATATGAAGGGTTTTCGCCTTTCAGACCCTGAAAGTTGAAAGGCATGGCACATTACAAACTTATTCTCGCTTACGAAGGCACGGAGTACCACGGCTTTCAACGCCAGAAAAACAACAACAGCGTGCAGGCGGAGTTTGAAGCCGCTCTGCGCGAACTGGGTTGGTCGGGTCGGGCGGTGATGCCTGCCGGCAGGACGGACAGCGGTGTGCACGCCCGGGGTCAGGTCATCAGCTTTTCCCTGGACTGGAAGCACGGCACCGAAACGCTGGTGACCGCGCTGAACGCCCACCTGCCCGCGGATATCGCGGTGCAAGCCGCTGAAGAAGTGCCGCTGGCGTTTCACCCGCGTTACGACGCGCTGAGCCGCACGTATCGCTATCAGCTTTACGCGCAAATAGCGCGCAATCCGCTGGTGGACCGCTTTAGCTGGCGCTTGAACGTGATGCCGGACCTGGAAAAGATGAACCGCGCGGCGGAACAGTTGCTTGGTGAACACGACTTCCGCGCGTTCGGCAAAGCCTTGAAGGAAGACGCGACCACTGTGCGCAAGATATTTGGCGCGGAATGGCAAGGTGACGGCCAACAGGCTGCCTTTACCATCTGCGGTAATGCGTTTCTGTACCACATGGTACGCCGGATTGTATTTGTGCTGGTGCAAGTCGGGTTGGGGAACCTGCCCGAGGAGATCGTAAGTCGGGGTCTGGAAAGCGGCGAAACAGGGATTGTCAGCCTGGCACCTGCCAGGGGGTTGACCCTGCTGGAAGTCGCTTATCCGGAGAATGGTATGAAATAAGCTCCGGCAGCTAAAGCCTGAGTTTGGATTTGATAAAACGGAGAAAGTAACAGTGGAAAAAACATACGTTCCTAAAGGACAAGCTACCGGTGAGTGGTATCTCATGGATGCTGCCGGCGAAACGCTGGGCAGACTCGCGACCCGCATCGCCGTGTTGTTGACAGGCAAACACCGCGCCGACTATACCCCCGGTGTGGTTCTGAACGATCATGTGGTCGTGATAAACGCAGCCCAGATCAGTTTCAATCAGACCCGCGCAGAGGAAAAGAAGTACTATCGTCATTCGCTTTATCCCGGCGGCTTGAAGTCAGTCACCATTAAACGCCAGATGGAAGTGAAACCTGAAGCTGTCATTCGTGCCGCAGTACGCGGTATGCTGCCAAAGAATCGCCTGACGATGCGTTATCTGGCCAACCTGAAAATCTATGCCGGTTCCGAGCATCCACACGAAGCGCAGAACCCACAACCGATTGCGGAATAATTAAAGAGGTATTATGGCACAATATATTGAAGCTATTGGACGACGAAAAGAAAGCACTGCCCGCGTCCGTGTGACTGAGGGAAGTGGCGTGTTTACCGTCAACGACAAACCGCTGGATGTATACTTTCCCCGCACCGGCGACGCTCCCATGATTTTGCAAGCGCTGGAAGCGGCCGGGCAAAACCCCGCCCTGACAGACGTGAGCGTCAAGGTTGAAGGCGGCGGCATCAGCGGTCAGCGCGACGCAGTCAAACTTGGCCTCGCGCGCGCCCTGGTTACGATGGACGAAGGCGCCCGCAAAGCTCTGCGTGAAAAAGGCTTGCTCACGCGCGACGCACGCGTTAAGGAACGCAAGAAGCCAGGTCTCAAGCGCGCCCGCAAGGCCCCGACCTACACCAAGCGTTAGACCACCACGCTGGAACGCGCTTTTGGGCGTTGGTATTCCGCAGCGTATAATGCGATAAAATATAAAGGCTGTCCGTATTCAGCATATGGGCAGCCTTTCCCTGTTTGAATGGGGACCTACACACTGCTGTACTCAGAACTGAACTTATGAAAACTCCTGGAATTGTTATCGTTGGACTCGGCCCGGCAGGCGCAGAACTGCTTACCCGGGAAGCATGGGAATGGATCGCACAGACTGATGAGGTTTACCTGCGTACCAGCCTGCATCCCTGCGCCGTCGAATTGCCAAAGACGCTAAGCGTACATAGCTTTGATAACCTCTACGAGAAGCATGCTGCCCTTGGGGACGTGCTGGATGAAATCGTGAACACTGTGCTGGAGCTGGGAAAACGGGAGCAAGGCGTGACCTACGCCGTACCCGGCAGCCCATGGGTGGCGGAAGAGACCTGCGCGCGCATCCTGGAGCAGGCCAAAGAAGCCGGGCTGCCCGTGCGCGTTATCAACGGGATGAGTTTTCTCGAGCCGGTGTGTGCGGCGCTCGGCATCGACCCGGCGAATCAACTGGTGCTGATTGATGCCATGCACATGGCGGAAAAAAACGTACCGACTTTTCCCCCCTCTTGCGGCGCGTTGATCCACCAAATCGGTACCGGAATAGATGCCAGCCAAATCAAACTGACACTCATGAGCGCATATCCGGACGATTACCCGGTGCGGCTGGTGCATGCCGCCGGCAGCGCCCAGCAATCTGTGGAAGACCTGCCGCTTTATGCGATTGATCAATCGGTAAAAATTGGACTGATTTCCACTCTTTACATCCCGCCCCGCGAAAACGGACACGCCTTCGAAGACCTGCAGGAAATAATCGCGCGCTTGCGCGCGCCCGACGGCTGCCCGTGGGATCGCGAACAGACGCATCTCTCCCTGCGGCCGTACCTGCTGCAGGAGACGTATGAGGTCTTGGAAGCGTTGGACCGCGAAGAACCGGACGAACTGTGCGAGGAACTGGGCGATTTGCTGCTGCAGATTCTGCTGCACACCCAAATCGCGACGGAAGCCGAAGACTTCCGCATGACCGATGTGATACAGGCAATCAGTTCCAAGTTAATCCGCAGGCACCCGCATGTTTTTGGGGAAGTGCAAGTCAATTCTGTCGACAACGTGCTGCAAAACTGGGAGAAAATCAAAGCCAAGGAACGCGAAGATAACGGAAACAGCCATAAAACCGGAATGCTGGAGGGCATTCCGCTGGCGCTTCCAGCGCTGACCCAGGCTGATCAGATCCAAAGGCGCGCCAAGCGGGTAGGATTCGATTGGGACACCATTGAACCGGTGATAGCCAAGGTGCGCGAGGAGTTGGAGGAGCTTAACAGTGCCGAAACCAGCGCGCAGCGCCAGGCTGAAGCCGGGGATTTGCTTTTTGCCGCGGTGAACCTCATCCGCTGGCTGGATATTGACCCGGAGACAGCCTTGCGGGAATGCAACCTGCGCTTCCGCAAGCGTTTCGCGTATATCGAAGCGGGAGCCGCTAAGGCTGGCAAGAGCGTGGATGAGCTCAGCTTTGAAGAGATGGACGCGCTCTGGGAAGAAGCGAAAAAAGCCTTTAGCGTACCGAACGAAACCTGAGATGAGCAGCCAAGACCTGGAAACATCCCCACAAGAAAGCAAAACGCCTCCGGAACACAGCCAGACGGAAGAAGCCGTCCTGAAAGCTAAACCAGGCGCGCTGGCTGAGGGCGCCGAAACCGCCAGCCGGCAAATCGCGCGTGCCACCGGCATTGTGATGTTCGCTTTCATTCTCACCAGCCTGGTTGGGGTGGCACATCAGGTGGTGATTACTGATGCTTTTGGCACGAGCGCCGCCCTGGATTCCTTCAACGCTGCCAACCGCATCACCGAATTGCTGTTCAACTTGGTGGCGGGCGGCGCGCTTGGCTCGGCATTCATCCCTATATTTACTGGCTTTCTGACGCGGGATGATAAACGCGGGGCCTGGCGTCTGGCATCCGGGGTGGTGAACATCGTTTTCCTGGTGCTTATCGCGGTCTCGGTTCTTGCCTGGATTTTCGCGCCGTGGATCGTGAAGAACGGTTTGTACGCCCTGACCGCGGATTCCAATATCGGTCAGTTGGACGTGACGGTGCGCCTGCTGCGCATTATGCTCCCGACCGTAGTAATTTTTGGCATAAGCGGGCTGGTGATGGGGATGTTGAACGCCCACCGCTCTTTTCTTATCCCTGCCCTTGCGCCGGCTATGTACTCGCTGAGCATCATTTTTGGCACCTTGGCGCTTCCCAAAAACTGGGGCGTTGACAGGTTGGCTGTCGGAGTTCTGATCGGCGCCGGCGGGCATTTGCTTTTGCAGCTGCCTTCGCTCTTCCGGCTGCCCGAACGGGCTTATTACGCAGCCGTCGGGTTAAAAGACAAAGCCGTCCGGCAGGTCCTGAAGCTGATGCTGCCGCGCCTGATTGGGGCGGGGGTCGTTCAGCTCAATTTTGTGGCAAACACCATCATTGCCCTCAGTCTGGGTGAAGGCGCCGCAAGCGCTGTCGTACTGGCTTTTACGCTGATGATGATGCCGCAGCGCGCCATCGCGCAGTCAGCGGGGATAGCTTCTCTTCCTACGCTTTCCGCGCAGGCGGAGCTGGGGCAGTACGCCCAAATGCGCGCAACCATCGCGAAAATCCTGCGCGGAATGATCCTGCTGGCGCTGCCTGCCAGCGCGGGTTTAATTTTGCTGCGGGTTCCGCTGGTGCGCGTGTTGTACGAGCGCGGGGAGTTCAGCCCCGAGTCCACTCGCCTGGTGGCCTGGGCGCTGCTGTGGTACGCTGCGGGTCTGGTCGGGCACAGCCTGGTGGAAGTGCTCAGCCGGGCATTCTATGCCCTGCACGACACGCGCACGCCGGTGATTATCGGCGTGGGGGCCATGAGCCTGAATATCGCGCTTTCTTTCCTGCTGGCGGCCTGGTTCCGCAGCATCGGGTGGATGCCGCACGGAGGCCTGGCGCTTGCGAATTCAGCGGCTACCGGGCTGGAAAGCCTGCTTTTATTGGAACTGCTGCGCAGACGATTGCAGGGCATGGAAGGCAGGCGGATTTTGCACGGCACGGCAGCCGCTTTGGCAGCTTCGGCATTGATGAGCCTGGCTGTTTTTGGTTGGCTGGCTCTGCTGCCGGATGACGGGGGAATTACCGCGCTGCTGGGCGGCATGGGAATCGGCGTGTTGGCCTACGCGCTGGCGCTCAAATTACTGCGCGTGCCCGAACTGGATTCCATTCTTACGCTTGTCCAACGCAAACTACACCTTAAAAAGCGGCGCATTTGAATTAGATAACCGCACGGCGTTCGCGCCGGTTGGCAAAAAATTCAGTTTCTGATAAATCCAGGGTGCTTACTAAATCGAATCTTACGCAGGCGGCATGATGAGGTAAATGATGACCGCCACCACAAAGCCGAGCAGTACCCCCGCTAACGCTTCCGCCGGCGAATGCCCGATGCTTTCGCGCAGCGTTTCCCATTCTTTTTCGGGAAATTTTCCGGTCTGAATAACTTCATGCACTATCAGGTTAATCCGGGCGGCTTGTATGCCGGCCTGTCTGCGCACGCCAGTCGCGTCGTACACCACAATGATGGACATGGCTAACGCCAGCGCGAAAAGCGGACTGCCCCAACCAACGTAAAACCCGATGGCAATTGTGACGGAGGAAATCAGGGCGGAGTGGGAGGATGGCATGCCGCCAGAATCGAACAACAGCGCCCAGTCCACTTCTTTCGTGCGCCAATACCCGAATGGCACCTTGAGAATCTGCGCCAGGAGCAGCGCTATCATGCTCGTCAGGGCTGCCGGGCTTTTAAAAACGTCCCAGAAGTACATATCAGTCTCTTTCTCCGTTTGGCTGGGCTGCTTCGTTCAGGGCGGAGACCCGCAGCTGCGCGCTTTCCAGAATGGACCCGCACAGCGCGGAGAGGCGTTTACCTTCTTCGTACAGGCGCAGAGCCTCTTCGAGCGGCAGTTCGGTGTCCTCGAGTTGGGAAATGATGGTTTGAAGCTGCGCGAAAGCGCTTTCGAAACTGGGTTGGGTCTCAGGGGTTGTTGACATGTTCTTCTGCTCCTGTTGGGTTGAGGGTAACTTTTGCCGGGATGACGCCGTCCTGTACGCGCAATAAAAGCCCTTGACCGGGCTGCGCCTGGGAAACGCGGCTGATGAGGGCACCGCTGTGCTGGTCCGTGATGATGGCGTATCCCCTTTTGAGCACGGCTTGCGGGCTGAGCGCGTTCAGGCGGCTCATAGCATTCGCAAGGCGCAGGTTCCGCGCTTCCAACTGACTTTGTCCAAGCCTCTCAAGACGGGCGTGCAGTTCGTCCAGGCGCTGCAGACTGTTTTGTACCACCGCGCGCGGAGAACCCCGGCGCAGCTCAGCCTGGGCTAAAGCCAGAGACTGCCGGGCGCTGCTCAGCAGCTCGCTCACGCGCGCGTCGAGCTGGTCGGATGCGGCGCGCAGGCTGAGGGATAACTCCTGGGCGGTAATGGGCGTGGCAAGCTCGGCCGCGCCGGTGGGGGTGGGAGCGCGCAGGTCCGCTACGAAGTCGGCAATGGTGAAATCAGTTTCGTGCCCGATGCCGGAAATGACAGGCACGCGCGAATTATAGATGGCGCGCGCCACATTTTCGTCATTGAAAGCCCACAGGTCTTCGATGGAGCCGCCGCCGCGCGCGAGGATAATCAGGTCCAGGTCCGGCAGCTGGTTGAGCTGATTTAGGGCGGAAATGATACCAGGAGGGGCTTCGACGCCCTGCACCGGCGATGGCGCGACGCTCACGCGCAGAACGGGCAGGCGCCTGGAGAGCGTTTGGAGGATATCCTGCAGGGCGGCGCCGGTCGCGGAGGTCACCACGCCGATATGGTGCGGGAGCCTGGGCAGGGGGCGCTTATGGTCCGGGTCAAACAAGCCCTCGGCTTCCAAACGGGCTTTCAGCCGCAAAAACTCCTGATAGAGGGCGCCTTCGCCGGCCGGCCTGAGCGCGTCCAGATAGAGCTGCACCTGTCCCTGGGAGGGATACACGCTCATCGCGCCGTGTGCTTCCACCTGCATGCCATCAGCGGGTGAAAAACGCAGGCGCAGGACGGAATTCTTCCACATCACGCAGCGGATTTGCGCTTCGCTGTCTTTGAGCGTGAAATACAGGTGCCCGGAACGGGGCTGGGAAAAGTTGGATATCTCGCCGCGCACCCACAGGTCCTGCAAGACTTCGTCTGTTTCCAGGAGTTCGCGCAGGTAGTTGTTGAGGGCGGCAACGGAGAAAATCAGCGGTGCGTTGAGGTCGAACGCGTCCATGCGGGTAAGGATAACCAAAAGGAAGGCGCTTGTCAATTCATAAACCTGGAGGGTGTTGAAAATGTCCAGAACAATAAAAAATAAACAACTTTATATTCAAGAAGAACACAATATGTTCATAAACCCCTCCCCTTTGATTCCCCTCCCCAGCGTCTCGTTTCAGTGTAAAACTTTCCGCACGATGC
>DIXT01000014.1:34969-40222 GCA_002436085.1 Anaerolineaceae bacterium UBA6073
AAATTCTTAACTTTGAAAAATTTGGGTGTAATCGATTAACCAATGTTTTTCAACACCCTCAAACCTGTTTTCACGGGAAAACGCCGTGTTTGCGCCAGGGCAGGATTGAAACGGAGAGCGCGAAAAAAAGCGGACAGGCACAGCCGACAAAATAATGGGGCTGCGGCGTTATAATCAAAAAGAGGGCATTTCCCCGCAGCTTGCTGCGAAAAACAGAGTAAGATAGATAAATTTTGGACAGATGGGTACTATGTGAGCACGGTAAGTCAACATGGGAATGAAGAGACGATCAGGGGATATGTAGAAGAGCAAGGAATAGAGGAGGACTACACACAAATACATGATAACGAACAACTTAAATTATTTTAGTGAGAAACAAGGATAAACTAGATACCCCGCAGCTTGCTGCGGGGAGCGTTCATTAATCCTCAGGTTGGCACACGCGCCAACCGGGAGCCAGCATTTTGAAGAGTCTCACACGTATTTCTCGCGTCCTCGCGGCGCTTACAACGGTACTGCTGCTCTGCGGCGCATGTTTGGGCGCGGTCCCGCAAACGCCCGCGCTCAGCGCGTCCCTCAGCGCCCCGACACGGGTGTTGGAGATGGGGCGCAGCTTTGACCTGACTCTCACGCTTGCCAACTCAGGCGAGCGGGAAGCCCCTGTGCGGGAAGTTCGCCTGCCAGCGGGGATTTTGCGGGCGTTCCGCTACCAGGGCAGCCTGCCGGCGGTCACGCTGGAGCCCGCTGCCGACGGCTCGGGGGTGCTGAGGACGCAATTGGTAATCCCCTCACAAAGCAGCGCGCAATTTGTGCTGCGCTTTGAGACAGTTTTCACTGGTATTTATGAGGAAGACTTTTCGGTGCTGTTTGGGGATGAGCTCATCAGTTTGCCGGCGCGCCTGGAAGTGAAGGGCAGCATCCCCAAGGGTTGGCAGCCCGGACCCGCGGTCGCTGCCGCGCAAAGCGAGGCGGCAGATGGGCTTCCGCAAAGCGCCCTGGTGCGCGTAGGAGCGCTGGTGAACGTGGACGGCAGTTTGGTCAAGGCCTGGTCTGCCAGCGGCGTTATCATCAGCCCGGATGGGCTCATACTGACCAGCGCGCGGGCTGTTTTGGGCAGCCGTTTTTACCCGGTTGCGGACCTGATTATCGGGCTGCAGACCGCCCCAAACACCTCGCCGGTGGACGCGTACCTGGCGAGTATTGTCCAGGTGGACGAAGCCAGGGATGCGGCGTTGATTAAACCGCGCTCGGACCTGCTTGGGAACCCCATCCCACCCGGCACACTGTCCCTTCCAGCAGTCGCGATAGCAGAGAATAGCAGCATGCTGCCAGGCGAGGCGCTCAGCCTGCTTGGCTACTCATCCAGCCCGGAGGCGCTGACGAGTACGCTGAACGCGGCCGTGACGGGGGTGGCCCCTGCGGAAGGCAGCGCACCGCTTGAGAGCATCCTTACCAACCAGACGCCTGATGGCGATTATTTTGGTTGGGCTGCGTTCAATGTGCGCGGTGAGCTGATTGGGCTGGCTTCCGCGCCAACCGGGCCGGTCGGGCTGGAGTGCGGCGCGCTGGCGGACACCAACCGCGACGGAATCACGGATGAACAGGATGCCTGCCTGCCTGCTGGCGGGAACCTTCAGGCGCTCACATCCGTGCAAGCGCTGGAGGAGATGCTGGCTGCGGGCTGGGCGGGAGAGGTGGGGCTGCGGCGCGTGTCGGTCAGCGGCGTGCCTTTTGACATGCAGGGGCAGGTGGTGTTTGAAACGGATTTCTCGTCCCCCTTGCCAGCATGGCCCGCTGCGGAGCAAAACAGCGCGCGCACTGCCTATGAAGATGGCACATTTACGCTGGACTTGAACGCGCCCCGCAGCCTGATTTTTAGCACGCTCGATTACGTTTACGCCGACCTGACACTCAGCGCGGACACGCGCCTGGCAAGTGGCAGCGGGGATGGCGACTATGGGTTCATTTGCGGTTTCCAGGATAACGCGCATTTCACCGCCCTGGAGGTCAGCGAGGACGGCTACTTCTCTATCTGGAAGCGGGCAGGCGATGAAACCAGCGTGTTGGTCGATTGGACCTACGCGGACGTGCTTATTTCCGGGGAAGGCTTACGGCTGAGCGCGCAGTGCGGCACGGGAGCACTGCGGTTGGCAGCGAACGGCTTGCTTCTTACAGAATACGTGGACAAGGAATTCTCGCCAGGTTTGGTAGGAATTTTGGCTGGTACCTACGCTGGCGGCCAGATAATTGTCGCGTTTGATAATCTTGAAATCCTTATTCCGGGAGATAAGTAATGGGCATGCAGACTTTGAGCGTTTACCATTTGGTCAAGAGCGAAGACCTGAACCACCACCGCACCCTTTTTGCCGGGCGCGGCGCGGAATGGTTGGTGGAGGCCGGTTTCATCGCGGCCGCCAGCATGTTGCCGCCCGAGTTTATCCTGTGCGTCAAAATTCACGGCATGGAGTTCAGCCGACCCGTGCGCCCGGGCGAAATCGTCTGTTTCACAAGCCGGGTGGTGCTGACCGGACGCAGCCGGGTCATTGCCTACATCCGCGCGGATGTTAAGGGCGAGCAGGCGGTGGACGGATTCATTACCTTTGTGTACGTGGACGAGCAGGGCAAAGCGCGCCCGCACGGGATTGTGATTGAGGCGGATACTTTGGAAGAGAAGGCCCTGCAGGAACGCGCGAAGAATCTGTAAAGCCTGCTTTTTGCGGGTTGGGCTGTGTACGCTGGAGTTGCGCGGCTTGCGTTTTGGGCTGTTGATGAAATAAAAATGCGCGGTGGGTCTCCACCGCGCATTTGCTGTATTTTGCCTTATTAGCTCAGCTGGATGTAGCGTTCGATGCGCTCGGCAATGACGCGCAGGGAAGCCGCCCAGAAAGCCTGGTCGCGGATGTCGATACCGAAACGGGCAGCCAGGTCCGCGGCGGAGGCTTCTCCGGTGCTGGCGAGCAGCTGCATGTATTCCGGCACGAATTCCTGGCCGCGCTCCTGGAAAATTGCATACAGACCGGTGGCAAAAAGCTGCCCGAACGCGTAGGGGTAGTTATAGAACGCCAGGGAGGGGCTGTAGTAATGCGGTTTCCAGGTCCACATGTATTTGTGCAGGACGTTTTCGTCCAGGCCGTCCCCATAGCTCTGGCGCTGCGCGTCCAGCATGATTTCGGAGATTTCGTCGGCGGAGAGCGTGGATTGCGCGCGGCGTTTGAAGACTTCCTGCTCGAAGAGGAAGCGGGAATAGATATCCACAATTACCTCGCCGCAGCCCGAGAGGTTGCTCTCCAGGATGGGCAGCTCGTCCGGCGTGCCCCGGACGCTGGCAAGAATCGCGTTGAAAACGATGGTTTCACACATGATAGAGGCAGTTTCTGCAAGAGTCATGGGGGTGCGCGTTTGCAGCGGGGTTTTATCGGCTTTGAAGGCGCAGTAATTGTGGAAGCCGTGTCCAAGTTCGTGCGCGATGGTCATCACCTGGTCCAGCGAGCCATCAAAGTTACACATTACGCGGCTTTCTTTGAGGGCGGGGATTTCCATGCAGTAGGCGCCCCCGCGCTTGCCTGGGCGCTGCTCCGCGTCAATCCAGCGCTGCTCAAAAGCAGTGCGGGCGAAGTCTTTCAGTTCCTCTGAGAAGCTTCCGAAATGGGTCAGGATGAGCTGCTCGGCCTCTTCGAAGCTGAAAGCGGCGCTGCTCTCGCCCAACGGGGCCAGCAGGCTCCACCAGGGCAGTTTTTCCATACCCAGAAGGCGGGCTTTGGCCTGGAAGTAGCGGCGGAAGGTGGGCAGGGAAGCCTGGATGGCGGCCAGCATCGCGTTGAGGGTCGCGCGGTCGATGCGTGCCATGTCCAGGGAGGCATGCAGGCTGTCCTGCCGGCCGCGGTGCGTATCCAGCGTGATGGTTTCGCCCTTTACGCCGTTCAGGCAGGCTGCCAGGGGCTCCTTCAATTCTTCCCAGACGCTCTGCTCAGTCCGATAGGCGCGTTCGCGCACTTCGGCGGAGGGGTGGCTGCGCAGGTTGATAAGCGCGGGCATTGGCAGTTCTTCCATTTTGCCGTCCAGCTCGAAGGGAACGGTTTTTTGCGAGGTGAGCGTGCCCTGCAATTTGTCCCAGGCGCTGCCGCCTGAGAGGGTCATTTCATTGGCAAGCAGCTCTTCAGGCTCCGACATCTGATAACGGCTTTGCTCAGCTTCTTCCAACAGGGTAAAGGCGTGCTCTTTGGCGCTTCCGTCTGCCCTCAGCGCTGCGGGGAGCGCCTTCCCGAGCCGGCCGAACCAGGCGCGCAGGCGCACCAGCAGGTTCTGGAAGGGCACGCGCGCAATTTCGAAACGGGACAAGGTTTGTTCTGCCTGCTTATCAAATGAGTTCGTGGTGATGAGCCCGTACAGGTAGGCGTCGATGGTGGCGGTCTTGAGAATGAGGGCGTTCAGGTCGTCCACGAGCTGGTTCAGAAGCGGAGTCAGAGCTTCCGGGTGGGTGTTTTCCCGGGTGAGGGGCTGGAGTTCGGTTTCGAAGCGGGCTTCCAGCAGGCTGGTTTGGGTCTGGCACCACTGCATATCGGATTGAAGGCGCGGGTCTTCCAAGGATGTGTAGATGTTGGAAAGGTTCCAGCGCGGAGGGTTAGTCGTCATGGGTTTCTCCTTAGAAAATGATAGGGGAATTATACCTATTGCAAGGCGGTTTAGGCGAATATGCGTGAAAGAATGGGTGTTTGCGCATGGAAGACTGTGATTTAACAAAGCACGCATCGTTCTGAACGGGTGTGAAGGATCCTGCTCTCTTACTGAGTTGATGTTTTTCACCCAAGCAGCCGCAATGGCAAACCGAATGTTATCCTGAGGAACGAAGGATCTGTCCTTTTGCTGATCAGATGCTTCGCCTGCGGCTCAGCATGACGAGCTATTCGTCGTCGCGAGGAGCGCAGCGACGTGGCGATCTGCCGGTAAGTTTTCCCGCGTCCGTTGTCTTTTTAGGTTTTGCAATAACTGCTTAAGGTCTTTTGCAATGAGGATTTTTACTTCTAGACAGGCAGACTGCCACGCCCCTTTGCCAACAACTTGGATGCCGGATAAAACAACCCTGGTGGCAAAGGGTCTCGCTGACGAATCAGAAATCTTCGCGTGGCACGACGTGATACCCCTGCTGGTCGGGGGGGGAGATTGCTTCAGTCGCTGGCGCTCCTTGCTCCGCACGCAAGCAGTCGCAATGGCAAACCGAGTGTCATCCTGAGGAACGAAGGATCTGTCCTTTTG
>DIXT01000006.1:0-67320 GCA_002436085.1 Anaerolineaceae bacterium UBA6073
TATGTTTCAGAAGCTATGTTACTTCGTTTTAACCAGGTCATTTAAAGGCAGACTGCCACGACCCTTTGCCAATAATGGAGTGCTGAAGCAACCATTACCAGCGGCAAAGGGTCTCGCAGTGACCGGAGATAGGGGGCGCGGTAAACCGTCTTTGTGCCAGCAGGGAGATCGCCGCGCTGCGACCTGTACCCTTTGGGGTATCGCGATGACGAATGGAAAGGCAGGGAGTCCGCTTCGCCGCGCTGCAACCTGTACGCCTTGGGTATCGCGATGACGGTCCGATTCGTCATTAGCCCCCGCTGTAAGAATTGCTTACAAGCGGAAATTAAACGAAGGGGGCGCGGCAATCTGCCCTTCTGTTTAGTGCAATAGCGAAGGATATGTTTCAGAAGCTATGTTACTTCGTTTTAACCAGGTCATTAACGGCAGACTGCCACGACCCTTTGCCATTGATGGAATGCTGAAGCATCTATTACCAGCGGCAAAGGGTCTCGCAGTGACCGGAGATAGGGGGCGCGGTAAACCGTCTTTGTGCCAGCAGGGAGATCGCCGCGCTGCGATCTGTACGCCTTGGGTATCGCGATAACGAAAAAAGTTCGCGATGACAACCAGGAAGCTCAGCGGAGGACAACATACAGCTTGCCTGCAGTATAATCAGCTTAACTCACCTTATCAAAGCGGAGGAAGGTATGACGGATAAATTATCCTGGATTGATGACGAACTAAAAACCCTCAAAGACACTGGTTTCTACAACAGCATCCGCACGCTGGATTCCCCGCAGGGCGCCTGGCTGGTGGTGGACGGCAAAAAAGTGCTGAATTTCTGCTCGAACAACTACCTCGGGCTGGCAAACCACCCCCGCCTTGTGCAGGCGGCAACCGAGGCGATGCAAAAGTACGGCGTGGGCCCCGGCGCGGTGCGCAGCATCGCCGGCACCATGTCCCTGCATCTGCAGCTGGAAAAGCGCATGGCAGCCTTCAAAAAAGTAGAGGCCGCCATCACCTTCCAGTCCGGCTTCTCCGCGAACGGCGCCACCATCCCCGCCCTGGTCGGCAAGGAAGACGTCATCTTCTCGGACGCGCTCAACCACGCCAGCATCATTGACGGCTCGCGTCTCTCCGGCGCTAAAATTATCCGTTTCGCCCACGCCGACCCGGTGGACTTTGAAAAGCAAATCCAGGCCGCTGCCGGCACTTACCGCCGGGCGCTGATGATTTCCGACGGCGTGTTCTCCATGGACGGCGACCTTGCCCCGCTGGATAAACTGGTGGAAATTGCCGAACGCTACGATGTGATGACCATGGTGGACGACGCGCACGGTGAAGGCGTGGTGGGTGAAGGCGGGCGCGGCATCGTGGACCATTTCCACCTGCATGGGCGCGTGGACGTGGAAGTCGGCACTTTCTCCAAGGCGTTTGGCGTGGTTGGTGGCGTGGTAGCCGGTAATGCGCGCATTATTGAATGGCTGCGCCAGCGCGGGCGACCGTTCCTGTTCTCATCCGCTGTTACTGTACCCGACACCGCTGCCTGCCTGGCCGCGGTAGACCTGCTGGAAGAATCAACCGAGCTGGTGGACCGGCTGTGGGCGAACGCGCGCTACTTCCAGGCGGAGATGCGCAGGCTTGGCTTCGATACCGGCGCGACCCAGACCCCCATTACACCGGTTATGCTCGGCGAGGTGCAGCTGGCGCGCGAATTCAGCCGGCGGCTCTTCGACGAAGGCTTGTTCGCCATGGCGCTGGGCTTCCCGACAGTGCCGCAGGGCATGGCGCGCATCCGCGTGATGCTCTCCGCCGCGCACAGCCAGAGCGACCTGGACCAGGCGCTGGGGATTTTCCACAAGGTTGGCAAAGACCTGGGCGTGCTGCGCGGATAAGCTCATCTGTCCAGAACAATATAAATCAAACGCTCCATCTTTTGGATGGAGCGTTTTCATTCACGCATGCCGAAGGTGGGAATCGAACCCACATACCCGAGGGTACACGATTTTGAGTCGTGCGCGTCTGCCTATTCCGCCACTCCGGCTGGCGAGAAAAGTATACCCAATCGCCCGCCGCGGGTCAAGCAGCGGCGCGCATTAGCGCGGCGTGTAGGCGATAAAGTTATCGAAACGTACGGTCACAGGCGGCGTGTCGTATGTCCCAACGATCAAACCGACGTCTCCGCTGTCCAGGCTGCTGTCTTCCACGCTGACGATGAACTCCCCGTTTACATACAATGACAGCGTCTCGCCGATGCAGCTGGCAGCAATGTGGTTTAGATTCGCGTCAAAGGCGGCTAAATGCATTTCGCCGTACAACAGTTCAGATTCTCCGCCGACGTACTTGAGGATTTCCACATAGCCGTCATTGGCAATCGTGAGCGAGTAGTAGTTGTCCGCGTCTATGTAGCGGCACATCACGCCGTAGTTGTTTGTCAGGTCGCCGTCCCACAACAGGGCGTCCACCTCCATAACCACGTCCGAAGCGGAGACCGCCATGCTTTCGGTCCAGATTAACCAGCTTGCTTTTGTCAGGGTAAATTCCATAATTCCGCCCAGGTTAGAAATGGAATTGCCGTCTTCCTCGCCGGTGTACCAGGCGTTGCCGGGGGTCGAAAAGTCGTCTTCCAACAGAATCTCTCCCCTCTCAGGGAGCGCGTCCTGGGATGAAAACGGCTCCTCAGTCGGCGCAACCGATTCCGCGGTCGGGGATGGCACCAAAGTCGGCTGCGCGGGAACATCCGTCGGCACCGGGCTGGCGGCGGAAACTTCAGTTGGCACCGTACCGAGGGTAGGCACGACGGGTTCAATTGCGGTCGGGGTCGCGTTCCTGCCCAGAGAGCAGGCGAGCCCTACTACTAATAATAATGCGGCGATCAACAGGATTTTTTTCATAGCAGGCTCCGTAGAGTGTGAAACAGGTGGACTAACGTCCAAAAGTTTATCATGAAAGCTGGGTGCAGTAAAAAGAATCACATGCAAAGAATCACATGCTAGGCGCCGGGATTTTACACATGCTAGGCTCCGAGATTTTTCCGATGGTGTTGAAAAACATTGGTTAATCGATTACATCCAAATTTTTCAAAGTTGAGAATTTAAATCTGCCCTCACCCTGCCCTCTCCCAGCAGATTGACGCTAAAAAACGAANNTGGACATTTTCAACACCCTCTTTTTCCGGTCTTTGCCATGCCGGCAGGGGAGCGTGTATAATCCAATTGAACCCGGCGGCGCTCGTTTCTCTGCCAGCCCGCCCGGCATTCATCTCGCAGGAGCTTACTATGCAGTTAGGCATCATCGGCTTGCCGCAGTCAGGCAAAACAACTTTATATAAAGCGCTTACCCGCGCGGATATCCCTACCGATATCTCTTCCGGTCAGATGGAAGTCCACACGGCGGTCGTGGATGTGCCCGATCCGCGCGTGGACCAGCTCTGCGCGATTTACCACCCCAAAAAGATTGTGCGCGCCAAAGTGACCTATGCCGATATTGCCGGACTGGACGGCAGCGCGGGCAAAAACGGCCTCTCCGGCGCGCTTTCCAACCAGCTCTCCCAGATGGACGGCTTTCTGCATGTCGTGCGTCAGTTTGAAAATCCCAGCGTGCCGCATCAGGCCGGCAGCGTGGACCCCATCCGGGATATCCAGACCATGGATACCGAGTTTGTGCTGAACGACCTGGTGATGGTGGAGCGCCGGCTGGAACGCCTGCGGGAGGAGCACCGCCGCGGGGTCACGCGCGACCGGGCTTTGATACAGGAAGACATCGACCTGTTTGAGCGCCTGCAAGCCGTGCTGGAGAAAGAACTGCCCTTGCGCCACTACGCTTTCACACCGGAAGAGGACAAACTGCTCTCCAGCTTTCAATTCCTCAGCCGCAAGCCGCAGATTGTGGTCTTCAACCAATCCGAAGACCAGGCCCCGCTGGAATACCGCAGCCCACACCCGCACACCACCTCGGTGAGCTTGCCTGCCAAGCTGGAAATGGACATCGCTGCGCTGGATCCGGAAGACGCTGCAATTTTTATGGCTGAGTACGGCATTACCGAGCCCAGTCTTTCGCGCCTGATCCGCCTTTCGTACGACTTGCTGGGGGTGCATTCCTTCTTTACCGCCGGCGACAAAGAAGTGCATGCCTGGACGCTGCGCAAAGGCTCCAACGCGCGCGAAGCTGCCGGGGTAATCCATTCGGACATGGAGAAAGGCTTCATCCGCGCTGAAATCATCTCATTTGAGGATATGATCACCTTCGGCGGTACCGCCGAGGCACGCACCAAAGGACGCCTGAGGGTGGAAGGCAAAACCTACATCATTCAGGACGGGGACATTATCGAGATCCGCTTTAACATTTAGCGCCAAAAGCGCCTTTGGCACTGCACACGAATCATTAAAAACTGCGCGGGAGTAAACAAGTTCCGCGCTGTTTCGTTTTTCCAAAGTTATGCCTGAGTGTTTTATCCTTGCAGCAGCCGGCCGAAATCCGCCAGGTCCACCCGCGCGGTCAAATCAAAAGAAAGCGGCGTGACGCTCACTTTCCGGTCAATCTTTACGACGCGCAGGTCGCTGTCCGGTTCGGGCTCGCCCTGGTCCAGCTTCACCACATAGCTCATGTTGCGCGAACCTTGCGCGTTCCCGGGGTCTGCCGGCACCGGGTAAAAGTAGCGTTCGCGCGATTGGCGCGTGACCACCCAGGGCGTCTCGGGCGTGGCATCATTCGGGACGTCCACCTTAAGCACGCCGACGTCGAAGGGCATTTCGGTCTTGAGCAGCTTCTCCGTGAAGTAGCGTGTGAAATAGCCCGCGACCGAAAAATCCACGTCCGGCGAAAGGTTGAAATGCTGGCTGACCGGCGTTTCCAGCGATATTGCCAGGGCGGGGATGCCCAGCGTGGCGGCCTCCAGGGCAGCCCCAACTGTCCCGCTGATGGTGATGCCGGAAGCGACGTTTTCGCCGTAGTTAATCCCGGAGACCACCAGGTCCGGTTTGAAGCCAAGCACTTCGTAATAGCCGTGCAGGAAAGCCTGGGCGGGCGAACCACCCACGGCGTACACCTGCCATTCTTTGCCGTTGACGGTCAGCGTGCGGGCGTCAATGATGCCGTCTGATTCGCGCGGGAGGGCACGCCCCATCGAGGTTTGCTGGACGCGCGGCGCCACCACGTGCACAAAACCCAGCGGGGCGAGCGCCTCGGCAGCCGCCCACAAGCCCGGGGAATTGATGCTGTCATCGTTGGTCAGTAAAATCTGTGGTTTTCCGTTTGGTTTCATCCGCCCTATTCTAACCCGGGAAGGCGCCTGTGGCAACAATGCTGCCCTTGCCAGGCTTTTCAACGCCCGATACACTGCCTGCCGGGGGCTTTTACACCCAGGTTACATTTTTTCGCGGTAGTTCTTCAGGATTTCCTGCCCGGGCAGACGAATTGCCCTGGGGTCGCATACGCTCTTACAGAAACAGCAGCCCACCAGGCACAGGAACGGCTCTGCCACCCACACGTGCCCGTTTTCGTCGCGCTCGAAGACCTCGCGGGCGCAAGTTTCCAGGCAGGCGCCGCAATCGTTGCACAGCTCCGGCGCGATGGCTGGAAACCAGGGGATTTGTTCGCGGGGGTAGCCGCGCCAAGTGCCGTAATCGCGCGCCACCACGGCTTTACCGCTGCCTTTCAGGCGGAAAAAGCGGCTGTATTCCATGCACAGCGCGCCGGCGTATTCCGGAACGGCGGGGGTCGGGATGAAGTTGTGTTTACGCACGCCGGCAACCAAGGCGTCCCTCAGCTTTTCATCCGTGGGCAGCCAGCCCTCGTCGTAGAGCTCTGTGAACAACTCTTCCAGGCCCAGCAAGCCGGTGGGCAAGCCGCCAATATTCAGCATGCGGTAACTTAATGCGGACATTACGCTCCG
This sequence comes from Anaerolineaceae bacterium UBA6073, assembly GCA_002436085.1. Taxonomy (GTDB): domain Bacteria; phylum Chloroflexota; class Anaerolineae; order Anaerolineales; family Anaerolineaceae; genus Mesolinea. Next base: position 5,876 of record DIXT01000006.1, read on the forward strand.
TGGTGCGCGGCGCAGTCCTCCGCGGCGGCTTTGAGGAAGCTGACCATCGCGGTCAGTCCGTTGCTGCGCTGGGAGGACAGATGCCGCCAGAAGCCCAGCGTGTCGAACAGGCTCAGGTCCACGTTCTGGTAGGCTTCCGCCGGCTGCCCATTCAGCAATTCCACCAGCAGAGCCGCCAAACCTTTCACTATCAGCGAGTCGCTGTCCGTCTGGAAATACAGCCTGCCCTCGCGGCACTCCGTGACGAACCAGACGCTGGACTGGCAGCCTTTGACCAGGTGCTCGTCACTCTTGAGGTCATCCGGCATATCAGGCAGGTTCTGACCTTTTTCAATCAGGTAATCGTACTTTTCCTCCCAGTTTTCCAGCAGGCTGAATTCAGCGCTGATTTGGGCGGCAATTTCGGCAGTGGTCTGCATAGCTTTACCTTCTTAACATTTTCATCACGCGCCTTATCCCGCGCGTCAGGGCGTCAATATCTTCGCGGTTATTGTAGAGCGCCAGCGAAGCCCGCACTGTGCCCGAGATGGACAAGGCGTCCATTATGGGCTGCGTGCAGTGCTGCCCGGTGCGCACCGCCACCCCTGAAGTATCCAGCAGGATGCCCATGTCGTAATGCTGGATGCCTTCCACGTTGAAGGGCAGAATGCTTGAACGATGCCGCGGGTTTCCATAAAGCGTCAGCCCCGGGATGGCGCGCAGCTGCTCGATGCCGTACGCCAGCAGGTCCTCTTCGTAGGCCTGTAATTCAAGCTGGTCAAAGCGGTTCAGGTAATCCACTGCCGCGCCGAGCCCGACCGCGCCTTCCACGTTCGGGGTGCCGGCTTCAAATTTGTAGGGAAGCTGCGCGAAGGTCACACGCGTGCTGCTGACCTGGTCAATCATCTCGCCGCCATACAGGAAGGGCGGCAGCTTCTCCAGCCAACTTTCTTTGGCATAAAGCACGCCGATGCCCATCGGCGCGTACATCTTGTGCCCGGAGAAGGCGTAGAAGTCCGCGTCCAGGGCCTGGACGTCGCGCGCGGCCAGATGCTGCACGGACTGGGCTGCGTCCACCAGCACGGGAACGCCGGCGGCGTGCGCCAGGGGTATCAGGGTTTCCAGCGGGTTGACGGTGCCGAGCGAGTTGGATACCTGGTTGAGCGCCAGCAGGCGCGTCTTTTCGGTGAACATGCTTTGCAGAACATCCGGGTCCAGCTCGCCAGTCGGGGTAAGGGGCAACACGCGGAAGCGCGCGCCTTTGCGCTGGCACAGCTCGAACCAGGGCACGTAATTGCTGTGGTGCTCCAACTCACTGACAATGATTTCATCTCCAGGCTGGATGAACGCTTCGCCAAAGGAATTGGCGACCAAATTAATCGATTCCGTGGTGCCACGCGTAAAGATGACCTCATGAGCATGGGCTGCGTTGATAAAGCGCGCCACCTTCTCGCGCGCGGCTTCGTACATATCTGTGGCGCGCACCGCCAGCGTGTGACCGCCGCGGTGCACATTGCTGTTTACGAAGGTGTAATAATCGCGCAGGGAGTCAATAACAGCCTGCGGTTTTTGGGTGGTAGCCGCGTTGTCCAGATAAACAAGCGGATGGTCGTTAACACGTGTTGAAAGAATCGGAAAATCTGCGCGTGCAGCGGGAATTGATATGGACATGCCTGCCTCTGAGTTTTTCAGACTCATTGTACCATTACAGGGGCAGGTCTATACGTGCCCCCGGGTGTACAAGATGCGCATCCGCTGCGAAAAGGGGATGCGTTACAATTGTTAACAAGCGGGACCCGCGCACTGTGCTTGCCGCGTGCCCATACAGGAGAACGCATGCCCGAAAAAATTTTGGTTGTTGATGATGAGATTTCCCTCCAGGAAACACTGGCGTACAACCTCACCCGAGAGGGGTACCAGGTGGAAGTGGCGGGGGATGGAAACCAGGCCCTTCATCTGGCGCGTACGTCCAAACCCGACCTGGTCATCCTGGACGTGATGCTGCCCGGTTTGGACGGCTTTGAAGTGTGCCGGATTCTGCGCCAGGAAGCTAACATCCCTGTTCTGATGTTGACCGCGCGCGATGATGAAATTGACCGGGTAGTCGGCTTGGAAGTCGGGGCAGATGATTATCTGGCAAAGCCATTCAGCATGCGTGAACTCATTGCCAGGGTAAAAGCTCTGCTGCGGCGCGTACGCTTGATCCGCGAGGATATCGTTACTGAGAAACAAGAGGCTGAACAGCCCAAAATTATCGCATTTGACAACCTGGTCATCGACCTTACCCGCCGGGAAGTGAAGCTGGACGGCAAGGTGCTGCCCTTAAAACCCAAGGAATACGAGCTGCTGCTCTTTATGGGGCAGCAAAAGGGACGCCTGCTGACGCGTGAGCTAATCCTGGAGCGCGTCTGGGGTTGGGGTTTTGTGGGGGATTCCCGCACGGTGGATGTGCATATCCGCTGGCTGCGCGAAAAAATTGAACCAAACCCTGAGATGCCCCAGCGCATCATCACCGTCCGAGGTGCCGGTTACCGCTTCGAAGGCTAAGCATGAATTGGCTGAGCAACCGGAGGTTTATCCTTCCGTACGCGCTGATTTTTCTTGTCAGCATCATACTTTTGGCAGTGCTGATACCGCTCACGTCCCGTCTTGCATACGCACGGAGTGCTGAAAGCGGCCTCCCTCCCGATTTCACCCTGACCTATCTTTCCGTTGGAGCCGTGGCGCTCGTCGCGATGCTGGCCTCCAGCATTGCCAGCAGCATATACTCGCAGCGCAACATCAGCGTAATTAAGCAGCTTACAGTCACCACGCGCCAACTCGGAGAAGGCAAATACCACAGTTTCGCCATCCCCCGGCAGGTAGAATCCGTGCCGGAGATGCACGCTCTCAGCCAGGCCCTGGAAGAAACCGCCGCGAAGATTGAAGACCAGATTTCCGCGCTTTCCACGGAGCAGGTCATGCTTTCTACCGTCCTGGGACAAATGACCGACGGGGTCTTGATTGCCAGTCACGATGACCGCGTGCAGCTGCTTAATGCCGCGGGGGAAAAGCTGTTCGGATTTGAAGAGAACGCAGCCTTGGGACGGTCGGTTATCGAAGTGATTCGGCATCACGCGCTGGTGGAATTATGGAATATCACCAAGGCAGGAAAATCTAAAACGATAACAATTGAGATAGGGGCGGATCATAAGTTTCTGCAGGTTATCGGCATTCCCTTGGGAGAGCAACTGCCCGGGCGTTCTATGCTTCTGTTTCAGGACCTGACCCAGCTCCACCGCCTGGAAATTGTGCGCAAAGATTTTATTTCCAACATTTCTCACGAACTGCGCACCCCGATGGCCAGTTTGAAAGCTCTGAGTGAGACTCTTCTTGACGGAGCGCTGGAAGATCCGGTCCATGCGCGGCATTTTATCGTGCGTATGGATACTGAAGTGGACAACCTGACGTTTCTGGTAAACGAGCTGCTCGAGCTTTCACGCATCGAGGCCGGCAGAACCAGCTTTGAGTTCCAGCGCATCCATCCCTGCGACCTGATGAATAAGCCCTATGAACGCATGCTGCTACAAGCGGAGCGCGCCGGTCTGAGCATGTCCATGGACTGCAACCGGGACTTGCCAACGGTATTTGCTGACCCGGACCGCATCGCCCAGGTGTTTATTAACATGCTGCATAACGCCATCAAATTCACTCCGCCAGGAGGACACATCCACCTGGGTGCCTGGATCCACGAGAACATGGTCGTTTTTATGGTGCAGGATAGCGGTGTGGGCATCCCGGAGAAAGACCTGAAACGCATCTTTGAGCGTTTTTACAAAGTTGACCGGGCGCGTTCCGGTGGCGGAACCGGTTTGGGGCTGTCCATCTGCAAGCATATGGTGGAGGCGCATGGCGGGTATATCTGGGCAGAAAGCGAAGAAGGCAGATGGAGTAAACTGTTCTTCACCATTCCGATTGCGTCCGGGTAAATGCGCGGCGCAAGGATGCCAGAATACAAAATGTTGACAGGCTTTTTACCGTGATTTAACCAATCCCTAATCATTGGGATGGCATAATAGAGTAAAGAGTTTTTCCGGACGCCAGAGACAAAGCGCTTTGTGCGTGAAAAATCATATAGATTGGCGTACAATTAGTATGATAAAAATTTGGCAATAACAGGAATCACGATATGCCCCGCCTTACATTGGATCGAGAAATTCGCCTAATTCAAGATGAAACGCTGCTGCTTGGCAGTCTGGTGGAGCAGGCGGTACTGAACGCCGTGGACGCCTTGAAATCCCGTGATGCTGCCGCGGCCAGGGCGGTCATCCGAAACGATATCTTCATCAACGATAAGCGCTTCGCGATCGAAAACCGCATCCTGATTCTATTTGCCACGCAATCCCCAATGGCGCGCGATCTGCGCCTGTTGGCGGCGGAGTTGGAGCTCATTACCGAGCTTGAGCGCATTGGCGATTACGCCAAGGGCATTGCCAAGGTGGCGGAAGAGCTTGCTAACGACGAAACGCCGGTTCCCATCCGTGAGATTTCCACCATGGCGGACATGGCAGTGAGCATGCTGCACCGCGCGCTCGGCGCTTTTATCGCTGAAGATCTGGATACTGCCAGGTCTCTCCCTGCCGAAGATGATCAAGTGGATGAACTTTACAAAACTATCTACCGCAAGATTGTTCAGGGCATGATTGCTGACCCGAGTTCCATCGATCATTCCAACCAAATCCTGTGGGTCATCCATAACATTGAACGCACCGCTGACCGGGTCACCAATATTTGCGAACGGATTGTGTTCATCGCAACCGGCGAACTGCTCGAGATGGATAGCTCCGACGACGAACTTGAGTCGCCAGAGAGCTGAACACCCGCTTCGCAATAATCAAGCATTTAACTTATAATAATTGATAGTGTTTCCGGTATCTGCGCCGGGTGGGAGCGCGCAGTTTTTTTCTGCTCTTCGTTTTCCCGGGCGGTTATCGCGATCAATCATAAGGAGAGCGTCCCGTGTTAAAACCAAATACTACGAAAGGAAAGTTAATCGTCGTTGAAGGCATCGACGGTTCCGGTAAATCAACCCAAATTGATTTGCTGTTCAAGTGGCTGCAGACCCAGGGCTATTCCGTTTTTTTCAGTGAATGGAACAGCTCACCCCTGGTGAAAAGCACCACCAAAGCCGCCAAGAAAGAAAAGTCCTTTACCCCCACCACCTTCAGCATCCTGCACTGCACGGACTTTGCTAACCGCTGGGAGAACGGCATTTACCCGCTGCTGAAAGCCGGCGCGATTGTGCTGGCGGACCGCTATGTTTTCACCGCCTTTGCCCGGGACGTTGCCCGCGGGGTGGACCCGGAGTGGGTGCGCAATATGTATTCCTTTGCGATCAAACCGGATGCCGCTCTGTACTTCCGCGTGCCCTTGGATGTGGCGGTGGAGCGCATCACGGCGGCTCGCGCCAGCCTGAAATATTACGAAGCCGGGATGGACTTGAATCTTTCCGATAATATCAACGAAAGCTTCAAGCTTTTCCAGGGCAAAATTCTGGACCAGTACGACCAGATGGTGGATGAATTCGGACTGACGCTGATTGACGGCACGCAGCCGGTGAAAGAACAGCAGAAAAAAGTGCGCGTGTTGATAAAAAAGGTCTTACGCGGCTGGGAGGGCTTGCCAAACCCCAATAAACCGGCAGGATCTGCGCGTTCCTCGCAGCCCGCTGCGGAAAAAGGAGGCAAATCATGAAAAGCCCGAACTTTTACGGCGCAGGCTTTCCATACCGGGACATTCAGCAGCTGCCAGGCAAACTGATTGTGCTGGAAGGGACTGACGGCGTCGGACGCTCCACCCAGATCAAGTTGCTGCGCCGCTGGCTTGAAGACGAAGGCTACGCGGTATCTGATACTGGCCTCACGCGCTCCACGCTGACCGCTTCCGGTCTGGAAGCCGCGAAGAGCGGCCACACTTTGGGTCCGCTCACTCTCAGTCTGTTTTACCTGGCGGATTTTGCCGACCGCCTTGAGAATTTGATTATTCCGGCACTGCAAGCCGGCTTCATTGTGCTTTCGGACCGGTATTTCTACTCAGTCATGGCGCGGGATGCCATCCGCGGGGTGGATAAATCTTGGTCGCGCCAGCTTTACGGCATCGCGCTCAGGCCCGACCTTATTCTTTACATGAAAGCGGATGTGCCCGTGCTTGCGCAGCGGCTTATCCACGGCCGCGGGCTTAACTATTGGGAGGCAGGCATGGACCTGCATCTGGCTGACAACATGTACGACAGCTTCCTGACATATCAAAACCTGCTCACCAAGGAGTTCGACGAGCTGGCGTTAACGTATAACTTTGTAACTGTTGACGCGAACCAGAAATCGGACGCTATCTTTGAGGAACTGAAAGTTCACATTCTGGAACTGCTGCACAACCGGCTGACTAAAACGAAAAAACCGAGATAAACCGCCGGCTTTTATAACTTAACAGCGTTGGTGCACATCCACGCGGAAGGAACGGAAATGATGAACGCAACTGCCGACGCGATAACGGTTTACGGCGCAAAAATCATCAGCCGGCATGCCGCTGCGATGACAGTGGAAATGGAGGGTGTGCGCAAAGCGGAGGATATTGAATATATTCATCGCATGCGCGTGGCGACGCGACGCATGCGCAGCGCTTTGTCCATCTTTAAAGCCAGCTTCAACAAAAAAGATTACAAGGAAATCGACCGCGACGTGCGCAAGGTCACCCGCGCCCTGGGCGAAGCTCGCGACCTGGACGTGCAGCTGGAGGTGGTCCGCGAGGCGGAAACGCAATTCAACACGGTACGGATGCTGCCGGGTCTTAAGCGCTTGCAGATGCGCCTGACCCAAAAGCGCGCCCAAGCCCAGCAGCATGTCATCAGCGCAATGGACCGGCTGGCAAAGGACCAGCTGTTGGAGCGCCTGGAAGCCTGGTACGCGCCTTTGCTGGCGGCGGCTGAGGGTGTCTACCTCTATTCCCCAGCCTTGTACCAATTGGCATTTGAGAGCGTCCAAGCCCGCCTCAAGGAACTCCTTGGGCATGTGCCGTATATCAGCGACCCTGCCAATGTGGCAGAGCTGCACGCAATGCGCATCAGCGCCAAGCGGCTGCGTTATACCCTGGAAGCCTTTGATGACCTGTTCGGCGGGCGCCTGAAGCCGTACATTTCAACCGGCCGGAAACTGCAGGACCAGTTGGGCTCGATTCACGACCTGGACGTGTGGATTCAATTGGTGCCGACATTCATTGAGGAAGAGCGCGCCCGCATTGTTGGGTATTTTGGCAGCGACGGACCGCTTAAGCGTTTGCTGCCCGGATTGCTCGCCTTTCAAAATTCCCGCCGCGGGCTGCGCGAAGCTGCCTATGCTGATTTTCTGGTTTCCTGGTCGGAAATTGAGACCGCAAAGACCTGGGATGAAATGATGCGCATGCTCAACACCCCGATGGACCTTGAATCGGCGCTGCGCTTGTTGGAAGCAGCCCGCGCGAACAGCAGCCTGGACAACGGCGGCCAGGCTGACGTATCCTGAAGCTTCGTCCCTTACGGGGGATGTGGGCATCGTCATTAGTAACGAAGTGAAGCAACTCCCTGCGTACCTGCAGGGCGGCGCCGTGACTTCTGGGCATTGCTTTGTGTCTCGCGATGACGTCCGCTTCGTCGTTGCGAGCCCCCGCTGCATAAATTACCTGAAAGACATAATAACAGGAAGGGGGCGCGGCAACCTGCCTTTTACATCAGCTGGAAGACGCCGTGCCTTTTAGGTATTGCTTTGTGTCTCGCGATGACGTCCGTTTCGTCGTTGCGAGCCCGCGCTGATGAGACTGCGCGAGACCCGGAAGTACCGGAAGAGGGCGCGGCAATCTGCCTGTGAATCTGGTATTGAGTAGAGAGTCGTAGGTTGGGTGCAGCGACGCAGGAGCGCAACCCACCACTGACATATCCCCGCCCACTGCATTTTGTTGGGTTTCGCTTCGTAAATATAACTACATGATAACGACCCGATGCCGCTCCACCCAACCTACCACTGGCAGCAAGCAGAGAGCTCGGGCTGTGCCAACAGGGAGACCGCTTCGTTCCTCGCGGTGACGAGCGTTTCGTCGTTGCGAGCCCCCGCTGCATGAATTACCCGAAGAACATGACAACAGGAAGGGGGCGCGGCAATCTGCCTTTGTCTTTTGGCTATTAAGTTAACGCGGATGTTGCAAGATAAAATCAGATTATTTCCCGCCTGGGTCTAAAATGCGTTTCGTCACTACTGAGGCTCTGAACTATCCAACTAAAGAAAGGCAGACTGCCACGACCCTTTGCCGATAATTGGCATACGGAATATTCCATAGACGGCGGCAAAGGGTCTCGCAGTGACCGGAGAACAGAGTCCGCATTGACCGGAGACAGGGCGCCCAGTGAGCGACGGCGGCGGCACGATTCGGCATTGCGATACCCTTGAAGGGTACAGGCCGAAGTGAAGCAATCTCGCTGCGTACTTGCAGGGCGGCGCCGTGACCTATGGGTATTGCTTTGTGTCTCGCGATGACGTCCGCTTCGTCGTTGCGAGCCCCCGCTGCCGGAGCTGCACGAAGCTTGGAACCACGGGAAGGGGGCGCGGCAATCTGCATGTAGTTTTTTTCTTCGAAGCGGTCCCTTGGATAGCTGGTCTGGAAATGCAGACTGCCACGACCCTTTGCCATACTGCTCGGGGCCTGAAAGCATATTGCTCGTTGGCAAAGGGTCTCGCAGTGACCGCACAGCGAGTGGTACAGGAAGCGCGGAACAAGGCGTGTTGTGACCGGCCTGGGTTTGTCTTTGCGAGCCCCCGCTGCCGGCGTTGCACGAAGCTTAGAAGCACGGGAAGGGGGCGCGGCAATCTGCCTTTAAGCAATTTCCATCCAAATCCATTAATACTGTATCAGTACCAGTCTTCAGCGAGGTCTTTCATTTCCGAATTGATTGACTTAATGAGCTTGTCCTTATACGCCCTGGACCTTGCTTTGATTTGCTTTTCCCGATTAATGGCGGACATAATATCACCACCGCATTCAAAGTAAACCAGTTTGTAAACTTTGAATATACTGGTGAATGTGCTTCCTGTCCCTTGCCTGTGCTCCGCGACTCTGCGTAACAAGTCATTGGTTACGCCAGTGTAGAGCACTTTGTTGTCAAAAGTGGACATGATATAAACACAATTGGTTTCGTTGCCCATAGTGCTCAATTCTATCCGGGATTGGAAAGGCAGGCTGCCACGACCCTTTGCCGATAATTGGCATACGGAATAATTCCATAGACGGCGGCAAAGGTTCTCGCAGTGACCGGAGAGCAGAGTCCGCATTGACTGGAGAGCAGAGTCCGCAGTGACCGGAGAGCAGAGTCCGCAGTGACCGGAAACAGACTGCCCAGCGCCCGCGACGGCGCGGGATTCGTTACTCTGCTCCCCAGAAGTAAACAGGCCGACGCGCCTAATCTGAAGAGTTAAGCAAAGAGAGGACCCTTCACCTTGCTCAGGGTGACAAGGATTCTGTTGCTGCGAAGAACAAAGAGCGCCAGACTGTCAATATGCCCGCCCAACACTTCTTTGCTGGCGCTGATAACAAGCCCGATAACCCTAATGTCACCGGGACTTTGGAAAATCCCGCTCAGCACTTCGTTCCATCCTGATTAAAAGGATGTAATTAATTGCGCCGATGATGACCATCACGATGAGCAAAATCAGATAAGCCGTCCGCCAATTCGTGGAACCAACCATCATCGTAAATTCCGACATGCCGCCAATGCCCGAAATCAGCGTGAGGGGCATAAAAATCGTCGTAATCAAGGTTAGCCGGCGCATGATCGCGTTGGTGCGGTTGGAGGACTCTGCCATGGCATTGCTGATGAGCGACAGGTGGATTTCCATCAGGTTGGTCACCTGTTCGCGGGCGGTCTCTGCGATTTCGTAGTACTTGGAAAGATGATCGTAAACGTCCCGGAAATAAATCAGGGATTCTTCAATCAGGAAGGGACTGTCCTTACGCACAAGCTTACCAACCAGCTCGCGCTCGTGGAAAAGCGACTTCCGGATTACTTGCAGATCGCGGCGGGAATCCATCAGCGACCCGAGGTTAAAGCTGGCGGCATCTCTGAGAATTGCGTCCTCGTCAGCATCCAGCTTTTCCTCGATGCCTTCAACTGCCATCAACTTGTGATCCACAATCATATCCACCACCAGATGCAGCAAATAAGAAGGACCCAGCCGGACGGTATCCATTTCCCTCTCGATGGAAGCCTCCATTGAGGACAAAACCGCATTGCCATTTACCTCCCTGCGGCTTACGGTGATCAGGAAGCGCTTGCTGATGAACAAATCCAATTCATGTGCCTGAAACCCATCGGAGGTTGGTTCAAATATTGAGAAGGTCATGAACGAATAAGTCGGAAAGAGGTCAAGCTTGGGCAGCTGATCGCCATTAAGGCAGTCCTCGATGGAAAGCGGATGGATGCCCAGGCTGGTGTCGAGTTCTGCCAGGGATTCCGGGCTTGGGTCGATGTAATCAAGCCAAATATAGCCCTCATCTCCAGCAAACAGCAGCGCCTCGTTAAGCCCGGCTGCCCGGTGAAGCGTTTTCGATCTTGTGATGGCGAAATAGCGGTTTTCAGGTGTGCTCATAGCTTTTTCCTTCCAGTTCCAGCGCCTCCCGTCAGCCTGCCGCGGGAGGGCGCTTGTTTTGTCCGTTCAGGTATTCTACCTGAAGCGCAGCTTCACCAGGGGGGCGATCGGGTTCCACTCCAATAGGCGGGCAAAGCGCGCTGCTGAAATGCGTCTGCTCTGCTGGACCTGGCGGCGTTTCTGCCAGACTGCTGGCAGCTCTTTCAGCGCTTCCCATTTGGCGCGCGCGATGATTTTGCCGCGCCCGGTGAGAGCGCCTGCCAGCAGATATCCCAGGTTCACAAGCAGGTGCGCGGGTAATAACAACCAAAAAAACGCGCCCGGCATGTTCTTGACATAGGTCCATATGAGGTTGCGATGCGAAAGCCGCAGGGAAAATTCACTGCGACCGCTGGCGTTGATCAGATTCCAACGGGGAGAGCGCTTCGCAGGCTCGCGATGATGGGGGGGCTTGTTCGCGCGGATGGCGGTGCTGCCAGAGCCCACGTGCCGCACGACTGCCTGCGGGAGGTAATAGCACGGGTACCCAAGCAAGCGCAGCCTCAGGTCCAGGTCCACATCCTCCAGGTAGGCAAAGAAGTCCTCGTCAAAGCCGCCGGCTTCCTGGTAGGCAGCCAGAGGGTAGGCGCTGGCGGCAGCGCAGGCGCTGATAACTTCGCGTTCAGTCGGGCAGGCTTTTGCCAGCGGCTGGCCGTGGGATTTTCGCCATGCCAGGCCGGCCGCGGAATACACGTTCCACTCGCCATCCAGGCGGGACGGGTCTTCCGCCATCACCTGGCGCGAGGCAAAACAGGCGCCCGGGCGCTTTTGCGCGCCGCGATAAAGTTCCGCCAGCCATTCTGGTTCGGGGAAAGCATCCGCATTGAGCAGCACCAGGTACTCCCCGCGCGCGGACCTGGCGGCCAAATTGTTACCGCCGGCAAAGCCGAGATTGCTTTCCGAACGCAAGACTGAGAGCCGAAGCCGCGGGTGCTGCGCGAGAATGTCAGTATTAAGCGCTTCCGGCGAGGCGTTATCCAGCAGGATAAGCTCAAAATCCTTGCATGTTTGCCGTTCCAGCGCATCCAACGCGTCGGCAAGGAAGCGCCCTGTGTTCCAGTGGAGCATCACAACAGAGAAAAAAGGCGAGGCGGCGTCGGAGGACGCCTCATGGTCGGTAAGCGGTTTATCCATAGGCTATGGGTGTATTATAATTTAGGAACACTCGAGGCAACTAAGGATCCTGTATTGACCAATCCCGCCAAACCAATCTACGATTCTGCCGCGCACGCGCTGCCCGCGCTTTCGGAACTGCGCGAATTGCGGCAATACCGTTTTTTGTTGTTCCAGCTCATCAGACGCGATCTGGTCGCACGCTACAAACGCTCCATCCTGGGGGTAGCCTGGACGATGTTGAATCCGCTTGGCACGATGCTGATCATGACGCTCGTGTTTTCGAACCTGTTCAAATCGGTCGAGTCCTATCCGGTCTATATTCTCAGCGGTCTGATTGTGTGGAACTTTTTCTCGCAAGGGACCAATGCCGCTATGGTTGGGCTGATTTGGGGCGGCAGCCTGATGCAGCGGATTTACCTGCCGCGCACCATTTTTGGCGTTTCCGCCATCGGTACGGCGCTGGTGAACCTGCTTATCTCGCTTATCCCGCTGACCCTGGTAATGCTGATTACCGGCACGCATATCTCACTCACGGTGCTTTTCCTGCCGGTGTCCATCCTGCTGCTCACCGCGTTCACGCTTGGTTTTGGGCTTTTGCTTTCCGCCCTGGCAATTTACTTCCCGGATGTGGCGGAGATGTACCAGATCCTGCTGACCGCCTGGATGTATCTCACCCCCATCATCTACCCTGAGGAGATTATCCCCGAACGCTTTCTGGGCCTTTACCGCCTCAACCCCATGTATTGGATGGTGAAGCTCTTCCGCCTGCCCATCTATTACGGCCGCATTCCTACGATGACCGAGATTGCACCCGCGCTTGCCTGGGCAATCGGGTTCCTGATTGTCGGTTGGCTCTTCTTCACCTCAAAATCGGATGAATATGCTTACCGCGTCTGACGTTTACGCAAACCCGCCACCGGCTGCTGCCGCGCGCGAACCGATTGTGCTGCTTGAGAATGTCAGCGTGCAGTACCGCGTTCCCAAGGAGCGCATCGGCACCTTTAAGGAATACGCCATCCGCGCGCTGCAGCGCCGTCTGCAGTTTATGAAGTTCCTGGCATTGAAAGACGTGAACCTGACCATCTATCGGGGAGAGGTTATTGGCATCATCGGAAATAACGGCGCGGGCAAGAGCACCATGCTCAAAGTCATCTCGCGCGTGCTGCGCCCGACCATAGGGCGCGTGGTGCTGTATGGCAAGATCGCGCCCCTGCTGGAGCTGGGTGCGGGCTTCCACCCCGAGCTTTCCGGCCGGGAGAACGTGTATCTGAACGGTGCGCTGTTGGGCTACAACCAGGCCGAAATGGATGAAGTCTTCGAGAGTATTGTCGATTTTGCTGAACTGCGCGATTTTATCGACGCGCCGGTGCGCACCTACTCCTCGGGCATGTACGCCCGGCTAGGCTTCGCCGTGGCGACCGCGCGCATACCGGAAATCCTGATTGTGGACGAAATTCTGAGCGTTGGGGATGAATCCTTTCAGAAAAAAAGCAACGACCTGATGCAAAGTTTCCAGAAACAAGGCACTACCGTGCTGATTGTCTCGCACAACCTGACCAAAATTCAGGAGATGTGCCAGCGGGTAGCCTGGCTGAGCCGTGGAGAACTAAAAATGGTCGGCGACCCCACGCAGGTGGTGCAGGCTTACCGGGAAGATAACCCATAAAATGCGCTTTGAACCCACCGCTCTTCCTGATGTTCTGCTGTTGACACCCCAGGTGCATGGGGACCAACGCGGCTTCTTTGCCGAAACATTCCGGCAGGACAGGTTCGAAGCGGCTTGCGGACTCTACTATTTCGTGCAGGACAACCACTCCGGTTCGCGGCGCGGCATCCTGCGTGGGCTGCACTACCAGATCCGGCACGCGCAAGGCAAGCTCGTGCGCGCGGTGGCGGGTGAAATTTTTGACGTGGCGGTGGACATGCGCCGCGGCTCACCCAGCTTTGGGCGTTGGGCTGGCGTGCATTTAAGCGCCGAGAACAAGCTGCAATTGTGGGTGCCGCCCGGCTTCGCGCACGGCTTTTACGTGCTGAGCGAGTGGGCGGAGGTTTTCTATAAAGCAACCGCTTATTACGCCCCCGAATGGGAACGCGGCTTACAGTGGGACGACCCGGCAATCGGCATCCAGTGGCCGCTGCTGGAAGGCGCCGCGCCGCTGCTATCCGCTAAAGACGAGCATAATCCAGGCCTGGCCGACGCGGAGACTTTTCCTGCCAGCTGGACTGTCGATGAAACCTGGGAGGGATGATGACGCGCAACGTGTTGGTGACCGGAGGGGCCGGCTTTATAGGTTCTAATTTTGTGCATTACCTGCTGCGCACAGATCCCGAGGTCAGGATTGTGACCCTGGACGCGCTCACCTATGCCGGCAGTCTGGAAAACCTGAAAGACTTGCCCGACCCAGCGCGCCACAGCTTTATTCAGGGGGATATCGCCGACCGCGCCTTGCTGGACCGGATTTTTACGGAAAACACAATCGACACGGTGGTGCATTTTGCCGCCGAAACGCACGTGGACCGTTCCATTCACGACCCGGGCGTGTTCGTGCAGACCAATGTGTTGGGCACCTTCACGCTGTTGGAAGCCGCGCGCAAAGCCTGGCTGGTGGATAAAATCGTGCCGGTGGAGCAAGCCCGCTTTCACCATGTTTCCACCGATGAGGTCTTTGGCACGCTGACGCGTGAAGAGCCGCCTTTTGAGGAGAGCACCCCCTACCAGCCGCGCTCGCCCTATGCCGCCTCCAAAGCTTCCAGCGACCACTTCGTGCGCGCATATCACATCACCTACGGGCTGCCGGTCAGCATCAGCAACTGCTCCAACAACTACGGCCCGCGCCAGTTCCCCGAAAAGCTGGTCCCGCTCATGATTTTGAACGCCAGCTCCGGCAAACCCCTGCCGGTCTACGGCGACGGCATGCAAATCCGCGACTGGCTGTATGTGGACGACCATTGCGAAGCTATCTGGCAGGTGGCCACCCACGGTCAGGTCGGCGAGACCTACTGCGTGGGGGGCGACAACCAACCGCCCAACATCGAAATCGTGCGTACAATCTGTCAGATCATGGACGAACTCCAGCCGCGTTCCGTTTGGGCGCCGCACGAAAAACTGATAAGTTACGTGGCGGACCGCCCGGGGCACGACCGGCGCTATGACATCAGTATTTCAAAAATCAAGAACGAACTTGGCTGGCAGCCCCGGCACTCGCTCAAACAGGGCATGCTGGACACGGTCGTCTGGTACCTGGAGCATCCGGAGTGGGTGCAGAGCGTTACGCATAATTCAGATTACAGCAGTTGGGTTCAGAAGAACTACAACAACAGGAAGGGCTGAACATGAAAGGGATTATTCTGGCAGGCGGGAAAGGCACCCGGCTCTACCCTCTCACCATGGCGGTCAGCAAGCAACTGCTGCCTGTGTACGACAAACCGATGATTTACTATCCGTTGTCCATGCTCATGCTGGCAGGCATCCGCGAAATTCTGGTTATCACCACGCCGGAAGAGCAGTTTCTATATCAGCGCGTGCTGCGCGACGGCTCCCAGTGGGGACTTAAGTTTACCTATGCCGTGCAGCCTGTCCCGCGCGGCCTGGCGGACGCCTTCCTGGTTGGCAAGGATTTTTTGGCGGGCGAGAGCGCCTGCCTGATCCTGGGTGATAACATCTTCTTTGGGCAAGGGCTGCCCCAGGTGCTGCGCGAGGCAGCCGCGATAAAGGACGGCGCGGTGGTGTTCGCGTATCCCGTCCGCGACCCCGAACGCTATGGCGTGGTGGAATTTGACGGGAACCGCAAAGCCGTCAGCCTGGAAGAAAAGCCGGCGCATCCGCGCTCAAACTTTGCCGTGCCGGGCATTTACTTCTATGACAACAACGTCGTTCGCTATGCGGAGGAGTTGAAACCCTCCCCACGCGGCGAAATTGAAATCACGGATATCAACCGACGCTACCTGGATGAAGGCAAGCTGCAAGTAAAGGTGCTGGGCAGGGGCGTGGCCTGGCTGGATGCCGGCACGCATGAAAGCCTGCTCCAGGCTGCTATGTTCGTGCAAGCGGTGGAAGACCGGCAGGGGATGATGATTTCTTGCGTGGAAGAGATTGCCTACCGTATGGGATTTATCGACCAGGAACAACTGATGCTATGCGCGCAGGAAATGGCCGGGAATGAATACGGGCAGCACTTGCTGCGCTTTGTGAAAGGCCTTCAGGCGTGAGGAGAATTTTGTTGTTTGCCCGCGGCGGTCAGCTGGGATGGGAGCTCCAGCGCGCGCTTGCCCCGCTGGGCGAGGTGCTGGCGCTGGATTATCCGCAGGTGGACTTCAGCAAGCCGGAAGAACTGCGCCAGCTTGTACGCGCAGCGCGCCCGGACCTGATCATCAACCCGGCAGCCTATACCGCTGTGGACCGGGCGGAGACCGAGAGCGAGCTGGCTTACCGCGTAAATGCCCACTCGCCGGCTGTGCTGGCGGAAGAAGCTTTGCGTTTACGCGTGCCGCTGGTGCATTATTCCACTGATTATGTCTTCGACGGCGCGAAGGGCAGCCCCTACCTGGAAAGCGATGAACCCGCGCCCCTGAATGTGTATGGACACAGCAAGCTGGCGGGTGACCGGGCGGTCATATCCACGGGCGGAGCCCACATAATCCTGCGCACCAGCTGGGTTTACTCCATGCGCCAGGGCGGTTTCGTCATCAAAGTGCTGCAGTGGTCGCGCCAGCAGGAAGTTTTGCGGGTAGTAGCCGACCAAATCAGCGGGCCGACCTCGGCGCGCATGCTGGCTGAACTGACCGCGCTGCTCCTGGCTGGGGCTGGCACAGACCTGTTCGCGTGGCTGTCGGAACGCGCTGGAGTGTACCACTGCGCAGGGGACGGCGCCTGCAGCCGCTATGCCTGGGCGCAGGAAATCCTGCAGCTTGACCCGCGCCGCGAGGAACAAAAGGTGCGCGAGCTTTTGCCGGCCAGCAGCGATGAATTCCCGACCCCCGCAGCGCGTCCGCTGGCATCCGTGCTGGATTGCGGCAAGCTGGAACGCGTGTTTGGCCTGCGTCTGCCCCCCTGGCAGACCGCGCTGAAACTGGCAATGGAAAATTTTTGATTGCCACAAGCATACAGAACAAACATAACCCGCTTATCCAGAGCGCCTGACTTTATTCGAGGATAGACCATGAATGTTTTAAAAAACCTGCGTATGAAGACGCGCAGCATGCTAGCGCGGGTCTTCCCCCAATCGTTGGAACCGGACCTGGGGCTCCTGCGGGAGTCTGGATATTTTGACCCTTTCTGGTACGGGCAGAACAACCTGGACGTGAGCGCGCGGGGAGTGGACTCGCTGCGCCACTATCTGCTCTACGGCGGACTGGAAGGACGCAGCCCTGGTCCTAAATTTGACAGCCTCGGATACCTGGAGAGCAACCCGGATGTGCGCGCAGCCGGCGTCAATCCCCTTGTGCATTATTTGAAATACGGCCGGGCGGAAGGGCGTTCCCCTTACGGCGCGGCGCGCGAGGCGGAACTGAAAGCGGATATGCGCGCTATCCAACAGCATTACATACGCATGTTTAAACAGCCGGTTGATTTCCGCGCGCCGACTGGGTTTATGGAAAAACTCCAGATTTATAAGCTTGTCTTCCGCAACCCCATCATGCACGTCTTTGCCGATAAGGCTTCCGCGAAAAAACTGGTAGGGGATATTATTGGCGGCGAGTACATCGTGCCCTTGATCGGGGTGTATGACTGTTTCGCCGATATTCCGCGCGATAAACTACCCCAACAATTTGTGATTAAAGCCAATCATGCCTCCGGTTTCACCATCATATGTCGGGATAAAAGCAACTTTGACTGGGAAAAAGCCGCCAAAGAAGCAGACGGATGGCTTGAATATGACTTCTGCACGCGCTATTGGGAGTGGTGCTACAAAGGGATTAAGCCCAGACTCGTCGTGGAGGAGCTGCTGGTTGACGAAAACGGCAACATCCCGCCGGACTGTAAGATACACGTCTCTGACGGGAAGGTGTGTGAAGTCCAGTATATCTTTGACCGGTTTGGAGGACGGTACACCACCGTCCATATGACGCCGGAGTGGGAACGGCTGGAGTATTCCGTTAATATCCATCCACATATTGGTCCGTTTGAGCGGCCTCCGCAGACGGACCTGATGATGGCGCTTGCGGAGAAGATTGCGAAGGGTTTTCCTTTTGTGCGCGTCGATTTTTTCCTCTGTAAAGGACGCGTGTACTTCGCTGAAACGACCTTTTATCCCACCGGCGGTTTTGGCATCATTACGCCGCGTGAATGGGATGAGAGCCTGGCGGAACGCGTTGCGCTGGAGGGCGTGTATGACAAAGAGTACTTCGGCCGCCTGTCCGATGAGGTCTTCCGTGAAATGGCGCTTGCGCCGGAGTTTGAGCAGCCTGCCGGCGCTCTGGAAACCGACCAGGCAGCAGAACCGGCGGCAGACGATGGGAAGCTGAACGCGCTGATTTTCAACCACAGCAGCGCGCTGGGCGGCGCGGAGCGCAGCTTGGTGGAGCTGGTGCGCGAGCTTAGCTCGGATTACAACACCCGCTGCACAGTAGTGCTGCCCTCTGCGGGTCTGCTGGAGTTGGAGCTTCAAAAAGCCGGAGCGCAAACCATGCTTGCGCCTATCAGCTGGTGGTGCGCGCTTTCGCAGCAGGAATTGGACCGCAACCCTGCCAACCTCTCGCTCACCGCCGCATGGCTGCGGGAGAATCTGCCCATACTGAGGGACCTGCATCCCGACCTGGTGCTGACCAACACACTGGTGCTGCCCTGGGGAGCAATTGCCGCGTTTTTGCTGGATAAACCGCACTTGTGGCTGGTAAACGAATTTGGTTCCCTGGACCACGGGCTGCTGTTCCAGCTTGGGCTGGAAAAAAGCCTGAAGTTCATCGCGCAAAGCTCGGAACGCGTGCTCACCCGCTCCAAAGCCATCCAGAACGCGCTTTTCCCCGGGCTGACCGCGCCGAAAGTGGAAACCATGTACCGCTACATCCCGCCGCCCACAGCCGAAGAGCTTATTCCAGACCCGGATGCCCCCGGTTTTAGAAATCCACAGGCGTTCAAACTCCTGTTGAGCGGCACCATCTCCGAAGCCAAGGGGCAGGAAGAGGCTGTGCGCGCACTTAAAATTCTGTTGGACCGCGGGCTTGGACCGCTGGAGCTATTGATGCCCGGCAATACCCATGCCGAGTTCAAAGCCTACCTTGAGGAGCTAATAAGCTCCCTCGGGCTGGAAAGCTTTGCCAGAATCCTGCCATTCCAGCAGCGCATTGCCGCGCTTACAAAGCAGGCCGACGCAATACTGGTTTGCTCGCGCATGGAAGCATTTGGACGGGTGTCCCTTGAAGCCATGCAGCAGAAAAAGCCCGTGATAGCGACAGCTTCGGGTGGGAACCTGGAGATGATTCAGGACGGCGAAACCGGTCTGCTGTATCCAATTGGAGACATTCCCGCGCTGGCGGATAGAATTGAGCGCCTGATGAAAGACCCCGGTTTGCGCGCCCGGCTGGGAGAAAGTGGTTTCCGCTTCGTCAGCACCGAATTTAGCGAGGAAGCCTTTGGCGGGCGCATCAGCGAGATTATGCGCGCTCTGCCGCAGCGTGAAATGGCGTGGAACGCGGAGCTGGACGAAGCACTTGAGTCGCTGACCGGGAGAGAGTTTACTGACTTTGCCCGCCGCGCCATTGCGGTCAACAAAGCACTGAAAAAGCCCCCACAAATTCGTTGACGCTCCGGCAAGCGCGCCAGGCCGGCTATAATAAAACCAGACAGAGAACATCCAGGCAGGAGCCACTATGCAAGTTAAGCGCGTCGCTTTTTTCACATACTGTCCGTTCGAATCCGCGCTGGAGTTATACCGCTTTGTCTCCCCGCTGAAAGCAGCCGGAATTGAGCTTATTCAGGGCGTGGCGGCAGGCGAGCCAAACCTGGACGTTATCGCCGGCGCGGACCTGGTATGTTTTCAGCGCGATTTTTCGCGCCGCTTTAAAGCCTACCAGAGCGTGCTTGCCGAAGCGCGCGCAAGAGGGATTCCGGTCGTCATGGACCTGGACGACCATTTGCTGGCTTTACCCCCCGAGCATCCAGACCGACTCGCCGGAGATTTTGCCGACAGCCTGCCCGCTTTGATGCACGCATTGCTCAGCGCGGACGCTCTGACTGTTACCACCCCTGAACTGAAGCAAGCGCTAATCCCGTTCAACCCGAATGTGGCCGTGCTGCCCAATTACCTGGATAAAGACTTATGGCAGTTTCGCCAGCCTGTTTTGCGCCCGATGGATGCGCAGGTAAGAATCCTCTTCATGGGCACCCCCACACACGCCCCCGACCTGGAGGGCATTGCTGAAGCGCTGCGCAACACAGCCAGGCGCTACGGCGGTCGGGTGCGCTTTGTTTTTTTTGGCGCCCGCCCGCCCGAGGGTTTGGCGGATCTCGCGCAAGTGGATTACCAACCGGTAAAAAGCTTCGATTACCGCCAATTCCAGCGGGAATTCTATGGGCTTAAGGCAGACATCGCGCTTGCTCCGTTAACAGATAACTTGTTTAACCGCTGCAAAAGCGCGATTAAATTCATGGAATACTCCGCGCTGGGGCTGGCAGGGGTGTACGCCGCGCTGCCGCCCTACGCCTCTGCGGTACGCGACGGCGAGAACGGCTTTCTGGCGGGGGATGCGCAGGAGTGGGAACGCAAGCTGGGGGCTCTGATTGAAGACCCGGCTTTGTGTTTGCGGATGGCGGAGCGCGCCCAGGAGGATATCCGCGGGCAGTGGCTGGTGCAAAACCACGCGCATTTATGGTCGGAAGCCTATGAGGCTGTCGCGCGGGCGGGGGCCAAAAAAGCAGGCGACGCCAGCCCAATCGAGTCCGCGCTGGCTGCGGCAGCGCTGCAGCTGGACGAACTGCGCAGCCTGACCAACAGCCGTTATTCCCGGCTGCGCGAAGACCTGGCGAAACAACATGCCGAGACACTGCTGCGCGGCGAGCAGCTTGACGTTTTGCGCGGTGAATTGCTTCATAAAGATGCGCAGCTGGAAGACTTACAAACGTTATTGCGCGAGAAAGACGCTCAGATTGTGACCTTGCGGGACGAAGCGGTGGGATATGCCAACAGCCGCAGCTGGAAGCTCACCCGCCCGCTGCGCGAGTTTAATCGTCTGTTAGGACGCTTGCTAAAAAAATGAGGCTTTGGGCTGGTTTCAGGCTACTAAATCGCGGCCGCAGTAATAATCATCCAGGATGATGCCCGAAAGCAGCGCTTTTTCCGCGGCTGATTGATTGGTAAGGAACGCATCCATCAGTAAAGACGCTGCGAAGCTTGAGGGCCGCAGGTCCGGCAGCAAAGTGCGGCGGATTTCTGCTAGGTCTGCCGCGTACTGCAGCGCGCCGGCCCGGATGCCGTCTCGAATTGGGGCAGGCTCAATCTCTGCGGGGGTCAGCGGCCGGAAGTGCCCGACCGCCCGGCCGTTTTCCACTCCATAGAACTCTACCTGCGCGTCATTGGAGCTCAGGAGCTTTTCCACCTCAAAGCTGTAGCGGAACAGCAAAGGACCTTCCAGTCCGGAACTGATGTTCTCGCCAAAACAGCCGCGCAAATGCACGCCGTAACGGTCCGCCACGAGTCGAGAGCGCTCGTCGGTAAGCAGATAATAGCCGTGTACTGGCTTGCCTAGAATCTTGTTTAGATGCCCTTGCACGGTGCCGCCGTAGCCGACGTCCGCCACAGCCGGGTTCTTCGCTGCCGGTATGCCCAGTTCTGCGAGCTGCTGCAGCAAACCCGCTTTTTCGCTTTCCGCGCGGGCGCTGATTTCATCGCGCAGCAAAGACAGTACAGCTTCGAGCCGGCCAATCTTTTTGTACTGAATTTCGAGAATGCTCTCCGGACCTAAATTCTCCGCCCGACTAATCTCCTGCCACTTTTCCGCGGACGGTGTAATGCCGTAGCGTGTGTTCAACAGTTTAACGAGCGTATTTGGGAAGTAGGTTGTTCTGGCTATGTTCAGGATATCCTCAAAGGAAGAGAGCGCTGCCATGCTGGAACAGCGGCGGGAGACGACCAGATACTCCGAGCGCGGGGCGTCTGGCAGGTCGGCAGTCCAGGCGTCGTAGACTGCCTTCATCAATCTGCCTTCCCTGGAAAGGAAATAAAGGCGGTCCACCCCGTCCTCACGCGCTTTGCCAAGTAGCCACTGGGAAAAACTAATCAGCAGGGGGCCAATCAGGCTGTAACCAATGTTCTCAGGCGTGACCGGGAAAAGGCTGGTAGGGTCAAGGTCTGGGTAGACCAGCCGGGAAAAATTATGGAGCAGGATGGGACCCAGCGTGAGTTCTTCGTCCAGGTCCGCCCGTTTATTAAGCTGGTCCACCAGCGCTGTCAAGCGGGGCATTCCGCGCGCGATTTCAATCGGGCGCAGGATATGCACCGATTCAGAGCCGCTTTCCATTGGAATCTGGAAATCCGAGCGTTCGTTGTCGCCGGTCATCACGAACGCCTCAGGTTTCAGAGCGTACTGCGCCAGCACGCGCTCATATAGCTCGCCAGTATCTTTGCGCGCGCCAATTGTGTTTGAAACAAACAATTTATCCCAGCGTTCGATGTCCGCTGCGCGCAGCATGTCCGCGATGTTGGCTTCTGGCAGGCAGGTGTCGGTGATGATGACCGTTGGTTTACCGCTCCGGAGCGCATCCTGATACAGTTGGACGCCTTCTGCCCGCGGGCGCACGCTGCTGTTCTCAACGCTTTCTTCAAGCGCGCGCAGCTCCGCTACTTCCTCAGCCCCCAGTCCGGAAAGCTGCTGTAGCTGCTGATAGGTTTCATCCAGGCCCACGTCCGAACCCTTAAGCGCACGCGCCTGGCTTTCGGCAAGGGCGCGATAACGCAGGAAGAGTAATCCGTTCTGTGCGGAACTGCGCCGCGCGACAATCTTCTTGGCGGCTTCTGGATCCAGCAGGGGACGGCAAAGCAGGGTGTCGAACACGTCAAAGCCGACCAATTTAACAGCCGGGGAATTGTAAGCTTCTTTCAGGTCCGAATAGGGGCGCTGCAGAATGTGGTCAAAGCGCCAGGCGGACCAGCTGTAATTCAGTTTGTCCTTCAGGATGGCAATCTTGAATCCCTGGTTGGTCGTGCTGACGCCCAGGAAGCGCTCCAGGGTGTGCGCCAGCGTGCCGTCGGTTTGCCCGCTTTCCTCAGGGAATTCCTCCAGTGTGAAGCCTGTATTGAAAAGCGGCAGCAGCGCCTCTTTGCGCGCCCAGAACATTGAACCTGCTGGGAAATCAAAATAGCCGTCAGGAAGCTCCTCAAAGCCGAGCCGTTCCTGAAGCTGCCCCGCCAACGGACGATTAGCCAGCCAGGTGTGCGCCTCACACGGCACAAAAAAGTAAGTCTGCGGATAGACCATCCCGTAAGGGCTGTCATCCTGAAGTAAATTGAAGATGCGTTGGATTTGTTCGCGGCTGCCCAGCAGTTCGCCCAGCAGGTATTCGCGCCAGCCGAGCGTAGCCCCTTGGTTGTACAGCGATTTTTTCGTGTGGAAATGCGCCACCACGTCGTATTGCTTCAGGAGGGCGCCAAAAGTGAGGAAAAACGGCGCCAGGTCGCGTCCGCGGTTGGGCACGATTTGCACGGTCAGCTTGCGTAAATTCGGCAGCCCGCTAAAGGCTTGCTTGCACAGCGGATGCGCGTCCTCCGAGACCACGGAAATGTACAGGTCGTAGGGGAAAGGCATGTTCGCGATGTAGCGGACGAACTCCGGGATCAGCTCGCTGTAAAAGATGTGCATGTGCACCGCGATCTGTCTATTGAAGGAACCTGCGGGCTGCACTTCCGCAAGGTCTACCAGATTCCCGGGTGTATATGAGGGATCAAAGAAAACAGCGCCGCCATGTCCTGACCTTGTCAGACTGAAGAGCCGCGGAAAGCGTTTGAGCACAAAGGCTTTCAGAGGCTGGCGTTGGAGGATGGGTAGCGGCAGCACCCGGAAAAGCTTTCGAGCTGCAGTCCTGAACGCGCGTTTGAATGGATTGGCACGCGCAGAGGCGCCTTGGGACAGAACGCCAGGCCTGGGCAGGCGGCCTTCTTTTTTGCCGTGCCGCAGATAATGCGCCAGGGGATTGACGCCGGCGGAGTGCACATCCGGGTTGGCTTGCAGGTAGAACGCAGTATTGAAAGCAGCCGATGGATTTCTGCCTTCCTTCCAGCCCCAGTTCAGGTAATGTTTGAGGGGCGCAGCGTCCGCCCGGCGCACGTCGTCGTAAGCGCGCAAATAATAACGGGCATCAAACGCTCCGCCAAGGGTAATGAGCAGGAAATCAAGACTTTTTTTGAAAATCATTTTGTTTGTAAGCTGCTATCCGACGGTGTTTCTGTGTTTGTGGCTCGCGGTCAATCTGATTTTACTACAAGCAATAACCCTGCAAACTCGGTGTCGCGAAGGCGGCACAATGCGGGTGTGGCATAATAGGGAATAGAAGACGGGCAGATGCCCTGCCTGAATTACGAAAACACAGGTCCGCGCAGCGGACCCAAGCTGATACCGCTCAGCAGGCTTTGTTTTAGGCGGCAGGAAAAACGAGGATGAAAAAACCTAACCCAACGCAAAAGTCAGGCAAAGATGGGCACAGCAAACTCTGGAACATATTGTTGCTCCTGGCGCTGCTGGCATTTGGAGCCAAGTGTGTTTCTATCGCGCTCACAACGCCTTTCAGTTTTGATGGAAGTCAGACGGCACAGGTAGCACGCAGCCTGGCGGAGAACGGTTCTTATACGACCACCTATGACCGCCCGATTGAGTTTGATCCGATAATTACGACAGGCTTGCCGGTGATTTTGCCTGTCGCGCTTAGCTTCAAGCTGTTTGGCAGCACATTCAGCGCCGGCCTGATGCTGAACGCGCTTTACGCGTGGCTTTTTGCTGCTGCTGCGGCGTGGTATCTGCTGCGCAGTCTCAGGCTGCATCCTTTCTACGCGCTGCTGGCGCTGGGGCTGCTCGCGGTCACGCCGCAGATGGGCATCTGGGCGTTTGGCTTGTACGGCGAGATGCCAATGCTGTTTTACCTGATGCTCACGGCGATTTTGCTGCAGCGGTTTGAAACACACCGTACGCGCAGGACTCTGTTTTGGGCTGGCCTTTGCCTTGGGCTGGCCGGGCTGACCAAAATGGTCGCGCTGATTGCCCTGCCCGCGGTTGCCGCCGCGCTCGCGTACACGCGTTTTTGGAACCGCGAACGCAGCGCCGGTGAGTCGAATGGTTTTAAGGGCTTCTTCCTGGATTTGCTAGTCTTCGCGCTGGGGCTGCTGCTGCCTTTCGCGGCTTACGAGCTGTACCAGATCCTGGTACTGGGCGTGGACGCGTATTTACTCAGACTGTCTCAGCGGGTATCTTTTGTGCTGAGCCATCCGAGTTTGCTTGAGAATCAGAACAGTCTGAACAACTTAATTCGAAAATTATTCAGTCATTTCCGTCGGCTCTCCACTTACATTGGAATGAAAACTCGTATTGCTGCCCTGCTCATGCTGGTAGTGATGGTGGCTTTGGGACTACATTTGACGGTAATTTTTTCGGGCGTGAACAGAGTGTTGGGAAATAATCGAAATCGGTCCGCTGTGAATGCGAGTGGATTGTTTTTAGTCATTTTAACCCTTGCACTGTTTGGTTGGTGGCTGCTCCTCACTGGCCACCCGTGGGAACGCTATATTTTTCCTGGAATCGTGCTCCTAAATATTCTACTGGTCAGCGCACTCGGTCTGGTATGTAAGGGTGAGTACACTTCTCCGGGTAATTTGGTGGGTTTCAGAACCGGCTTATTACATCTTTTCCTTATGATTAGCGTTACCTTATTAACGGCGGCCTGGGGCGTGCAGTCATTCCGCCAGGGCACCTACAAAATCTCCTTCCAAGATACAGAGGAAAAAACAGGGTATTTGCGGGCGGCAGCCTTTATTCAGGGCTTGCCGGAGGACACCAGGGTTTTTGGCTATGGATGGTGGCAGGCGCCGGTGCTTTCATTCGCCGCCGACACCCAATTCTATGATTTTTACGCGCATCCCGAACTGCTGGCGCCGGGGAAGCTTAAGGACACCTTTCTCGTCAGCGACCTGTACGTGGCGTATCTGGATCCGGAAAGCCTCCAGAGCGTGCTGAGTAATTTTGAGTATGAGCTGGTTTATCAAGACAAACCAAACGAACTCTCCATCTACCAGCTAACAGACCGCCCCTAGTTTGCCTATCTGCCCTTCACCCCGGAGGACAGGGTGGCCGTGGCCTACTTGGGCATTGACTTTCGACTCGTACAGGTCAGCGCCTTTGTGCGCAACGCTGAAATTTACGAGGAAACAGCGCCAGGAAAATGGGCCAACCGCTCTTCCGCATACCCCTTGCGCTATTCCGGCGACCGCTCCCTTACAGTGGAAATGTGGTTTGAAGACCCTGAAGCGTATTCAACACGTCCGCTTGAGCTTTCGGTGTATGCCAATCGCGAACTTGTTCTAAGTTCGTGATAAACAGCAACGGAGAACAGCGCTTTTACGTGCCTCTGAGCGCTGTTCAGGCTGAGACGCTCGAACTTACGCTGTTGTGTAACACGCAAATCATTTATGATGACCCCGGCAGTGTGCTTAGTTTCAAGATCCTGAACTTGCAGCTGGAACTGTGAATATCCGGGTTTTTTGCTGGAAAAAACAACTTGGGAAGGCTCAGGTATAATCAGTTTGTATCTTTCTTCATTGGGGATTTAGGTTCCTTATGGCCACTAAAAAGAACGCCAGACGAAAAACCAACCAGGACCCTGCCGCGCAGCGCCTGCTTCTGGCTGTTCTGCTGCTTACCTTTGCGGTCTGTGCGGGGCTGCTGGCCTTTACCCTGAAAGAGGGCATCGTCCCGGACGAGAAGGCGCATTTCATCTTCGCCAAATACTACGCTGGCACTTGGGGCATCCCCCCGGATGTGCCCGAAACCTACGCGCAGGGCTGGTACATCGCGCATTACCCCTTCCTTTACCATTGGCTCGCCGGACGGGTCATCAACCTCACGCAGTTTTTAGCCCCCGCCGCTTCGGACCGGGCGTTGCTGGTCGTCCTGCGTCTGACCAGCGTGCTCTTTGCGGCCGGCACCTTGTTTATGACTTACCTCTTATCCCGGGAACTCATCCGCAAAAAGTGGTGGCCGCTGCTGCCGGTCTTTTTGCTGGCAAACACCCTCATGTTCACCTTCCTGGCAGGCGGGGCGAACTACGACAACCTGACCAATTTGCTGTGCACCGCGGGGCTGTATTTCCTGATGCGCGTTTTTGGCGGGCGGGATTATCTCAGCAACAGCCTGGGCTGGCTCATCTGCATCTGCCTGGCGTGCCTGGTGAAGTTCGCGGTTCTGCCCCTGGCGCTGCTTACTTTTCTTGCCTGGCTCGGCTTTAGCATCTGGAAACGAAAAACGAACTTCCCGCTGCCAAAATGGAACGCCGGACGGATTGTGCTGCTGGCTGCGGCTCTGCTGCTGGTGCTGGGCAACCTGGGGCTGTATGGATACAACCTGCTTGTTTTCCGCGAGGTGCTGCCCGACTGCGAGGATATGTTCCAGGCGGCGCAGTGCGCGCTCAGCCCTTATAACGACCGTCTGAAGGAACTGGGGCTGCCGCAGAAGCTGACCATTCCGGAAAGCATCCGGCAGGGCTACCCGGATCCGCTGGAATACCTGACCGGCTTCTGGTTCAAGGACATGCTCACAAAGACGTACGGCATCCTGGGGCATAAGTCCTACTTCCCGGGGCATATCATCACGGTCTACCAGCTCTTTTACCTGGGGATGCTGCTTCTGGCGGCGCGCTTCTGGCATAAGCCCACGTTTGCGGTCTGGAGCGCGCTTGGCATCATTGCCGGTTTCGTGCTGGCAATTTTTGTGGTGAACTTTGAGAGCGAGCTGACCTACGGCTTCAAGCAAATCTCGCTGCAGGGGCGCTACCTCTTCCCGGTGATCGCGCTGTTCTACGCGCTGACCGCCTATACGCAAAGCCTGGTGAAGCCGAAATTCCTGCGGGTGCTGTTGGTCGTGCTAACTTGCGCGCTGTTCGTCTTCGGCGGACCGATAAAATTCCTGACCCTGGCGGATAAGGCTTTCGCCGGCTGGTTCCTGCCTTAGTTACTTCCCCCGATCTTTTTGTTTGGATTAGATGTGCCCCCGTGCAAATAGGCGCGGCTATTCACGGCTTCGGAAAGGCAGGATTTTTGGCAACGCCTTGGGGTTAATCGTAATTGGGGGTTGTCGGCTTGCTTGCGGAAGGGTGGGGCGTCCGATAGTGCGAACGCTCTGAGGCTACCCGTCTTTCTTTTCCTGGTCTGAATCCTGTTCAGCTCTCTCCACAGCCTGCTCTTCTACAGCCGCTTTCTTTTTGCGCGCAGCGAACAGCAGCAGCCCGCCCGCGCCTGCCAGCAGCGCGACCACCGGTATTAGCCAGAGCGGATCCGCGCCTGAAATTTGTTCCCATAAGCCTGGCGCGGCGCTTGCTGTGGGCGTGGAGCTGGGCAGCGGTGTGCGCGTAGGCGTGGGCTGCAGGGTGGGCGTCTGGGTGAGGGTAGGGGTCACCGGCGAGGGTGTCGGGGTTATTGTGGCGGGCGGGGTGACGTCCAGGAGCAGTTTCTCGCCGGCCCACAGCGTGTAGTTTACCGTCATGTTATTCCAGCGCAGCAGGTCTTCCACCGCAATGCCGTAATAATTCGCAATCCAGGTGAAGTTCTGTCCTTCCCCGACGGTATGGTAATACTTGCCGTCCGCAGCAGGCGTCAGCATTTCCAGCGGGGTGAGCGGGCGCGGCGTGGGGGTGGGCGTAACGTTGCCCGGGTCGATGAGCAGAATCTGCCCGATTTGCAGCGGCATGTCAAGCGTCAGAGCGTTCAGCGCCAGAATGCGTTCGATGCTTACGCCGTAGACCTGGCTGATCAGAGTCAGGTTTTGGTACGCCCCGACGGTGTGCGTAATTTTCCCGTCCGGTCCGGGCGGGTTAGCGCTGAAGTATCCCATCGGGGTGGGCGTCTGGTAGCCCGGTGCGTTGGGGTTGAGGATTACCAGCAGCTGCCCGACCTGCAGGGTGCTGCCTTCGGGCAGGTTGTTCCAGCGGAGGATTTCCTTGATGGTGACCTGGTACGCCACCGCGATGGCCCAGAAGGACTGGCCGGACTGGACTTCGTGCACGATGCGTCCGTTGGCGTCCGGCGCGGCAATTGCGACCGGCACAACCACGCCGTAGCCTCCTCCGCCGCCAACAGGTCCGCCGGGGGAGGTGTAGGTGCCGCATTCTTT
Organism: Anaerolineaceae bacterium UBA6073; assembly: GCA_002436085.1. Classification (GTDB taxonomy): domain Bacteria; phylum Chloroflexota; class Anaerolineae; order Anaerolineales; family Anaerolineaceae; genus Mesolinea. The sequence continues at coordinate 34,957 of DIXT01000006.1, forward strand.
GCCGGAGACGTATGCCGCCTGCAGGATGTAATAAGTGGAGCCGTTGGAGGCCCGCGCGACACCCGCGCCGACGTTGCAGTAATACGACATCGTGGCGGGACGCATATGGTCCGGGTCTGCCCACATCAGCATGATTTCATCAATGCCGGCATTGTAGCCAATGGCAAAGTTTTCCGTAGCCCAGACCGTGCCCCCGCCGCCGTAGCCGGCTGCCGCGATGCGCCCTTTTACATCGCCAATGTGCCAGGAGAGCAGTTGATCCGCCATAATCTGGGCCGTACCCTGCGCCACCGCGTCGATAATCGGGTCTTCAATGAGCGCGGGCAGACCGTTCGACATGCGCAGGGTGTTCATGGCCATAATCAGGTCCCCGGCGGAGACATTCGCAAGCGGCATGGGCTCCGCTTCGGCTGCGGCCTTGTGGGTTGGCTGCCAGGCGAGCGAGAACAGTAAAAAAACAGCGATGAGCACGCTAAAGTGTTTGAGACGGGACATATTTCATATATACCACAATTCCAGGCATGCTATTTGCGCTGAAATCAAGCGCATCAGGTCAGGGGATAATATTAACGAGCTGTAGTTGATAGGTCAAATGAAAATGTTACCGACAATTCTTTATGGTGTTCGTGTTCCCGCAAAAGCGAAAGGAGGATAAAATAGGTTTACGATGTGTACTGCGACACAAAAGTTGTGCATTGCAAGGAGTCCGCGGTGAAAAAGCTTGTCATTCAAATTCCGGCCTACAACGAAGCAGAAAATATCGCCGGCACACTGGCTGATATTCCCCGCCAATACGCAGGGATTGACGAAGTACAAGTGATCGTCATTGACGACGGCTCCACGGACGGCACAGCCAGAGTGGCGCTGGAAAACGGCGCCGACGCGGTCATCCGCCACCGGCGCAACCGCGGGCTTTCGCGCGCCTTTATTTCCGGGATCCAGTTCGCGCTGGCGCTCGGCGCGGACATCGTTGTCAACACCGACGCCGACAATCAGTACCCGGGCGGAGAAATTCAGCGCTTAATTCAGCCGATTCTGGATGATTCCGCAGACCTGGTGATTGGCGACCGGAATCCGGCGCAAAATGTGCATTTTTCCGCCCTAAAACGCAAAATGGAAGCGTTTGGCAGTTGGATCGCGCGGAAAGTATCGGGGACCACCGTGCCGGATACCGTCAGCGGCTTCAGAGCCTATTCGCGCTACGCGGCGCTGCCGCTGCAGGTGTTCAACCCGTATTCGTACACGCTCGAGACGCTGGTGCAGGCGGGCAAGAGCCAGATGAAAATCGCGCACATTCCGATCCGAACCAACCCGAACCTGCGTGAGTCAAGGCTACACAAGGGCTTGCTGCACTTCGTCTGGAAGCAAAGCGGCGTGATTGTGCGCTCGTATGTGCTTTATCAGCCGCTGCGTACTTTTGTGTCGCTTGGTGCTGTCTTTCTGGCAGTCGGTCTGGCGCTGCTGCTGCGCTTCCTGATTTACTATTTCATCACCGATACCGCCGGGCGGCTGCTGCAGTCTGTTACGATTGGCGGCACGCTCACCATTGTGGGCATTATCTTCATCATCATTGGCTTCATCGGGGATTCCGTGCGGGCCAGCCGCCAGATTGCTGAGGAAATTCTGATTTCCCTGCGCGACAAAACCCGCGTGGGTGCGCTTTCCCAGGTGCGGGAATTCAACGGCCAGCCGGTCTTCACGCCTGAGCATCCTTTCCCCGCCGGCGAGCAGTAGAGAGAGCATTTCACTGTTGTCATTGGCAGTCCCCACGGGACTGCTGATTCGTCTTTGCGAGCCCCCGCTGCTGGGACTGCACGAGAGCCGGAAGTACCGGAAGGGGGCGCGGCAATCTGCCCGTCTCCCTCACCATCTAATCCTAATCTGCAGTAGTTGTAGGTTGGGTGCAGCGACGCAGGAGCGCAACCCAACACTGACATATCCCCGCCTACTGCATTTTGTTGGGTTTCGCTTCACAAATATATCTACATGATAACGACCCGATGCCGCTCCACCCAACCTACCACTGGCAGCAAGCAGAGAGCCTGAGCTGTGCCAACAGGGAGACCGCTGCGTTCCTCGCGGTGACGCGCGCTTCGGCGCGGCAATCTGCCTTTGAATCTGGCATCGAGTAGTCGTAGGTTGGGTGCAGCGACGCAGGAGCGCAACCCAACACTGACATATCCCCGCCCACTGTATTTTGTTGAGTTTCGCTTCATTAATTTTATTGCTTAATAACGACCCGATGCCGCTGCACCCAACCTACCACTGGCAGCGAGCAGAGAGCCTGAGCTGTGCCGACAGGGAGACCGCTTCGTTCCTCGCGGTGACGTGCGCTTCGGCGCGGCAATCTGCCCGTCTCCCTTTCGATCTAATCCTTATCGGCAGCTTCAACAATAAGACCACTCATCGCATTGAAACTGCAAAAAGAATCGACAGGGTTTGCACGTCTGACCATCCTTTCCTCCATCTGCGATCATTAAAATCGCCTGGTTCTGTGCTTGGGACGGGAAAAATCCCTGCAGCTTAAAAAGCCGGAATTTTTTAGAAAAATACCTCCCGACCACCAAACTCCATATGCTATACTTTGATAGCGGTGGACGTACGCGGGTGGAATACTCCATCCTTACAATAAATTACTGAAGGATCAGCACGGCGTTATGTCGTTTGTTCATTTGCACGTACACTCCTCTTACTCTGTCCTGGACGGATTCGGCAAACCCGCCGATCTGGTCGCCAGAGCGCGTGAACTGGGTATGCCGGCGCTCGCCCTGACGGATCATGGGACTATGTTTGGCACGCTGGATTTCTTCAAGGCAGCCAACGCGGCTGGGATCAAGCCAATTATCGGTCTGGAAACCTACCTTGCCCCGCGCTCCCGCTTTGATAAGGACGTAAGCAAGGATAAAAAGCCCTTTCACCTTGTGCTGCTCGCCGAGAATATGCAGGGCTACAAAAACTTGCTGCAAATCGCCACTGCCAGCCAATTGGAAGGCTTTTATTACCACCCCCGCATTGATAAAGAATTTCTCGCCGCGCACGCGGACGGGCTGATTGCCAGTTCTGCCTGCCTTTCCGGCGAGCTTCCGCGCGCGTTATTGGAGGGCGACCCCGAGAAAGCCGAGCGCGCGCTGGGCTGGTATCTGGACTTGTTTGGGCGGGACCACTTTTTCCTGGAAATTCAGGATCATAACCTGCCGGAGCTGAACCAGGTCAACCGCGGCTTACTGGCGCTGGCGGATAAATTCCAGGCGCGCATGATCGCCACGAACGACGTGCATTACATCCGGCGCGAGGACGCTGAAATGCAGGATGTGCTCCTGGCAATCCAGACCGGCAAGCTCCTTACCGATCAGAACCGCATGACCATGTCGGACGACTCGTATTACCTGCGCAGTCCGCAGGAAATGCGCTACCTCTTTTCTGAAATCCCGGAAGCGCTCAGCAACACGCTCGAAATCGCTGACCGCTGCGAGGTGGATCTGACCCGCAAGGGTTACCATCTGCCCAGGTTTGAGCTCCCGAACGGGGAAGATCCCGGGACTTACCTGCGCGAACTCTGCCTAACCGGGCTGCATACGCGCATTCCCGCGGAAGCGGACCTGCCGGAGACGCGCGAACGCCTGGATTATGAACTTGGCGTGATCCGAGCCATGGGTTTTGATGAATATTTCCTGATTGTGTGGGATTTGTGCCGGCATGCGCGCGAAAAGAACATCTGGTACAACGCGCGCGGATCCGCGGCTGGTTCGCTGGTGGCTTTCGCCTTGGGGATCACCTCTGTCGAGCCAATCCGACACAAGCTTATGTTTGAGCGTTTCCTGAACCCGGACCGTGTGACCATGCCCGATATCGACCTGGATTTCCAGGATGACCGGCGCGCGGATATGATGGAATACTGCAACGAAAAATACGGCGCGGATAAAGTCGCGCAAATTATCACCTTCGGTACCATGGGTGCGCGCGGCGCCATCCGCGACGTCGGGCGGGTAATGAACATCCCGCTGCCGGAAGTGGACCGCGTGGCGAAAATCATCCCCGGTCCCCAGCAGGGCAAAACCCCCAGCATCGCTGAAACGCTGGAAAAGTCACCCGAACTGCGGGCGGTCTACGAATCCAGCGACCAGATGAAAAAGCTGATCGATACCGCCAGCCGCATGGAAGGCGGCATCCGCAATGTTGGCACGCACGCCGCCGGGGTGATCATCAGCGACGCGCCAATCATAGAATATTTGCCGCTGCACCGCCCGACCGGACAAAATGAGGACCTGCCGATTAAATCAGTCGCCCAATATGATATGGACGGGATCAACGACCTGGGTCTGCTCAAAGTGGACTTTCTGGGGCTGGTCACGCTCACTATCATGGCAAAAGCCTGCGAACTGATTGAACGCCGGCACGGTAGAAAGCTGACCCTGGAAAATATTCCGACAGACGACCCCGAGGTCTACCGCTACATCAGCGAGGGACACACGGTCGGGATGTTCCAGCTGGAAGGCGGCGGTATGACCAGCAAGATCATGCAGATGCAGCCGACCGAACTTTCGCACCTTATCGCGATGATCGCGCTTTTCCGCCCTGGTCCGATGGACATTATTTCGGAGTACATCGACCGGATGCACGGGCGCAAACAGGTTAAATACGCGCACGAAAAGCTAAAGCCTATCCTCGAGGAAACCTACGGGCACGCGGTCTATCAGGAACAGGTCATGCAGGCGGCTATCGCTCTGGCCGGCTATTCGCCCGCTGATTCAGACAAGCTGCGCTCGGCTATCTCCAAGAAGAAAGAAAAAGAAATTGCCGCCCACCGCGTACAATTCATCGAAGGGGCGGTAAAGAACGGCATAGCCCGAAAAGACGCGGAATCGATTTTCACAGACTGGGAAGGCTTCGCGCATTACGGTTTTAACAAGAGCCACGCGGCGGATTACGGCGTAATCGCGGTGCAGACTGCCTACCTCAAGTACTACTATCCGGTGGAATACATGACTGCGCTGCTCTCCGCGTGGAAAAACGACAGTGAAAAATGCGCGCTGTATGTGGCTGAATCCAAGGCGATGGGGCTGGAAGTGCTCCCGCCGGATGTGAACACCAGCGGATACGATTTTGTGATTGAGGACCGCCCCGACCAGACCGCCGCCATCCGCTTTGGGCTGGGCGCGGTAAAAAACGTCGGCCAGGCGCCGGTGGATTTAATCATCGCGGCACGCGGCGGAAAAAACTTTACCAGCATTACCGACTTTGCCCGGCGGGTGGACCTGCGCCAGGTCGGCAAACGTCCGTTGGAATGCCTGATTAAGGTGGGGGCGCTGGACGGATTTGGACCGCGCCACGCGCTGCTGAGCTCGCTGGAGCAATTGGTATCCGTCAGCGCGGCGCATTTTCACGCGGTGGAATTGGGGCAGCTGACCCTCTTTAGCGGCGCGCAGGAACCCGGCGCGGAAGTGAAGCTCTTCGCGGGCAGCGCGGCTGACCACAACGAGCAGTTGGAGTGGGAAAAAGAGCTGCTCGGGCTGTACGTTTCCGATCATCCCCTGAATACCTACATGAGCTTGATTAATGGTCAGATTACGCACCTGGCAAACCAGCTGGAAGAACTGAACAACAAGGAATCTGTGGTCGTTGGCGGTCTTGTCAAAAAGGTGCGCCCGATACTGACCAAAAAACAGCAGGAAATGGGCTTTGTCACCCTTGAAGATAATACCGGCGAGATAGACCTGGTGATGTTCCCGAGCGTGTGGGAAACCAGCGGCAGCCAGATAGAAGGCGGGGCGCTCCTGTTGGTCAAGGGCAAAGTGGACCATCGTGAAACCAAAGTCAGCGTGCTTGTCGACCAGGTCACACGCGTGGAAACCGACGGACTGAAAGATGGCGCGGCTGATAACCGCAATCAAGGGCCTTACTATGAGCAGGTGCTTGCCAAGTATTTGCCGGATATTAGCTTGCTCAGACGCTTCGCGCTTGCCGGCGGCTCCGAGAGCGATTCTGAACCGGACTTTGCGTTGCCGCAGGACGACCTGCTGGAGAGCGCGGATCCGTTTGGGGAACCCGAGTGGGAAGAAGACGCTTTTTTAAGTCCCGTACCGCCTGCAGTGGTGAGCGAGCCGGAAGCAACCGCTTCTGCCCCGTCGCAAGCAGATAAGGAGAAACCAGCAGAGCCACCAGCTGAGGCGGCACAAAACCCGCTACCCAGCACGGATCCCGCCCCTGATAAAGCAATACCTGCCGGCCACCAGCGCTCCCCTCGCCTCCTGGTAAAAATCCAATCCTGCGGCGAACGCGAACGCGATATACGCCATCTGCGGCAGATACACGGGTTTCTCACCTCGCATCCTGGCGAAAACCACTTCTGCTTTTGCATCGCGGAAGCGGGCTGCACCTACGAGATTGACTTCCCGAACGATACTACCGACCTTAGTGAGCGCATTCTGGAAGACCTCAACCGCTTTGTGGGCGGAACGAACGTGTGCGTAACGGTGGAATGATTCCTTGACCCCGGAGAAAATTTATGTCGGATGTGAACCTCGATTTTAACCCGACCGAATTCTTGATCCTGTCTGCTATTGGCAAACCAGGCAAGCGCACATTTTTTTTGCGCGGGGGGAATAAAGATCTGACCATTACCCTGCGGATTGAAAAATTTCAGGTGCAGATGCTGGCGGCTGGCGCCGCCCACTTTCTGGCGGACCTCAAGAACAGATTCCCGGAGCTGGACGAACCGGTGGGGACTTATGACGAAAGCCGCATGGTGCTGGAACCTCCCATCGACCCGCTTTTCCAGGTCGTTGAGATGAGCATGGGTTATGACATTGAAAACGATCTGGTCGTGCTGATTTTCGAATCCCCTAAGGCGGAAGATGCTGCGGAAGCGCCTGGCGTGGTCCGGTTTTGGTGCAAACGCGCGGAGCTTGCCGGCCTGGCTGCCTGGGCGCGCGAGCTGGTCTCGCGCGGCAGGCCGATGTTGGATGACCCCGCGAGCATTGAGCCGCCTGAAGGGGGCCTGTTGCCGCGCAATAACGGGCACAAACACTAAATTTCATTCATGGATGAATCTACGCTGCTGCGCACGCTCGAACACGGGCAGGTCAGCCTTCTGGGTCAGTTCACGCGCAGTTCTAACTTCACCTTGCTGGTCGAATGTACAGCGGACGGCGAAAGCCTGCGGGTGTTATACAAACCCGCGCGCAGGCAGCAGCCCCTGTGGGACTTTGTCCCCGAGACGCTGCCGAAACGGGAAACTGCCGCCTGGCTGCTCTGCCAGCAGTTGGGTTGGAACTTCGTGCCCCTGACTATCTACCGCATAAAGGGTTTGCCAGCTGGCGAGGGTTCCTTGCAGTTGTTTGTGGAGCACGACCCCGCCTTGCATTATTTCACCCTGACTGCCTCTGAACGCGAAACCCTTCAGCCCCTGGCGCTGTTTGACCTGCTGGCGAATAACGCCGACCGCAAGGGCGGGCATATCCTGCGGGACGCGTCCGGCAAGCTGTGGGCGATTGACCACGCCCTGTGTTTCCACGCTAAGCCTAAGCTGCGCACCGTGGTGTGGGACTTTGCCGGTCAGCCGTTGCCTGAAGCGCTGCTGCAGGCGCTGGGTGCGCTCTTTGCAGAGCTTGCGCCGGGGCAGCTTTTCCTGCTGGAACTCGGTAAGTACCTGAGCGAAGCAGAAACAAACAGCCTGCGCAGACGCTGCGTAAAGTTGCTGGCAGACCAACACTTCCCCTTTCCGGATGAAGACCGGCGCGCTTTCCCATGGCCGCCTGTCACATGGCCGCCGGTGTAAACAATCCCGCTATACTATAATTGAGAGCAATACAAACTTATGAGGTGAACCTTGACGGAAACAGTTCGCTTGGTGATGGTTGGTTTTGGCAATGTAGGCAAAGCTTTTGCCCGCCTGCTGCTGGATAAGGAAGCAGAATTGCTGGAACGCTACCAGTTGAAACTGGTGGTGACCGGCATTTGTACCCGTTCCCACGGCAGCGCGATTGACCCGCGCGGGCTGGACTTGCAGGCTGTGCTGGAGACCCTGAAAACCAGCGGCTCGCTCAGCGGTCTGGATCGCGCGGGCTTCAGCGGCAGCGTAATGGATTTCATTCAGGCCTGTGAGGGCGATGTGCTGCTCGAGTCCACGCCCGTGAACCCGAAATCGGGTCAGCCCGCGCTTTCGCACCTGGAAGCCGGCTTACGCAAAGGCATGCACGCCGTCACCCCGAACAAGGGTCCGGTGGTGTTCGGCTACCAGCAGCTGACCGCGCTAGCGGAGAGCATGGGGAAAAAGTTCCTGTTTGAATCCACGGTGATGGACGGCGCGCCGATTTTTTCGCTCTTCCGCAAAAATTTAGCTCTTGCCAGTCTGAAAGGTTTTACGGGCGTGCTGAATTCCTGCACAAACCTGCTCATCGGGCGCATGGAAGACGGGGAGACTTTTGAACAGGCGCTCGACTACGCCCGTTCCATCGGCATCACCGAGACCGACCCCAGCAATGACGTGGACGGCTGGGACGCCGCCATCAAGGTTTCCGCGCTGGCAACTGTGCTGATGAAGCACCCGCTGACGCCGGTGGAAGTGCAGCCGACCGGCATCCGCGGGATTACGCCCGAGAAAATTGCCGAAGCGCGCGCGGCAGGCAAACGCTGGAAGCTGGTCTGTTCCGCCGGTTACGATGAGCAGGGGCAGTTTTTTGCGCGGGTCCGCCCTGAGATGGTGGGCCCGGAATCACCGTTCTTTTCGGTCTATGGCACAGATTCCATTGTAGTCTTCAACACCGATGTGCTGCCTGGCCTGGGCATCCTTGAGACTAAAGCCACCCCCTACACCACGGCGTACGGAATGCTCTCGGATGTGCTTTCCGCGCTGAGAGACTGAAGCGCGCTATGGCGGTTGTTTTTCTGGGCTTGGGCACGAATCTGGGCAGCAGGGCGGAGAACCTAACGGCTGCCCGCGAGCAGCTCGCCGCGAAACTGCGTGTGCTGCGCGCCTCGTCCGTGTACGAAACCGAGCCCTGGGGCTTTCGCGAGCAGCCGGCCTTCCTGAACCAGGTCCTCCATGTGGAAACCGACCTGAGCCCGGCCAGGCTGCTGCGTTACCTCAAGCGCCTTGAGAAACAGTTGGGCAGAACCAAAAGCTTCCGCTACGGTCCGCGCCTGATTGATATTGACATTCTATTTTATGCCCAATTGGTCATAAATACGCGGCGGCTGCAAATCCCGCACCCAAGACTGCCCGAACGCGCCTTTGTGCTCGTCCCGCTGGCGGAAATTGCCCCGGACTTCGTGCATCCTGTTCTCAGGCGGACTGTGAGCGAACTGCTGCTGGACTGCCCGGACAAAGAAAGCGTGAAAAAGTGCTGAACGCACTGGCTCTGGCTGCCTTTTTGCTGCCCGGGCTGTGCTGGTGGGTCTGGCTGGGGGACCGCGACAAAGACCCGCTGGAAGCCCTGGCCGGCATCCTGGGCGTGAGCGTCGCGATGACCGCGCTTGGCGCGCTGTTTTTCTACGCCGTGCGCCTGCCGCTTACGGCGGGGCTGCTGGGGGCATTGCTTGGCATCACGCTCACCCTGACGGGCTTCAGAATTTACCGCAGGCGAAACGAACGCCTCTTTACTTGGGGCTGGGTTTTGGCCCTGGCAGCTGTTGGCGCGTTGTGCTTTTGGCGCTTGTGGCAGGCGCGCGGGTTGGCGCTGCCGGCCTGGGTCGATTCCCTGCACCACAGCCTGATTATCCGCAAGATGATTGAAGCCGGCGGGCTGACCAGCACGCTCGAGCCCTACCTGCCTGGTCCGTTTTACTATCATTACGCCGTCCACAGCGCGGCAGCGCTGGTATCCGCCCTCAGCGGAAATACGCCGGCCGAGACCCTGCTGCGGCTCGGGCAGATATTCACGGCGGGGGTGTCGCTCTCCGCGTACAGCCTGTTGAAGGCCAGCGCTAAAGATTGGCGCCCGGCCGCGCTGGCGGCGCTGCTCCTGGCTTTTGCCACCAAAATGCCCGGCTATTACCTCAGTTGGGGGCGCTACACGCTGCTGACCGGCATGCTGCTGCTGCCCCTGGCGATGGCGGAAGCAGTAAGGGTCGCGCATGGGGAAAAGCTGCGCCGCTCCGCGCCGCTGCTGGCAGTGCTCACGGCAGGCACGCTGCTCAGCCACTACCTGGCAGCCTTCCTGCTGGCGCTGTTCCTGGTTGTGCTTGCGCTTTCGCAGCTCGTGCGGAATATCCGCCAAAAAAGCCGGGACTGGCAGCCTTTGCTGGCGCTGGCGGGGTCCGCGCTGGCAGGTCTGGCGCTGGTTTCGCGCTGGTATTGGCGCGTGTTCCGCTACTCGCGCGGGATAATTTCCACCGAAATTCGACTGCCCGCATCCGGCGCTCTGAACGCCGATAACTGGGACTACTTCTGGAACCTCGTCGGACCGCTGACCGGCTATGTGGTCTTGGGTCTGGCGGTTGGCGGGTTGGTTTGGGCGCTTACCCGCGCCCGCACGCGCCCGCTGGCAATCTGGGGCTTACTGGTCGCGCTGCTTTCCCTGCCGCTTGGGCTGGTATTGGGTCCCTTCCGCAGCGACCACTTCAGCCTGGCACTCTTTTTGCCGGCGGTGTGCCTGAGCGCGTGTTTGCTGGTCTGGGTTGGGGACTGGCTGGGACCCCGGCTGCCCCGGAAGGCGTGGGGAACGGCCGCGGCGCTGTTGGTCTGCGCGGCGCTGCTGGGCGGGGGCGCCTGGCTGAACCGCGAACCGGTCAATGCCAGCACCATCCTGGCGGATGAAAACGACCTGGCGGCATTGGAGTGGATTGAAGACCATCTGCCGGCAGACGCGCGTTTCTTCATCAATACCACTGGCTGGGGCTACGGGCTTTACCGCGGCATGGACGGCGGCGCCTGGATTTTGCCGTACACAGGCAGGTGGTCGCTGGCCCCGACCATCTTTTACAGCTTCAGCGGCGAGGAACAGACCTACCTGCCCTGGATTGACTGGAGCGAGCGCGCCTCCGGGGTGAACGGCTGCACGGAGGAGTTCAGGGCTTTGACCAAGGAAGCAGGATTGAATTACCTGTACCTGCGGGAGGGCGTTGGCAGTTTGCAGGCGGAAGCATTGCGGGGCTGCGCTGAGGCGCGCCAGCTCTATTCTGCCGGCGGGGTGAGCATCTGGCTGTGGGATGCAGATCCTTCCAGTGAGGATTTATAATGTATGATTCAAGTGGAGTTGCCTATGCCCTCGATTGAAAATAAAACCGCGAGAGGAACCTCAGGATTAAACCTGGTCTATGGCCTGAATGGTATGGAAATCTATCAAATCTGTGAAAGATGATTTTGCTATGAAAGTTTGCTACTTTGGTACGTACCGTGCTGAATACAACAGAAATAAGATCATGATTTCAGCGTTGCAGAGTGCTGGTGTGGATGTGATAATTTGCCATGAAAACCTCTGGCACAGCATTGAAGACCGTGTACGCGTGACAGCGGGGGGCTGGCGCAGCCCGAAATTCTGGTGGCGGGTAATCAAAACGTATACCAGATTGATCTTTAAAAGCTTCTTCATCGAAGAATTTGATGTCATGGTTGTTGGATATCCAGGTCAATTCGATGTGTTTCTTGCAAGGATTATTTGCTCTTTGAAGAAAAAACCGTTGGTTTGGGACGTGTTTATGTCGCTTTACCTTGTTGCGATTGAGAGGAGTTTGGAGGCGTCGCGTCACTCTGCAGTTAATTTCCTCAGGCGGATTGAGAGGAAAGCGCTTCGTATTCCTGACCTTCTAATACAAGATACTCCCCAGTATGTGGCTTGGTTCTTAGAAACGTACGGGATTGATGCAGACAGATTCAGACTTGTTCCTACTGGAGCGGATAATAGCATCTTCAAGCCAATAGATGATGCCGGTGGAAAAAACGATATGTTCCGGGTTTTGTATTTCGGAACATTTATTACCAATCATGGGCTTGATCACATTATAGACGCTGCCAAAGTATTAGCATTCAGAGATGACATTGAATTCCTGTTTATTGGAGTTGGTCCTGAAAAAGAAAGAATTGTTCATAAAGCAAAAACAGAAAAGTTAGAAAATGTCAATTTTTTAGACTGGTGCTCCCAGGCTGAATTAGTAGAACAAATAGGATCGGCAGATATTTGTCTGGGTGCGTTTGGAAGCACATCTCAGTCCTTGATGACAGTCCAAAACAAAATTTATGAATGCATGGCTTGTGGTAAGGCAGTCATAACGGGAATCAGCCCTGCAGTTCAAGATCAATTCGCCGATGAAGGCGAATTAAAAATGTGTGAGCGGAATGGCAAATCGATAGCGGAAGCAATCTTGTATCTAAAAGAAAACCCGAACCTTATTCAGAGAATCAGTCACCAAGCCAGGCAATCTTTTCTCGATAACTACTCAGTCAATGCGCTTGGGAAAATCTTTCGAGCGCATTTGGAAACCGTACTCAAATGCAAATAAGCACTGACTTGCCCAGACAAGGCATTTCATTAACGGTGTATTCAATCTCTACAGCCTTGGCTCAATTGATGGTCATGTTGTTTTCGCTCTTGTTAGCAAGGTATTTTGGGCCTGAAGTTTCCGGAGGTTATACCTCAGTCTTTGCTATCGTGAGCTTAACCGCTATTGCCTTTAACTTAGGACTGGATACTTGGTTGCTGCGCGCTGGCGCTATCACTCAAGATTTACGAAAAACATATGGAAATGTCCTAAAGATCAAGGCGGCTGGAGGGCTGATTTGGGCTTTGCTGCTGTTTTGTATTGCTTTGGCTCTCAGACCAGATCTCTACCCTGCGGCTTTGCTGGGTGTGTGTATTCAAGATGTTTGGCTTGACTCCATTTTTATCACCTCTCTGACGGTCTTTAATATCCAACGAAAAATCAGGCAATACTCTCTGCTAATCTTGCTTTCGAGAGGGTTGAAGCTGATTGGGTTAATCATTCTAATACTAGCCGGTAATCAAAATATCCTCATGTTTGCTGGATGGAGAGCTATTTGCTCGCTATTATTTGCATTTATAGCAGTGCTTATCCTGCAACCTAGTCTGGGAGAATCTACACTTTCGAACAGCTCGGAGATTTTAAGCAAGACCAGAAGTTTCGCCTTGTCAGATTTACTTGCTACAGTCTATATGCAGGCAGACGTGGTGATTCTATCTATTATCAAAGGAAAGGCCGCCACAGGTGTTTATTCGCCGGCTTTAAGCTTGATCAACGCGCTATTTGTCCTTCCTAATGCAGTTTATACCTACATTATTCCTTCACTTTCCCGCTGGTTTAAGAAGAACACTGCCAGGTTTGTTGAGTTGGCTAAAAAAGCGATCTTGTTACTATCTGTAATCGGTATTGCAATGAGCCTGGCAATTGTTCTGATGGGCAAACCTGCTACTGACCTGTTGTTAGGTGAAAGGTATTCGGTATCAGGGGTTCTGATGGTCAGGCTTAGTCCAATTCTGTTCATGAAATGCCTCGAATTCGGTTTTGCCGCTGTCATTGTAGCTGCCAATAAACAAAAGTCTAGGTTGACACCGCAAGCTATTGCAGCAATTGCCAATGTCGGATTGAACCTTGTGCTTATACCGCGTCTCGGTGAGTTTGGTGCAGCTTCAGTCTACTTATCAACTGAGGTTATTTTGTTTATTTCTTATGGCATAATTGCTGTAAGAACTCTGGATACCACAAGGAAAGCAAGTGTCGAGAGCACCTGATCCCTCACCAAAAATTCTGCTGGTTAACTTTCATTCAACAATGAATGCTGGTGACCTGGGACTGCTGATCTGCGCCCGTGAGTTTCTTTCACGTGTCTTCCCTTCCTGTGAGATTAGCGTTTCTGCTAATTGGCCGGATGAGCCGGCCTACCAGGAGAACGGTTTTGCAGTAGCCCCTTCTCCTTGGTCTCTTTCCGGTTTAAATATGGAGTCGTCAAGTCTTCAACAATTGCGAAAATTTTTCTTCACAAGCGCTAAGCTTTACAATACTGATCCCAACCATACTTTTTCAGATAATGATGCGAATTGCTTGCGGGCTGCCTACAAGGAAGCAGACATTATTGTGAGTGTTCCCGGTAACCAGTTTTATTCTTCAGGTCGATTTGGCTGGCCTTTCCCGATAAGTGTGACTGGACTTCTGCTTGCACAACGATATAAAAAGCCTCTGGTGGTGTTGCCACAGTCCATTGGCCCGCTCAAGCGATGGTGGGAAAAAAGGTTGATAAGAAGTGCTTATGGGAGCGCCAAGCGCGTATTTATTCGTGATGAAAACTCTCTGGAACTTGCTAAGGCAATTGGCTTACCAGCGGAAAAAGTCCGGTATACTCCCGACCTGGCATTAGGCTTACAGCCAGGGGATTTTGTAAGAACACTAGAGGTTCTGCAGGAGGCTGGGGTGGACCTGACGAAGCCCAAACTTGGGGTAACTTTGATCTCTAAGATGAATCATTCGTTTGATTCGCAAGAAATGTACAATTATTACGCTGTTCTAAAATCATCCTTAGCTTACTTTGCCCGCGAACACTTTGTTCAAATTGTGTTTTTTAACCAGGTTACTGGCCCCACTAGGGTGGAAAATGATGGAATCCCTACTGCTCGGATGGCGAATTCACTGCAAGAGATTGGGATCGACGCAATTCATGTCGACAAAAGATTACCTCCTGCCTTACTAAAATCGTGTTACGGACAAATGGATGCTTTTCTTGCTACCCGGCTGCATTCTGGTATATATGCAATTGGAATGACCGTTCCCACGCTTTTCATCGGTTATCTCACCAAAACCCAAGGTATTGTTAGATCGCTAAAGATCGAAGATGATTTTATTGATATCGCTGATCTACGTGAAGAAAGGGTTCGATCTAAACTTGAAGATCTCTGGATGAATCGCATCGGGAAACGCAAGAATCTCTCCAATATCCTGGCGTATGCTCAACAGCAGATCGAAGAGTCGATCGAACTCTTGAAGAAAGATTTCTCTAATGTGTGAATTACGGGTCTTGCAGATCATTAAAGGTCTGGATATCGGCGGATTGAACGGTGGCGCAGAACGTTTTAGTGTCGATCTTAGTGGGCAGTTGAAAAAACTTGGCTGTGGGGTGGATCTATGTGCTTTTTTCAAAATGAACACTCCAACGGAGAAGGATTGGCTCACTAAGGTTAGTGACAAAGGCATAGATGTTTTCTTTGCAACAGCATGGGCTGGTCCAAATAACTTACGCTGCTTTGTCGAAGGATCCAAAGCTCTGCGATTATTTGCTAAAAACAGGGGATACGACATCCTTCACAGCCATTTTCAACAAGGCACATACACGGCACTTTGGTTAAAGAGAGAGCTAAACGGGCCCGTTGTTTTACGAACAGCTCACAATGTGGTCGAATGGGAGCCTGGTTTTTCAGGTAAAGTTAAAGAAGCAATTTCTGATTTCATATATCCCAGATGCCTCGATGCGGAAGCAGGCGTGTCCAAGACGATAGTTGAGCAATTATCAAAGCGTTATCCTGACCATATCAAAAAGCAACGACCCGTCCTTGTATTTAATGGTATTGTGTTGCCATCCGATGAAGTTTCTTCGCCATCAGTCACTACCAAAAAAGACAAGTTTACCATTGGTACCACTGGTAGACTTGCTGAACAAAAAGGATACTTCTACTTGCTGGCTGCCATCCCTGTGGTTTTACAGCGTCATCCGGAAGCGGAATTGGTGCTGCTGGGTGATGGTGAGTTGCGCTCCGAGTTGGAGGCCCAAACCACGCAACTTGGTATAGAAAGACATATCGAGTTTGCTGGACAAGTAAATAATGTCCTGGAACGATTGCAGAGGTTTGACCTTTTTGTCTCTTCCTCCCTTTGGGAAGGCTTGCCTACTGTCATAATGGAAGCAATGGCAGTCGGTCTTCCGGTGGTCGCCACAGACATTCCAGGCACAAGAGATATCATTTCAGATGGCGAGAATGGATGTCTGGTCCCACCAGGAGACCCTTTCGCCTTAGCAAATGCAATTAACAAAATGATCGAGGCTCCACTATTGAGGCAGAAGTTTTGTGAAGCAGGAAAACAGTCTATAAAGCTCTACAGGATCGAGGAGATTGCCAAAGTTTACCTAAACTTGTATGAAGCCCTGCTGGCAAGATATTGAAAAACTGGATGGTATGCAAATTCGCGTTCTTCAATTGATTAAAGGTCTTGATATCGGAAATCGAAACGGTGGAAGCGATAAATTTGGGCTCGAACTGACTAAAGCCTTGAAACTCATTGGCGTTCAGGTCAGCCTCGCTTGCCTGAATCGCTTCGACACAGAAATTGAGCAAGATAATCTTGCTCTTCTTCATGATCTTTCTATCCCCGTCTTCTTTATAGATGGAAAAAGCACGCTGTTAAAAATAAACTCGCCACAATTAGCTGCATATTGCAGTCAATATAGCATAAACGTCATAAACTCTCACTTCCAGGTCGGCACCCTTACGGCTATTAGGGCAAGAAGATTTGGATATAGAGGCAAAATTATCAGGACAGCCCACATCGATAAAGAATGGGGAGATGGCGCAGTTCCCTGGTTATTGCGGCAGGTCTTTACTAAATACATTTTCCCACTAAAAACGGACCTGCAGGTCGGTGTTTCTCAAAACATCGTAAAGACTATTAATTCTTACCCAGGCACCAGGTTAAGCAAGAGAATGGCTAAGCTGGTCTACAATGGTATTCTGCGTAAATGGTTCGAACCAATACCTAATAAAAAATATTCCAGTGGCCCCCAAAAGGTAATCGGAGCAATAGGTCTGCTGATTGAACGCAAGGGTTATGATTATCTCATTGCGGCGATGCCCAAAGTTTTGGAACGATTTCCGGAAAGCAATTTGATTATTGTGGGAGAGGGTGACTATCGCCAAGTATTGGAGATGCAGATTAGCGAGCTCAAGCTGTCCAAGAATGTTGCATTACTTGGCAGACAATCAGATGTTAGGTGTTGGTTGGAAAAGATGGATCTTTTTGTTCTTCCTTCTCTGGTTGAAGGTCTGCCCACCGTGATAATTGAAAGCATGGCTCGAGGGGTTCCTGTTATTACCACCAACATTCCTGGAAATGACGAGTTGGTCATTAATGAAGAAACGGGATGGCTTGCTTATCCTCGCTCCTCCGTTGATTTGGCAGCAAAAATCCTGAAAGCCTTGGATGATCCAATTATGTATGAAAAAATCAGTGCCCAGGCTTTTACTAAGGCGCGCGAACTTACCATCGAAAAAGCTGCAAAACGGTATGCAGAACTTTACAACCACCTTCTAAACATCAAGGCTTAAGACCAGTAACGATATTGCCTATGTCCAGCACCTCACCCGCAGTTGTGGTCCAGACTTTTGGTTTAAGATCTTCATTGGAATAAATCTCGTAATTTTCTTCAGGATTGCCGATGACCAGGACATAATCAGTGACCGCAATTTCAGCAGTACAAAAGTAGCCGTCGTCATCTGTCATCGCACTGGGACTAAAAGAAGTATTTAGAACAAACGCACCCTCAGAGGTAGAATCGCCATAATAAACTTCTGCAAGTCGTATATTCAGGTCGTTGAATGGCGAACCATCTGTATGTAGAATTCTCCCACAGGCCATAGTATTATTTTCGGATAGTGGCCGTGTTGCTTGAATCAATTCTGTCACTTGATCAGTCGGTTTCAGAGTAGCAGTTGAATGAATTTTAGTTTGACACCCCACGATTAAGACTCCTATGCATGTCGCGCATAGAAACGAACGAAAGAAACAATTCTTTTTCACTAGTTCACCCTCATACATTACTTTTTCCAAAGATATTCATAACCTTAAAGTCGGGCAATTTGGAAAAAAAAACAAAAAATAATTCAAACGGATTATTGACTATGCCCTAAAAACCTCTAAAATTATAACATCAATCAAATCTCAACAGGAGAAAGCATATGAAAATTCGAGCAGTTAGTATCGCATTAATTCTTGTACTATTGATCTCTGGAGTGGCCACATCAAGTGTTGAAGCTGGTGCCTATGGAGCACAATTCACTACATCAGTAACTTATCAAAATGTCGGTGATAGCGCCGCAGTTATAAGTTTAACGTTTTACGATGAAAATAGTGGAACAGGCATCCCGATTACCTTGCCTGATCTAGCGCCATTAGCCGGAACCTCCATCTATATTGGATCCCTCGGAGATGTTCCGAATGGTTTCAGAGGCTCTGCTGTGATGGCTTCCAGTCAACCATTGGTATCGACTATGGTTCAAGTCCCTAAAGCAGGAAGTGGGGTTGCAGTTCGTCCGTTGTCCAACGGATTTACCGGCGGATCAAGTTATGTATTGGTCCCTACTGTGTTAAAGGGTCAGTTCGGCTCTAATTCTATCGTTTCAATTCAAAATGTCGACAGCAGCGCTGCTGATTTCGAACTGGTATTTGTTCCAGTTTCAGGAGATCTGGTCCATGTATATGCTACAGACGTTCCTGCGTTTGCCACAAAGTATTTTGACTTAGCCACGATGGCTTCAATTCCCGCTGGATTTAATGGCTCCCTTCAAGTTTATGCTACGAAGGCAGGAACAATAAATCCAGGCTTGGTTGTCGCATCCGCACTAGAGCTTAATATCACTGGTACGGGGGCTTACGCTTTTGAAGGGGCTTCTGAGTTTTCGACCACAATCTACATGCCTTCGGCACTCTGTAAGTTCAATGGCGTTCAGACCTCTTCCTATGCTGTACAGAACACAACGGATGATAATGTGGAGGTTACCGTAACATATGCTGCTGGTGGAACCGATGGACCACACACCTTGACAGCTGGTGCCAAACGATCCTTCAATGCTTGTGATGTCAACGCTGATGGTTACATTGGTTCTGCTGTCATCACTGCTACTGGCGATATTGTGGCCATGGGTAAGGTTTTTGGCGGTGGGTTGTCAACAGCCTTCCTCGGATTCAACAGTGCTGCTGCCAAAGTCGCCCTGCCCTATATCCGTTGGACCACTGATCATTGGTATGACGGCACTCGTCAACGTGCTTATATCGCCATCCAGAATGTTGGCTCTGACTTGGCTGCAGGCGCTGTTACCGTCAAATACTATGACAAAGCGGGTACCCTTGTTGGAACTGATACGCTCGGAGCAATTGCCGCGGGAGCAAAAGTAAATTCCAATGCCGGCAACCTTGGCTCTGCTCCTGAGTTTGGCTATTACCCCGACGGCACCTTCGGTGGATCTGCTGTCGTTGAGGGTCCTGCTGGTGCAGAATTAGCTGTAATTGTGCGCGTTCAATCACGAGTTGGTTCTCTCTCGGTTGCTGAAGACTACTCTGGCATGGCAATTCAATAAAGTTTACCGGTGACATTGAGAGGAGACCGTAACGGTCTCCTCTTTATATTTGTTGCAACTATGCAGTGGAAAATTTTACTCTTACTAATCAGATATTTCAGTCCTAATTTCCGGGCGACTTGGCATACAGAGGCAGTAGGAGGTCGTCCCTAGGTTAAAATTATTCTTTTAAATTGACTACTACATTAAGTAAACAGCCATGAACGAAGTGAAAATACCCACGTTGTAAATATTCACCCAAAATTTAAACAGCTTGTCGTTAGGGAGACTTGATTATTACGCTATTTCTAAGAAGTTCAATCAATTGATTACATTTGGTAAGGAAATCGTGTATATCACGCGATACTTCACAGCCAGGTTGGCTAGGGTATCGTCCGTGGTCAAGCCACCAAAAATTAACAAGTATCCTTCCGGGCTGACCTCACTACGGATTCGGTTTGGGATAAACTGATCCTTTTTGAGCATTATTGCGGACCATTTTTGAGTACCGTTTGAATATTGCCAGATCCTGTCGTTTCCGATCACAAACAGTTGATCTGAGAGGCTATTACTGCTGCAGTAATCACATGTAAACGGCAGATTGTTATTGACTTTCCATTCGCCTTCGCCGTTCGTTCCAAAATTTGGAAGGTAACCTTCATTGCTTGACAAGCTTGTATCACCATCACTACCACCGATTACGAGAATGCTTCCACCAAAAACCGACGCGCTGGCATTCATTCTTGCTGTTGGCATCGGCGCGCAAGGAAACCATTCATCCAATGAAGGATCGTAGCGGTAAACGTTATCGGCAACTTCTTCACCGTTCCAACCACCAAACAGAAACAGCTGCCCCTCAAAGCTAGCTAAAGAGTAACCATAAAGCTTAACAGGAAGTGAAGCTTTGGCTTCCCAGTCGTTTGTGCTGAGATTGTAAACTTCTAATACGTCTGTTAGCGACCCATCACCCAGTTTGCCGCCAGGGACATAGATCGAACCACGTAAGAAGACTGCATCTGCTTCTGATACAGCTGTAGGTTTTGCTGGCAGGATTTCCCATGAATCATTAACAATGTCATATCGTTCCAATGTATCAAGCGTCTTGCCTTCAGCCGTGCCCCCGATAACGAAAATATTATTGTCATTAATAACTGAAGCAAATCCTATACGGGGAGTGTTCATCTGGCTGATTGATTCCATGCGGTTTTGGTTCAAGGCCTCAATGAAGGGATTTGGAGTTGGGGTAACAGTAAATAAAAAAGGCAATGTGGGCACTGTGGATTGTAGGATTGCATAGAAACTTACAAGCGAGAAGAGAATTACCCACCAGTTTCTTTTTATCCAGGCTGGTTTTTTAGGGGTTTCTTTGTATGTATCATCTATAGAATCAGCTGAAATTTCACCATCTACCGAGAGAATGGGAGTAGTGGGCGATTGTACAATACCTTGTTCAATTGCATACAAAGTTGCTTCGGTTCTTGAAGAAACCTCTATCTTTTGAAAAATATTGGAAACATGAACCTTGACAGTGTTAACACTAATAAAGAGCTCTGAGGCGATTTCCTTGTTTGCCTTTCCCTGGGCGATAAGGGCAAGAATCTCCGTTTCACGTGGACTTAATGTCGCATTATCTATCATGCACCATCCAAAACTCTGATTACTATTTTTCTTTACTAGCCGATAAATAATCTCTTGTATACCACTAATTAATTGGTCGTACCCTTGATGACAGGGAATATTATATAGTAATAAAGTGGTCCTATGTACGTATTCCCGCTGGTGTAATAGGTACGCCCGGTTCCGCCGTACCACGAGGCTTCCGAAGCCAGCCTTGGGCGCCCGCCCTGGGTGGCTGCGTCCCAGTTAATATCCACATCCCGGAAGGTGATATCCACAGATTTGCCCCAGCAGTAATTGACGCAGGCGTTCAGGGTGCCCTGTTCTATCACCATGAAGTGCAAATGGTGGCCGGTGCTGTAGCCTGTATCGTCCGCAAATGCGATAGTCTGACCCTGAAAAACTGGTACGCCGAACTTGCGCAGGTTTTGCGGCACGCTGCCCTTGGCAATGTGCAGATAGAGATGATACGTGTATGGGGTGGTGGAGCGGTCTTGAATGGTGATGCTGTTGGTGCAACTAGAGTCACCGTTGTTGCAGCTGTCCTTAAAGTGGTACACGTACCCGGACTTAGCCGCGGTAATTTCGAACATCGTGCCGTCCGCAAAGTCGAAGGCATACAGGCAGTAGTTGTTGGCGCAGGAGGTATGCCCGACCGACCAGGTGAGACGTTTTGTCAGCCCGCCGCGCCAGGGCAGTTTGAAGCCGCCGTAAATTGTGCCCGTGATGTGAGCTTTCGGGTCGTATTCTGTGAAACGCCCGTAAATTTCCGAGTCGCCGAAGTCCGATTCCTTAAGCTTCTCTAAAAACTCAGTGTCATCTTTCTGATATAAATTCCACTGCCCGCTTTCCTCATTCCAGAGCGCGAGGATGGCACTTGGTTCGCGTGCCAGCAGCTCGCCGGTATCCGGGTCGCTGGCTGCCATCCACAAGACTGCCTGGTCCTTGACTGCGTTAAAGGCAATGTCATCCAGCTTCAAGCCGTCGAGGCCGCGTTCCGACAGGGCGCCGGGCAGCTGGGCGAATAGCAGGCTGTCCAGAGACGCGCCAGAAGGCGTGCCCTGGCCAAGTGGGTTCTTGGAGCTTTCTTTATTAACATCCGAGAAGATCAGCACAAGGCTCAGCACAAATAAGAATGCCGCGGCAATAAAAAGAAATCTATAGCTCTTTTTGGGGCGTTCTTCCGGGTCAGTATTTGGCGAAAAGGTTTGATTGTTCATAAGTCACCGCGCAGTAGGTTGGTTTGGAATATTCTCATTAATTTGGTGCAACTTATGTGCCAGAACAAGTGGTCGTGAGTTGGCCCCCAGGCGCGGGACCATAAAGGTTAGAATGGGTTTGGGATGGACGCGAACGAGCAAGCAAACACAGGACTGCCAGACCCAAGGCTGGACCAGCTCACAGACGTGTTCATCAAGGAAACCTGCGGCAGGATAAGCGGAAAACGGCTTGTTCTGCTGCTGCGCCTGCTCTTCGCGCGGCAGCAGCCAGCTTTGGGAAAAGCAGACGGTAGCTACTCCCTTTCGTCCTGACGCTCGTTCAGTTGATGGTGTGGATCTTTTTGGTTCCTAATTCACCACAATCCCGAAAAGTTTGGTTAAGGACTATGGTGCATTAAAAATATCTGAAAATCGTTCAGGCTTTGCAGCGGTTTTTATCCTGGTATCGTACAATTGATGTGTATGAATATGCAAGAACTGACTGAACCTCTGCAAAGCAATGCACCTGATCCAAGCGTGATCGGGGAGTACATTTTTGAGGATATCGCGCGGGCACTCAAGTTTCGCCCAGGAGCTTTGTTTTATCAAGTATTCCGTCGGCTGACTCAGAAGGCAGCCCGGGAATTCGCGGAAATCCTGCTCCGCGTTGACCGGTCCCTGGCAGCGGGAGATATTTGTCCAACCGCGAAACTCGCATTGGATTACTTTACGGACGGGCAGGAATTCATTGGTGAGGAGCGAGTTCCGCACGAAGCGCCTTTATTGGTTGTGGCTAATCATGCAGGCGGGGCAGACAGCCTTGGCGCTCTTAGTTGTGTAGCGAGAAACGACAGCAGTGTGGTGGCTGGAAAACGCCCCATGCTCGAAGTGCTCCCGAATGTCTCCCGACATCTGGTCTTTTTGGAAACAGATCCAGTTGGGCGCATGGGGAATATGCGCAAGATCATCGAAAAACTTAAAGCCGGAGAAGCAATAATTCTCTTTCCAAGAGGATTATTAGAACCAGACCCGGCTTTAGTCCCTGGCGCTCTGCAGTCCCTTAAGGCCTGGTCGCAAAGCACAGGAATTTTTCTCTCCAAAGTGCCCGAGACGCGCTTGTTGCCCTTGTTAATCAGCCAGACCGTCGCCCCCAAGGTCTGGAAGAGCTTGTTTGTAACCTGGTCGAAGAATCCCAAAAGGCGCCAACAGCTGGCGATGATCACACAATTTGCCATGCAGCGGCTGCATCCGGGTAAAGACTGGAAAATTCCTATCCGGGTGCAGGTGGGAAATGCTTATGACCCACGAGAACTATCCAACAGCTTGGATCCGCGGGAGATTAATCAATCCGTTCAAAAAGTGATGTCTGAGCTGCTGCTATCCGCCTATCCGGCCAGCGCCTGAGGGCTTTCAGTCCAACCATTCGATAATCGCGGCTTCGCCCTGCCCGACGCCCACGCACAGCGCCGCCAACCCGAAAAACGGGCGCCTGGCTTCGGGCGCTCTGCGGCGCATTTCGTGCACCAGGGTGGTCAGGATGCGCGCGCCGGAACAGCCCAGCGGATGGCCCAGCGCGACCGCCCCGCCGTTCACGTTCGTGATTTCGTGCGGCAACCCCAGTTCCCGCATGACCGCCAGAGCCTGCACCGCGAAAGCTTCGTTTATTTCCGCCAAACCGATATCCTCTATCGTCAGGCCGGCTTTCTTCAGGGCTCGACGCGTCGCCTCGATGGGACCCAGCCCCATGATGCGCGGTTCGATACCGGAAGCGGCGCCGCTGACCAAGCGTGCAAGCGGTTTTATCCCGAGCATGCGGGCTTTTTCTGCGCTCATCAGCACCAGCGCGGCAGCGCCGTCGTTCAATCCAGAGGAATTACCCGCAGTAACGCTGCCGTCGGGTTTAAAGGCGGGTTTTAGCTTGCTCAGGGCTTCCAGGCTGGTGTCGCGCCGCGGACGTTCGTCCAGGCTGACGAGAACCGGTTCGCCTTTGCGCTGAGGGATGGGCACGGGCAGGATTTCCTCGGCGAACTTGCCCTGGTCCTGGGCGGCTACCGCGCGCTGATGGCTGAAGAACGCGAATTCGTCCTGTTCCTGGCGGGTAATACCGGTCTGCGCGGCGATGTTTTCGGCGGTCACGCCCATCGCTTCCGTGCCGTAGAGCGCTTCCATACGCGGATTGACGAAGCGCCAGCCCAGCGCCGTATCGTAAGCAGTCAGATTGCCGCCGCCGGAAGTTTTGGCAAAGGCGTAGGGCGCGCGGCTCATGCTTTCCACTCCGCCTGCCACGTAAATTTCGCCTTCCCCCGCGCGGATGGCCCTGGCTGCCAGGTTCACCGCCGCCAAGCCCGAAGCGCACAGGCGGTTGACCGTCAGAGCGGGCACCTGGGGCGGCAGCCCGGCCAGCAGCGCAGCCATGCGCGCCACGTTGCGGTTGTCCTCGCCCGCCTGGTTGGCGCAGCCGAAGTAGACCTCGTCAATTTGATGGGGATCTATGCCAGCCCGCCGCACAACTTCAGCGATGACCAGCGCGGCCAGGTCGTCCGGGCGGACGGTGGAAAGCGCGCCGTTCAGGCTGCCGATAGGGGTGCGCAGGGCTTGGACGATGACAGCTTCGTTCATCAGGGGGCTCCTTTGGGTCGGGATTATCTGAATTTTACCATCAGGCGGGTTTTAAGCCAGATGGCTGCTGCTTCTCTGACCAGCGCATTTTGCAGTATACTAAACACGGAACCCTGCTCATCTCACCCATCGGGCAGGGAATATTTTCCAGAAAAAAGGAGGACGCGCATGCCCGCTAAGGGATGGGTAGAAATCAACGAACTGTACTGCAAAGCCTGTGAGTTGTGCGTGACCGACTGCCCCAGCAATGTTTTGGCACTCGATCTGACACATCTCAGCCCCAAAGGCTATCATCCCGCTATGATGCTGCACCCGGAAGCTTGTACCGGCTGCGGGATCTGCGCGGTGGTCTGCCCGGACGCGGCTATCACCGTGTACCGCGGCACCAGACCCGGGAAGCAAGTGGAAGGGGAGGTGAAGCATGGCGCGTGAACTGATTAAAGGCAACGTAGCCGTGGCGGAAGCCGCGGTGCGGGCTGGCCTGGTTTCGTATTTTGGCTATCCGATTACCCCCCAGACCGAACTTTTGGAATACCTTTCCGCGCGCATGCCTGAGCTCGGGCGCGCTTTTGTGCAGGCGGAAAGCGAACTAGGCGCCATCAACATGGTGTACGGCGCGGCTTGCACCGGCCGGCGCACCATGACTTCCAGCTCCAGCCCGGGCGTCAGCCTGATGCAGGAGGGTCTGTCGTATATCGCCTGCACGGAACTGCCGGTCGTGGTGGTGAACGTTGTGCGCGGCGGTCCGGGGTTGGGCAACATCGCGCCTTCCCAGGGCGATTACAACCAGGCTACCCGCGGCGGCGGTCACGGCGAATATCACCAGCTTGTGCTGGCGCCTTCTTCCGTGCAGGAAGCCGTGGACCTGACCACGCTGGCGTTTGACCTGGCGGAGAAATACCGCAATATCGTCATGATTCTGATGGACGGCAGCCTGGGACAGATGATGGAACCCGCCGAATTACCGCCTTTCCAGCCTATCAAGACGGAAGTCCCGGATTGGGCGGTGAACGGGGAAAGCGGACGCGAAAAGCGCGTGCTGACCTCCATCAACATTGACCCCCCGGCGCAGGAACGCACGAACATCCGCCTGATGACCCGCTGGCAGGAAATTGAAGCCAACGAAGTGCGCACCAAGGGCTATTACCTCGAAGACGCGGAGTATGTGGTGGTTGGTTACGGCACCGCAGGTCGGATTGCGCTCTCCGCGGTGCGCGAGGCGCGCGAGAAGGGGCTCAAGGTTGGGCTGCTGCGCCCGATTACCGTGGCGCCTTTTCCGGTCAAAAAGATTGAAGAACTTGTCCCTACGACAAAAGCTTTTTTGGTTGTGGAGATGAACAACGGGCAGATGCTTGAAGACGTGCGTCTGGCAGTATTAGGCCGCAAACCCATCGCGTTCTACGGCAGAATGGGCGGCATGGTTCCCTATCCGGATGACGTCCTGCACGAAATTGAAGTGCTGGCTTCCGGCGAAGTCAATTTTGATGAACACCCGCGCGACCGTTGGTTGGCGCAAATGCGCGCTGAATTTGGAACAGGAGCATGAGATGATTGAATTAGACGTGAAACTGGTCTACCGACGCCCGCTTGGCTTTGAAGAGCGCGGCACGCATTACTGCCCCGGCTGCACGCATGGGGTGGCGCACCGCTTGATCGCGGAAGTGCTGGAAGAAATGGGCGAGTTGCAGCATACCATTGGCGTAGCGCCGGTGGGATGCGCGGTGTTTGCCTACAACTATTTTGCCTTTGACTTTGTGGAAGCCCCGCACGGGCGCGCCCCGGCTATGGCGACTGGCATCAAACGCACGCTGCCGGACCGCATAGTTTTCACCTACCAAGGCGACGGCGACCTGGCTTCTATCGGCATGGGCGAGATTGTGGCAGCCGCTGCCAGAGGTGAGCAAATCACCACGGTTTTCATCAACAACACTAACTACGGCATGACTGGCGGCCAGATGGCGCCGACCACCCTGCCTGGGCAGGTGACCACCTCCTCGCCGTTGGGTCGGGATGTGGAGCGGCAGGGCTACCCTATCCGTACCGCCGAAATGCTGGCAACCCTGGACGGTGCTGCGTACGTGGTGCGCCGCAGCCTGCACGACGCGAGAAACATTCGCCTGGCGAAAAAAGCCCTGCGCACGGCCTTTGAGGTCCAAAAACAGGGCCTGGGCTTCTCAATGGTGGAACTGCTCTCCACCTGCCCGACGAACTGGAATATGACGCCCGCCAACGCGCGCGTATGGCTGGCGGAACACATGCTTCCCTATTACCCGGTCGGGGATTTCAAAGTCTCGGGCGCGATTGCTTTTGAGAAACAAGGAGGGAACTGAAATGCAGAATGAAATCATCATTTCAGGCTTTGGCGGTCAGGGAACGCTTTACGCCGGCCAGCTGCTGGCCTATGCCGCCATGGATGATGGCCGGCACGTAACCTGGATCCCCTCGTACGGCCCGGAAATGCGCGGTGGAACCGCCAACTGCACCGTCGTTATCTCCGACCAGGAAATTGGCTCTCCTTCGGTGAAGTATCCACGGGCCGTCCTGGCGATGAATTTGCCCTCGCTGGACAAATACGAGCCGCTGGTGGCCGTGGGCGGCTGCCTGGTCGTAAACCAATCCATGGTCAACCGGGCTGTGACCCGCACAGATTTGCGCGTGGTGGCGCTGCCTGCCAATGCCATCGCGATGGAAATCGGAAACGAACGCGCCACCAACATGGTGATGCTGGGGGCGCTGATGGCCAACATGGATATTTTGCCGGAAGGGGCTTTGGAGCGCGCGCTCAAGGCGCATACTGCCCAACGCTTGCAAAAATTCGTGGAAATGAACACCCGCGCGCTGGCCCGCGGAGCGGAATATAAAGCAAACTAAGCTGCCTCAACAAGAGATGCTGCCCGGTTTTTGGCCGGGCAGTTTTTTTACGCTCAAAGGCAGCCTGGCGATAACCTGTATAATTATTCTCGAATATGGATACTGAGTTTTCCCCCTCCAAACAACTTGGCCTGTGGGTCAGCGCGGTTTTGCTTGTTACAATACTCGCCCTATTGTTTGTGCTGGTAGTCAATCCGGGCGGTATAGGCATTGCGTTACTTCTGCCGTGGAGAATTGCGGCGGGCGCACTGCTGAGCGGGCTTTTGCTGGGGCTGGTTTCTCGGGTGTACAGGCTGCTCACCACGCGCTACATCCTTGGGCGCGGCGGGCTGGCGCTGCACTGGGGGCTGCGGCGGGAAGTCATTCCGATGCCGGCCGTCCAATGGATCCGGCCAGTCTCGGACTTCCAGACCCGGCTGCCGAGGCCAGTGGGCGCGCTGCCGGGCATGATCTTTGGTGCCCGCAATGTGCCTGGTTTGGGGCCGGTGGAATATGCCGCATCGGATTCGAGCTCTCTGCTTCTGGTGGCTGCTTCCGGGCGTTATTTTGCTATTTCTCCGCGCGATCCGGAAACATTTCTTGGTTTGTATGAACGCCTGAGCGAACTGGGCAGCCTGGTCAGTTACGAGCCGCATTCCGAAAGCCTGGACACCCTGCGTAAGAAAATATGGCAGGACAAGATCGCCCGCGGCCTGCTAGCGGGCGGCTTTGCGGCAGGACTGCTGGTTTTGGCGCTGGCGTTCGCGCTGGCTGGCACCCGCGCGGAAATCACCTGGACCACACTAGAGCGGGTGGGGTCCGGCCAGGTTTTTCTTCTTGCGTTCTTCAGCCTGTTTATCTGGCTGCTGAATTTGGGGGTCGGGCTGTATTTTTACCTGCGCGGGGGCATGGAAAAAGCCATGATTTACCTGTTATGGGCCGGATCTATCCTGACCTCACTGCTGCTGGCTGCGGCGATGCTCATTCTGGCATTATAAATGCAAGGATTAAGAAAGTGTTGACCCAAGGACAGTGACCGAAGGGAACGCTATGCAAGCTGGTTTACCCGGGTTGGCCGGGATTCCATGCTATAATCGAAAAACAAACGGAGTGAAAACACCCCGTAGTTTTGCATTGAAACTATGAAAGCGCCGCGCACCTTACCAATCCAATATTCCAGTTATGCGAGGTGCTTTTTGGCGCTTTTGGCGGCCATTGTTGCTCTGAGTGGCTGCGTGCGCGCTGTAGCTACGCCCACACCGCTCGCTTTCCCGGTTGAGGCGGACGCGACCGCCGCGGCTTTTCCCACGCCCGAAGTGTGGAACACCTTCGCGCCAGCCAGCATCGCGCCCGTTACGCCGATTCCGCCGGCGGCCGAACGCATGGCGCTGCCTGAGGACGTGGAAGTATGGCTGTTCTTAGGCTCCGACCAGGAAGCACCGTACCGGGGGCGCACGGAAGCGTTTCATCTGGCGTTTGTCAACACGCGGCTCTCAAAAGCCAGCGTGATTTCCATCCCGGGGAACCTGTTCGTGTTCATTCCGGGCTACACCATGCAGCGCCTGAACACCGCCTACCCGTTGGGCGGGATGAATCTTGTGCGGGAGACGCTCGCGTATAACTTTGGAATAAAACCAGACCGCTTCGTGGTCGCCCATCCGCAGGAATTTGGCTGGCTGGTGGATGACTTGGGCGGGTTGGATGTCAGCGTTTTGCTGCCCATCCGCGATGCGTGCGGCGGCCTGCCGGCCGGCTTGCACAGCATGAACGGGCAGAAAGCTTTGTGCTATGTTTCATATCTGTCCGGCGATGATGAAATTGACCGGACCAGAAGGCAGCAGCAGATGCTGCAGTTGCTCTTTACAAAATTAGTCCAGAATGGACGCTTGGTTAAGCTGCCAGCGATGTACGTTTCGTACAAAGATCAGTTGGATACCGATTTTTCGCTGCCGGAACTGCTGCTGGATATTCCGCTTTTCCTGCGCCTGGGGGATCCGCAGCGCCTGAGCTATTATCTGCTCGGCTGGAACGAGCTCAGGAGCTGGGAGCTGCCGGATAATACCCAGACCAGCGTGCTCCTTCCGGACGCGGATGCGGTCAGCGCGGTCTTCACGCGCGCGCTGGAAGACGTCTTGCAGGCCAGTCCGCTCGGGGAAATCGTGCTGACCTACGCAGCGCAGCTGACCGAAGCCTCGGCATTTTCGCCGACGCCGCTGACGCCAACGGCAACCGGCGCTTTCCCGGCCATCACGGGCACGCCAACGCCTACGCGCACCCTGCCGCCCGGCGTCACGCCGACCCCTGGCGTCACGCGCAGCCCGATACCAACCGCCATTTTCCCGACCCCCTATCCGGTGACTACCCCTACGGATTCGGGTGAGTATCCTTAACAGAGGAACAACATTGTTCTGATGCACATGGGCGCAAAAACAACAACACGAAGCACAGTTCTGACCAGAATCCTTCTGGTCTGTGTTTTCGTGCTGCTTGTCCTGAACCCGCAGCCAGTAAGTTCAGTTCCCCTCCCTTCCGAAAGCCCGCAGCGCTCCGTTGTGCTGAGCGTGGATTACACCACTTATGAGTGGTGGCTGCTCTCCTGGAAAACATCCCAGGTCGTCTGCCAGATTTACGTCGAGCACGAATCCTGGCCTGATGACAGCGAGGTTTTATATTACTGTGGAAACACAATCCTCAGCCAGTGGCAGAGGACCTCCGCCTGTGTATACGACGACCTCATCACCAATCCCCAGCAGTGCCCCGGACTGTATCTGCACCTGGCTAATGTCACTCCCTCCACCCGCAAAGTGGAAGTGAAGCTTCCGCCAGCGGAGGTGTTTATTTCCATTGTCGGCTGCGGCAATGTCCCGGGCGATAATCAATGCAGCTCTCTGCCTTTTCTGCGCATGGAAGCGATTGAACCGCTGCCCAACGAACAAATTATCCAAATTTTAGGCACTCTGAACGGACAACCCTTTACCTGCCCAGGTGAAATCTGCGACCTGCCGCTTGCCCCGACCGGCATGAACGGCGTGGAAGTGGTGTTCTGGTCGGAGTCCAGCTACGGCGACGCGAGCGAAAAATTTACCGCGCAAGTGCGGGTAATCCCCTGGGGCGAGTTTGCCAACCCGGACGCGGCCCCGGCGGACCAGCCAGTCTACTATGTGGATGTGCTCAGCTCGCAATACCAGCAGGAGAGCCTCTCCAGCTGCTCCAATATCTGGCAGGCCTTTTTGCCGGTGGACGGCGCGCCGACCTGGCTGAACACCCCGCTGCTGTCTGAAAACCTGGTTTCTTTCGACGAGTATTACCTGCTGGCCGGCTCTTTAATTAAGCAGGGTCTGGTGGACGCCAGCGCTTGCGAGCGCGGCGGATTGGAAAGCAACGGTGCCGCGAACGTGTGCGGAATGGAATTGGCGCGCCCGTACGTGAATGAATGGCAGAACCGCTTTGACGCGGAGATTCTGCAGGTCGCTAACAGCACCGGCGTGCCCGCCCAATTGATGAAGAATATCTTCAGCCGGGAAAGCCAGTTCTGGCCGGGCATCTACGCGCGGGTGCAGGAAGCCGGCCTGGGTCAGATGACTGAATTAGGCGCGGATGCGGTGCTGCTCTGGAATCCAGCCTTTTTCACGCAGTTTTGCCCGCTTGTGCTTTCAGAGGAAACCTGTCAGCGCGGATTTGGCAACCTGGACGAAGCCCAGCAGGTCATGCTGCGCGGCGCGCTGGTGCAAAAAGTAAACGCGAGCTGCCTGGACTGCCCGGTGGGGATTGACCTGACCCAGGCGAATTTCAGCATCAGCGTCTTTGCGCGCGGGCTGCTGGCCAATTGCGAGCAGGTTAATCAGGTTATTTACAACGCCACCGGAAAGAACGCGGGTCAGCTTTCGACGTATGAAGACTTGTGGAAATTCACCCTGTTGAATTACAACGCGGGCTCGGGCTGCCTGTCCCGGGCTATCCGACAAACAGTGACCAATAAACAGCCGCTTATCTGGGCGAATGTGCTGCAGTACCTGGAGCCAGTTTGTCAGGCCGGGATTGCGTACGTGGACGACATCAGCAATATGCCGGTGGTCCAGGGGCCGGGTATCGGGGAGCTGCTGGCCACGCCGAACCCCGAGGTGGTCCAGACCACTCCGACGCCCGTGCCGACGCTCATGCCGACCGTCACGCCCACTTCGATTTACCCGAGCCCAACCCCGCCCGAGTATCCGGTACAGACCCCCACACCCTTGCCGGACTACCCGTAAACGTCGGGATTTAAAAAGGGCTTACTCGCCCGAACGCAGCGCGTCCAGCTGGGCCTCCAGTTCGGCACGTTTTTCTTCGCCAGCCTGGCGCACTTCGTCGCGGATCCTTTGCACGGCTTCCTGCAGTTTACCTTTCAGTTCGCTGCCTTTGGCGGGGGTGTACAGCAGTACCAGCGCGCTGCCCAGGAGCCCGCCCAGGATTGCTCCCATCATCCAAGATTTAGTTTTGCTCATTTTTTTTCCTTTGCCTGTTTACCTATTGATTATAAGGGATTTTGGGGCAGTTCGTCCGCAGAAGCTTAGTAAGACTGATACCCTGATGCGAAGTGTGCAGAGCAGGGGCACTCACAGGGGGTGAAGCTTATTGGCGGCCCGCCACAAGATCCTTCACTGCGTCCAGGATGACAAGGATCCACGTTGGTGAACAACCGATTCGTCATAGCGAACCGTTTTGCCAACAACTTGGATGCCGGATCAAACAATCCTGGTGGCAAAGGGTCTCGCAGTGATTAACGGTCAAGCTCGCGATGACGCCGTGATTCGTCATTAGTATGATGGAAT
>DIXT01000006.1:67468-67729 GCA_002436085.1 Anaerolineaceae bacterium UBA6073
TTCACCTGGTGGTGATGGAAGCCACCGGTGGTTATGAAAAAATGGCCAGCCGACAGTTGGAGCGCGCTGGCTTGGCTGTGGCGGTCGTGAACCCCACTTACGTGCGTCGCTTTGCCCAGGGAATGGGTACTTTAGCCAAGACAGACCCCATCGACGCCAGGATGATTGCCTGGTACGCCTCTGTGAAGCAACCCAAGCCCAGACCGCCCCGCAGCGAGGCCGCGGAGGCGTTATCCGCCTGCGTAGATCGTCGGGATCAAC
>DIXT01000017.1 GCA_002436085.1 Anaerolineaceae bacterium UBA6073
GTGCACACGAGACACGGCGATCCTGACTGCGAGACGGTCTTTTGACCGAATGACGAACGATCTGCCGTGTCTCTTTGATTCTATTCCATCATACTAATGACGAATCAGAAATCTTCGCGTGGCACGACGTGATACCCCTGCTGGTCGGGGGGGAGATTGCTTCAGTCGCTGGCGCTCCTTGCTCCGCACGCAAGCAGTCGCAATGGCAAACCGAGTGTCATCCTGAGGAACGAAGGATCTGTCCTTTTGCTGATCAGATGCTCCGCCTGCGGCTCAGAATGACAAAAGGGGAGATCGGCGAGAGCTTAGCGCTTCGACTTGTACCCTTTAAGGTATCGCGATGACGGGAGGCAGCCCTACAGCCGCAAGTCCCGCAGCTTTTCCAGCGCGGCAAAATCGGTCATATCCATCTTCAGCGGGGTGATGGACACAAAGCCTTCCTGCAGCGCGCCGTAGTCCGTGCCGTCTTCCTTCACGCCCGAAGGCGGGTCGCCGGCAATCCAGTAGTAGGGCCTGCCGCGCGGGTCCAGGCGCTTCTCGAGCACGTCCCGGTAGATGCGCACACCCTGGCGGGTGAGCATCACGCCGGCGTAATCCCCTTGCGGGCGGTAAGGCAGGTTAATGTTGAAAATTGGCGCAAGTTGTTTACCGTTGGCTTCGGGCAGCAGCTGCCAGACCAGGCGCGCGGCTGTCTCCGCCGCGGAACGAAAATCCAGCGGACCTTCGTGGTATTCCGGCGCGTCCAGCGAGACGGCAAAGCCTGGTTTTCCCCAAATCGAAGCTTCCATCGCGGCGGTGACCGTGCCGGAGTAAGTAACGTCCAGCCCGATGTTCGCGTTCGGGTTGATGCCGGAGACGACCAGGTCAAAACCGCTTTCCAGCGCGCCCATCATGGCCAGCGCCACGCAGTCGGAAGGCGCGCCGTCAGACTTCCAGGCCTGGGAGCCGTCCGCGAGGGTGGTGGCGGAGAGCCTGAGCGGGCGGTGCATGGTTTTGACGTGCCCGGAGGCCGACCAGTTGTGGTCCGGGGCGAGCACGGTAATCTCCGCGTCCAGCCCGCGCAGCGCCTGGGCTAAGGCAAGCAGCCCGGGGGCGGTAACGCCGTCGTCATTGGTAACCAGAATTTTCATGCATTCCTCCGCGGGATTAGTGGCGTTTGCGCCGTTTTTGTTGGGCTGCGTTGGCTTGGGGCGCCCTTGGGCTTTCGCCTGCGGACGCTGCGGGGCTAACCCCCGCGCCGCTCAGCGTGCCGCTGAAATCCGCCGGCAGGTTCGGGCGGTAGCGAAACATGCGGCTGATGACCGTCTGGCGCACCTCAGAGAAGAGCTCTGTATACATCGTGCTGGCTTTGGACTTGTACTGCACCAGCGGGTCTCGCTGGGCATAGGATTCCATGGTGATAGACACGCGCAAGGCTTCCATTTTGGTCAGGTATTCCACCCAGGTCTCGGTGATGGTGCCGAGCAGCAGTTGGCGGTAGATGCGGTTCTGCGCGGCGCGGCCAAGTTCCAGCACCACATTCGGCTTCTCCTCCGCCGGGATTTCGTCCAGCGGCAGGGCTTGCAGCTCGGTTAAGCGTTCCGAACCCAGCTGGCGGCTAAGCGCGTCGCGGGTATTTTGCGGCAGAGAGGCGAGCGTAAAGTTGTTCGCACGCAGATGTTCCCATTCAGCGTTCCCAAACACGGTCACGAAGACTTTCTCGGCTTCTTCCAGGTGCGCCAACACTTGCTCGTTCAGGTCCTTAAGCGGGATTTTCTCCAGCAGGTTTGCCAGCGAAAAGATGTAGGTCATGCGCAGGGTGCCGGTCAGCTGCCGACGGTGGGATTTGGCATCGAACGAGACGCGCGTCCCCTGCGTGGTCAACTGCAGCAGACGCATGCGTTCAATTTCGTCATCCAGCGCCAGCGTCAGGTGTTCGGCATTCGCCGCCAGGTCCCGCGCGATTTCGCCATCCGCTCCGAGCAAGCGTTTGGCGCGGCGTTCGGTCATGAGGTTCACCTGCTCCAGGATTTGTTTGCGCACATCCGGCCAGGGCTGGGTGGCAAGTTCGGTGGCTTTCAGCGACCAGGTCTCGCCGAAGCGGCGTTCCAGCGTGAGCAGCAGGCGGCGGGTGAGCGTGAGCATCAGGCCGGTCTTCAGCGCGTTTTGCAGCGGCGCTTTCATGCTGTCCGGGTCTTCCAGCAGGGCTTTTTGCTGCGCCTGGGGCAGGCGCACGGGCACCTGCAGCAGGGCGGAAATCTCGG
The DNA here is from genome assembly GCA_002436085.1 of Anaerolineaceae bacterium UBA6073. Lineage (GTDB taxonomy): Bacteria > Chloroflexota > Anaerolineae > Anaerolineales > Anaerolineaceae > Mesolinea. The sequence continues at coordinate 2,244 of DIXT01000017.1, forward strand.
ATTGTAAGTCGTGCGGTTCGCGCGGGTCAAAGGTTTGCAGGTAAGCGTCCAGCGCGTCGCTGCGCTCGGCAGTCTGGTCCTTCAGAGTCTGTTCGGATTTGTCCAGCAGCGCGTTGATGTTGCTGAACAGGTGTGTGTGTTCCGCTGCAACGGCTTCCTCCGCCAGCGCGAGAATGCGTCTGGTCAGGTCGGCTTCATCCGTGGGCTGGCCCAACTGCTCCAGCGCCAATTTATACATAAAAGAGGGAAAGCTGACCCAGGGCGTGTTCAGGTTGGGCTGGACGTCCTCGAGGTACGCCAGCAATTTCCATGGTCCCTCGGGGTCTTCCACGCCGGCTTTCACGCGCGGACCCAACTCGGTGCGCAGCATTTCCGTGACGTCCTCGCGTAAATCGGCTTTATTGAAAATCAAGTCGCGTTCGGCGTAAATCCGTTTGCGTTGGGCGTTCAGGACGTCGTCGTATTCCAGCAGGTGTTTTCGGACGTCAAAGTTGGCGCCTTCCACACGGGTTTGGGCTTGCTCCACCAGTCTGGCAATCATGTTGGCTTCGATGGGCATATTCTCATCAAACTTGAAGCGCGTGAGCAGCGTGTCCACCTGGCTGCCGCCAAACAGGCGCATCAGCTCGTCCTCCAACGAAAGGAAGAAACGCGAGGAGCCGGGGTCGCCCTGACGGGCAGCGCGGCCGCGCAGCTGGTTATCGATGCGGCGGGCCTCGTGGCGTTCGGAGCCGATGACGTGCAAGCCGCCCAGGGCGCGCACGCGCTCCATATCCGCCATGTAGGCTTTGAAGCGTTCGACCGCCTCGCGCTGTTCATCGCTCAGTTCGCCGTTCAGGTCTTGCACCAATGCAAGGCGCTGTTCCATGGTCAGGCTGTAGGGATCGCTCTTCGCGATGGATGCCAGCACCAGGTTCACCTGCACCAGCAGGCTTTCCGGGATTTCACCGCCGAGCTTGATATCCACGCCGCGCCCTGCCATGTTGGTGGCGATTGTCACCGCGCCAAAGGCGCCGGCGCCGGCAATAATGATGGATTCCTCGGTGTGTTTGCGCGCGTTCAAGACCTGGTGTGGGACGCCCGCGTCGAAGAGGGGCTGCAGGCGCTCCCAATCCGCATCCGTCAGGTGCAGCGCGCCCAGCAGCAGCGCCCGGTTGGAAACGTCCGCCAGGTCGAGGGTCTCGATGCCGTATTGGCTGGCGAGTTTGCGCAGTTCGGGCATGCGCAGTTTGTTCAGGGGCTCGTTCAGGACGGCCAGTTCCTTGGGCGCGCTGAAATCATCACCCTTGGGATTGAATTTTTGGCGCCAGGCTTCGCGTATTAACACGGTTTGCAGCAGGCGCCGCACCAGCTCCGGCGCCAGGCGGTCCGAGAGGCGTTCGGAGCTCTCGACGGAGGTGGTGCCGACCAACTGCGGGCGCCCGATAGCGTGAAAACGAATAATTTCGAGCACGATGGCGCGCAATTTGGCTTCCGCGGTGCGGTAAATAACATCCGGGTAGTCTTTGCGTTTGAAGAAGAGCGCCTTTTTTTGCGGGTCCGCGCTGTTGGCGTAGTAGTTGTAGTGGTAACCTTCTTCGTCGCGGTCATCCAGCTCAATCAAGCCAGTTTCGGGGCGGCTGGCGCGGTATTCCAGGTTGGTGGGGATAGGGAGCACTTCCAGCCCGTAAATGCGGTAAAACTCTTCCTTTTCGGTCAAGGCTGTGCCGGTCATGCCGCCCAGCTTGCTGTACATACGGAAGTAATTCTGGATGGTGATGGTGGCGTGCGTCACGTTTTCAGCCTGGACCTTGACGCCTTCCTTGGCTTCCACCGCCTGATGCAGCCCGTCCGACCAGCGTCTGCCGGGCATCATGCGGCCGGTGAATTCATCCACGATGATGACTTCGCCGTTCTGCACGATGTATTCTTTGTTGCGGTGGAACAGGAACTGCGCGCGTAGACTCTGCTCCAGAAAACCCATCAAGCGAGCCTGTTCCGGATTGATGTCCTCCGGGCGGTCGGGGTCGCTGAGGGGCGCGCCCAAAAGCTCTTCCACATGGGCTACGCCGGTTTCCGTCAGCGTGACCGTGCGGTCTTTTTCGTCCACCTCGTAGTCTTCCGGGTTCAACGCGCGCGCCACCTGCGCCATGCGAATGTAGTAATTGGAGTCCTCGTGAGAAGGGCCGGAAATGATGAGCGGAGTGCGGGCTTCGTCGATGAGGATGTTATCCACCTCATCCACAATGGCATAGTGGTGACCGCGCTGCACGCGCTGGTCCCAGTTCATGGTGATGTTGTCGCGCAGGTAATCGAAACCGAACTCGCTGTTGGTGCCGTAGGTGATATCCGCCTGGTAGGCTTGCACGCGCTTGACCGGGCGCAGCAGATTGGTTTCTTCGCGCAGGGAGTGTTCGTCAGGGTCGTACAGGTATGCCAGCTGGCTGCCGTCGGAGGTGTTGGACATTTGCAGGATGCCGACCTGCAGACCCAGGAGGTGGTAAATCGCGCCCATCCAGCGCCCGTCGCGGCGGGCCAGGTAATCGTTGACCGTGATGAGGTGCGCGCCTCTGCCCTCGAGGGCGTTCAGGTAGAGCGGCAGGGTGGCGGCCAGGGTTTTGCCCTCGCCCGTGCGCAGCTCGGAGATGCTGCCCTGGTGCAGGTTGATGCCGCAGATGAGCTGCACGTCGTAATGGCGCATGCCCAAGGTGCGCTTGCTGGCTTCGCGCACGGCGGCAAAGGCTTCGGGCAGGAGGGCGTCCAGGCTTTCGCCATTTGAGAGGCGCGCGCGGAATTCGTCCGTCTTGGCGCGCAAGGCTTCGGTGCTGAGGGCTTCGAAGCTAGGTTCAAGGGCGTTTATCGCGTCGACTACCGAGACCATTTTTGCGATGGTGCGTTTGTGCTGGTCGCTGGTAAAGAGGCTGGAAATTTTCTTTAACATAAAGCTGAGTGTCCTTTGATGTATTCTGGCGGGTTTTGATGCCAAATTTTTATTATAGCACAGGGGTTTTGCCGGAAAATCGGACGTAAAGGGACGGGGATGGACGCATGGTTCGCGTTTGGCTTTGACGTTCGCGAAGGTCCTCGGAGTGCGAAGCCTCCCCGTTGGGTAACGAACGAAATGCCTGAGAAAAGGACGTGCGAGACGGCCTGGCGGCAATGAGCGGTGAGTAGAGACTTTTGTCATTCTGAGCCGGAGGCGAAGAATCTTTGCGATAACGAGACAGCGTTCGCGAAGGTCTCCTGACCGAGCGAAATGATAGACCGAAGGACTCCGGAAAGTGGATTGTGGGGCGTTTGGAGACCTGACGGTCAGATTCCGCGCACGGTCTGGAGACCGGCGCGATCAGAGGTGGATTGTGGGGCGTTCGGAGACCTGACGGTCGTCTTGCGCGCTCGATCTGGAGACCGGCGCGATCAGAGGTGGATTGCAGGCGTTTGGAGACCTGACGGTCAGATACCGCGCACGGTCAGGAGACCGGCGCGATCAGAGGTGGATTGCAGGCGTTTGGAGATCTGACGGTCAGATGCCGCGCACGGTCAGGAGACCGGCGCGATCAAAGTTGAAGCAGCTTTATCCATCTGTTTCAGCCTGACTGAATACTAGAGAGGACGATGATTTCAAAGGCCAAGTAGACTGTGGGATCTGGATCCAGCATATGCCAATCTTTTAGCAAAACACTGACGCTTTGCCCTACTCCCAGGTAAGTGGCGTTTATGGGTTGGTAGCCAAAGGCAGTTTCCTGCCAAATTAAGGCTGAGTTCTGGATAGAAAATGAAGCCTCTTCCACATCAGGGTAATTGGGCGATGAAGTTACGGAGATATTTATTTTGTAGAGAGGATAATCTAAGCTTGGCTCAATTATTGAAGTAATCACGCCTTCAAATTTGGGGTCGAGAAATGTAGAAACTGGCTGTAGACTGACTAGTGGATCGGGTGAAGTGATGACAATCTTGGAAATTGTAGACTGCCACGGATAGGATTCCAGTATTTCAGTCACAGATATTTCTGCGGTTTGGCCTACTGCCAAATCGTCACTGCTGGCTTCTTCCTCTTGACCATTGATAGAGAACAAAAATTCGCAATCATCGGCGAAAGAAACCCTGCCTACGTTACTGATATGCTTTCCTCCTTCCACAATTTCCCCAAAATCAATGACGGTTTTGCCGTTTTTATACCTTTCAACGTAAAGGATCACGCCCTTCATCAGCGTTCTGTCTGTTTGTGTTCCTGTTGGCTTAGTCTGTGAAGCATTATTGAGCTGACAGCTAACAAGAACGAAAATTAGAAATAATGCGGTTAGCCATAATCTAGAGGGTAATTTCTTTTCAGACATGGTTTCCTTTATTCTTCATTCAGAAGAACGATTATTTCGCTAGCGATTCCATCCAAGCGTTGATCTTTTAGTAAAACGCTAATTTTCTGGCCTAATACCAATGCGTCCCGCGAGATGAGCTCATAACCAGAGGCAGTTTCTTCCCAAAGCAACGCTTGACGGTCAAGTGCGACCGTTTCTTCCTTGAGCTCCGGATATTTGGGCGCGGACGTGATTTCTAAGGTGATCATTAAGCTGTGAAAGGGCTCGGTCTGCTCATGGGTTGCGGTGATAATACCTTCAAAGTCTGGAGCAAGCACAAGGGAAAGCGGTCTGAGGCTCTTTTTCGGATCTGGGGATGTAATGATGACTTTGGTTGCGGTTGCCTGCCAAGGGTAGGATTCCAGAATTTCGGGTACAAAGATTTCTGCCATTTGACCGACAGCTAAATCCTCAAGGCTTGCCTCTTCCTCCTCACCATCAAGCCTCTTCAAGATTTCACAATCCTCGGGAATGTGAACGAAACCATAGCCAATCATGCCTTCAGCTGGATCTTTGATTTCGCCGAAATGAATTACAGCATCGCCCTTTTTTAACTTCTCAAAGTAAAGGATCGCTCCTTGCATGTGGAAGCCATTGATTATTGTTTCTGTTGGAGTAGGCTGAGGTGGACTAATCGGCTGGCAACTTGTTATTATTACGCAAAGCAGAACTGTTATAAAGAATGCAATTTTCTTATACGGGTTCATCTTCACTTCTCTATTATCAGTATATGCCATTTTCCCTTAAAAACAAAACACCGGAAGGGTGAGCTTCCGGCGTCTGAGAATGTATGCTGTTGCGCCTAACGCTGCAAGTTCATCGGCATGATGATGTGCTGGAAGCTCTCATCACCCACTGGCCGGATCATCGCTGGCGAATTGGCGGCATTGGTCTCCAAAACCACGTTGGGGGTCTTAATCACTTCGAGCACCTCGCGTAGGAAGCGCACATTGAAGGCAATCAGCAGTGGCGTGCCATCGATGGAGGCGTCCACCATCACCTCGGAGGAGACGGTCTGCTCGGAGCTGGCAGAGATCTCCAACTGTGAAGGCTTCTCGGCGCCGCTTTCGGGCTGAATATCCAGCCGGGCGATGTAACTACCCTCGCGCGCGATGATCTCGGTTTGCCGGCAGGCTTTGAGCAGCTCCGCCGTGGAAAGCACGGTGCGGGTCTTTGATCGCGCCGGTCTCCCGACCGCGCGCGAAAACTGACCTTTAGGTCTCCCGGCTTACCTATGTCCGTGGCACTCTTCCTCATTTTCTTCCGATTGGATAGGCACAACCGGAACATCCCCAACTTGCTGCTTCAACCAATATCCCGCCGAGGAATATCGCCAGTGGTCTGGCAGCCGCACATAACCCTTCCTGACTGGATTCTGATGGATGTAGTCCAGCTTCTCTTTCCAGAAATGCTCACTGAGCAAACCCTCCGCATGCCAGCTGGGCTGCCAAATCTGCCGGTTACGGTCGGCCAGGTCATTTGTGTGGATCACCTTGGCCAGCGTTTCCGGAAGATTGTCGTCAACATAATCCGCCAATCTTCTGCCAGTATATTTTCGTAAGTCTGATAATGCCTGTTGCAATCGGGTGTTATCAAACATCCTGTCAAACACAATCATATGCAGGTGGTTTGGCTTGATCACGTATGCGTTGATTCGCAGCCCCTTTTCCCTGACGCAATACCGCATGCTATCCATAAGGATTTGAGTAGGTTCTGGATTAATAAAAATTGGCAGCCAATCGATGATGGTGAAGGTGACAAAATAGACATAAACTCCGTCCACAATTTTAAAACGATCCATATGTTAATTATATGGTGTTTTTGTCAGGAGACCTAACGGTTGTCTTGCGCGCTCGGTCTGGAGACCGGCGCGATCCAAGACTACCTTGCCGTTAATTTGTGGACCTTTGGAGACCTAACGTTCGTCTTGCGCGCTCGGTCTGGAGACCGGCGCGATCCGAGACTACCTTGCCGTTAATTTGCGGACCTTTGGAGACCTAACGGTCGTCTTGCGCGCTCGGTCTGGAGACCGGCGCGATCCGAGAGCCGTTCAGGATGACAAGCACTCTGTCATTCTGAACCGCAGGCGAAGAATCTTAGCACTGATAAAGTCATAGCATTCAGAATGACATACAGTATGTCAGAATGAATCGCATCCTGCATATATTAAGTTACAATTACAGCGATGATTCATCCCAAGGAGGGTTCATGAGCACCACCCCATTTCCATCCAAACGCGCCCCGGCATACCAAGATATCCCCGATGAGAAATGGAACGACTGGCACTGGCAGCTCAGCCACCGCCTCAATACCATCGAAGACTTCGAGGCGCTCTTCCCGCTCACCGAAAGCGAAAAACAAGCGCTCTCCGCCCCCGGGCTGTTCCGGGTGGAGGTGCCCCCTTATTTCGCCTCCCTGATTGACCCAGGCAACCCCTTCGACCCCATTCGCCGCCAGGTTATCCCGACCGCCAAAGAGCTGGAAAGCTTTACCGGCATGATGGAGGACTCGCTGGCGGAGGACATGCACAGCCCGGTGCCCGGCCTGGTACACCGCTACCCCGACCGCGTGTTGATGCTGATTACCAACCAGTGCGCTTCCTACTGCCGCTATTGCACGCGCGGACGCCTGGTGGGGGACCCGCGCCAGGGTTTCGCGCGCGATTTTGACGCACAGATTGCCTATATCCGCCGCACGCCGCAAATCCGCGACGTGCTTATCTCCGGCGGGGACCCGCTGACCCTCTCGCCCGAAAACCTGGAACGCGTGCTGCGCTCCCTGCGGGAAATCCCACACGTGGAGGTCATCCGCATTGGCTCGCGCGTGCCCGTGTTCCTGCCGCAGCGCGTTACCAGCCAATTGACCGAGCTGCTCGCAAAGTATCACCCGCTCTGGCTGAATATCCACGTCAACCATCCCAACGAAATTACCGCCGAACTGGCTGAAGCCTGCGACCGGCTCAGCCGGGCTGGCATCCCGCTGGGGAACCAGTCCGTGCTGCTGGCGGGCGTGAATGACGACCCGTACCTCATGCGCCGCCTGGTGCAGGACCTGGCGCGCATCCGCGTGCGCCCGTATTACATCTACCAATGCGACCTGGTGGCAGGCGCCGGGCACTTCCGCACGCCCATCTCCAAGGGTCTGGAAATTATTGAGGCTTTGCGCGGGCATACCTCCGGCTTCCTCGTCCCGACCTACGTGGTGGATGCCCCGGGCGGCGGCGGGAAAATCCCGGTCATGCCGAATTATGTGCTCTCCAGCTCACCGGACAAGGTGGTGCTGCGCAACTTTGAAGGCTATATCAGCGCCTACTCCGAGCCGCTGGATTACCAGCCGCCCGACAAGAGCCTGACGGACCCCTACAAACCGCAAGAGGAAGACCTGCAGGAAGGCGTGCTGGGCTTGCTCACCGGCGGCCAGATGAATATCAAACCGGAAGGTTTTGACGCGCTGCACATGCGCGGGGGCGAGCTGCACCGCTTGCGCAAGGACGCTAACAAGTGGAAAGCGCTCGGCATCGGGCACCAGGAAGCGGACGCCGAAGACCCCCAGGGCGGGGATTAAGCTATACTGCACGGTACTTTCTGACAACCATATTCATTTGACTGCCCGCTATTCCGGCAATCCTGATAAATATCGGAATATCGGGCAGTTTATCTTTGTGACAGCGTTACGGCTTTCAGCGCACGGGCGGCTGGCCAAATTTCCGGTAGTATTGACAAATACTTGAAAATCGGGTAGTATAGAGACGTAACCAAGCGTAAGTGAAACTTATGGAAGAACCGCAAACAAACCCACACGCGTTCTGCATCAAAGCGGATGTGATTGGCTCCCGCGGAAGCCACCAGGCGCAGCTCCTGCCGGAAATCGCGCGGGAACTGAACGCTCGCTTTGCCGGCGACCTGCTGACGCCCTTTACCGTGCGCGCGGGGGACGAATTGTTTGGCATCCTGACGAACCCGGAGGCGGGTTTTCAGGCTTACAAGGCGCTTTACGCTCTGGCCACGGCGCGTGGGCTGCCCTTTTACGTCGGGATGGGCACGGGCAGCGTGGACCTGAGCGCGAGCGCTGACGCGGAGCTGGTGAACGGAGCGGCTATCTGGCTGGCGGCTGAAGCGCTGGACAAGCTGAAAGCTAAAGCGGAGAACGAACTCATGAGCCGCCAGAAGCGCGCCAGGTTCCGTTATGCCATCGTAGTCAGTGAAGACCCAGCGGAAAACCAGGTGCTGCAGCATTTCCTGTATTACATCATGAGCCGCGTCATGCGGCGCACAGAGCTGCAGCGGCAAGCGGCGGCGCTCAAAGAAGCGCACCCGGACTGGGACAACCTGCGCCTGTACCGCGCGCTGAAAGGCAAAGGGCAGGAAGTCATCGCAGCGGAAAACGCCATCGCCAACTTCAGCAAGCTGCTTCGGCGGGGCGACTACCAGCTGGTACGGGACGCGGAAGAGGCGTTCCTATACCTGCTCAATCGTTTTTGCGGCGGGGAGTGACGGCCTTGCTGAGCAGGCCGCGCAGCATAATTTCGTCCATGGAGGGCAAATGATTAAACCTTTGGCGGTACTCATCCTGGCGCATTTGCTGGCAGATTTCATCCTGCAGCCGGCTTCGCTGATTGCCCTCAAGCAAAGCAATAATAAACCGCGCAAGTTCTGGAACAGCGGCGTCTTCTGGCACAGCGTGGTGCACCTGGCGGTCAGTACAGCGCTGCTGGTGTTATGGGGCTTGTGGACCAAAAGCGCGCTGTTTGCCGTAGTCTGCATTTTTGCGGCGCATTACCTGATTGACCGCTTCAAATTTCTGTGGAAACCGGGTACCTGGGTCTTCATCCTGGACCAGGTACTGCATATTGTGTGTATCTATCTCATCCTGCTGGCTTTCGGGCTGGCAGCGTCCCCCGTACCGTTGGTGGGGCTAGCGGTTTCTTTCGGGCAGCACAACCTGACTCTCAGCCTTTCGAGCAAGCTCGCGCTGGGAGCCATGTGCGTGATCGGGCTGGTGTGGGTGAGCGGACACCTGGTTAAGAATATCCTTGGCTCGCTCAGGCTGCGCTCGTTTGACAGCCTGAAGAAGCCTGCCGGGGAGAACAGCGCCGCGGGCCTCGAAAAACTGCCAACGCTTGCCGAAGACAAGAACGGACAGCCAGCCGAAGCCAGCACAGGCATGTACATCGGCTACCTGGAGCGCTTGTTGGTGGGGGTCTTTATGGTTTCGGGGATTTACACCGGGCTGGGTCTGTTGGGCACGCTCAAGACGCTGGCGCGCTTTAAACAGTTGGAGAACCGCGAGATAACGGAATACTTCATTCTGGGAACAATGCTAAGCATGCTGCTGGGAATGCTGTTCGGGGCGCTCCTGCGCTTTATAATTTTCTACTGAGCAGAGGGGTATCAGTCCTTAATTTCCAGCACTTCCCGCACTGTTCTTAGCAGCACAGGGTCTATATCAGCCTTAAGCGAGCTCCGCTCCGGCGGAATCTTTTGCCTGTCAATCTCCTGCGCGGCTTCCATGATCCAGCGGGCGGCCATGTGCAGCGGTACGCGGCTGGTATCAATGACGAGTGAGAAAAACTGGGCTGAGTTCGCGTTGACATTATAAAAAGTCTGCAGAAAGCTTTCGCGGACTTCATCGCTGTGACGGACGATTTTTTCAGCTTCGCGAATATCGGAAATTTGTTCGGTTTGCATCGCGTTGCGGATGCGGTGTTCCAGTGGAGCGCGCAAGAGCACGTTGAGCACGTTCTGGTAATCTTTCAGAACCACGAAGCCGCCGCGCCCGATAATGACCGTGTTGTCAAGTTTGGCAAAGGCCAGGATAGTCCTGTTCAGCTGCTTTACAAGCTCCCGGTAGTCGCTGTCGAACAGCGACCAGACGCTGTGCGTGGAATCGTAGACCTTATTAAATGAGAGCAGTCCAAATTGCGACAGGACTTTTCCGATTGTTTCTTTGTCTACCAGGTGATAATTCAAGGAATTTGTGACCATCTGGCTGATCAGTCCGCCGCCAGTGCCGAGCTCACGTGACATGGTGATAACTGCCATGCGCGCCTCCTTTCTGCTTAACTGAAGTATAAAGACATTGGGGGCTTTAAGCAACCTGTTTCCCCGAAGATTGCGGGAACAGATGCATAAAACGCACAAAAAGCAGGGCGGACTTAGCCGACGACCAAACCGACCCAATCTTCCTGTTGGTATTTCGCGATGAGATTCAGGCCGTGCGCGCGCGCCGCTGCCAGCACGTCCTCAGCCTGGTTCTCCAGAATGCCCGCCAGCACCAGTTTGCCCCCGGGCGCGATCAGGTCCGCCAGCCCTTCGTCAAACAAGCGGATGAGCACCGGCGCGAGGATGTTTGCCAGGACCAGCGGCGCTTGTTGGAGGGAGTACTTCCCCGTCAGTATGTCTGCCAGTGAACCCTGGGCTGCTTCCACTTTTTCATCGATAGCATTGATGCGGGCGTTGGCATGCGTGGCGCTGACCGCTTGCTCATCAATATCCACCGCCAGAGCCTGGGACGCGCCCGCTTTGAGCGCGGCGATGCTGAGAATGCCCGAACCGCAGCCCAGGTCAATCACCGGCTGGCCGGGGCGGATGGTGTCCTCGATAGCAAGCAGGCACAGCTGGGTGGAGGGATGGGTACCGGTGCCGAATGCCATGGCGGGGTCGATGCGCACTACGCGGCGCGTTTCTCCCACGGGGAGTTCCAGCCAGGCAGGCAGGATCAGCCAGCTTTTTCCGACCCGCAGCGGTTGGTAATTCTGCTTCCAGACCGTCATCCAATCCTGGTCTTCAATGCTGATGAATTCGGGCGCGGGCAGGGGCACAATTCTGCCCATATACCAGAGGGCTTCTTCCAGGCTGCGCTTCTTGCTTTCCAGTTCGTCATCCTGCGGCAGGTAAGCTGCCACGCGCATCATGCCGGTGGGGATATGCTCGTGTTTTTCAGCGTCGTAAGTGGTGACATTGTCCAGCACCACGCCCTCAGGGCAGTAGCGCGCGAAGACTTCGGCGACAGCTTCAGCCAGTTCCCCGCTGCACTCTAAAGAGACTTCCATCCAGGCTTTTGGTTTGTTATCCACCGAGCACGTCCTTCAGTTTGTCTAAAAAGCTGCGCTCCTGGATTTTGATATCGGTTCCCATGGTCTTCCCCAGGCTTTCCAGCAGCTTTTTCTGTTCAGCGCTCAGTTGGGTCGGGATTTGCACATTCACGGTCACAAGCTGGTCGCCGCGGCTGCCCTGGCGGTTGACAACCGGGATGCCTTTTTCCTTCAGTTTGAAGACTTTGCCCGGTTGGGTGCCCGGTGGAATGCGCAGTTTTTCGCTGCCTTCCAGGGTCGGGATGGTGATTTCATCGCCCAGAGCGGCTTGCGCCATGTTGATGTCCAGGTCCAGCAGCAAATCGTTGCCTTTGCGCCGGAAATAACGGTGCGGCTGGACTTCCAGTTCGAGGTAAAAGTTGCCGCTGGGGCCGCCGTTGCTGCCGGGCTGACCTTCGCCGATGACGCGCACCTGGTTGCCGTTATCCACGCCAGCCGGGATATTGATTTTCCGTTTGACGGTACGGCGTTCCAACCCGGTTCCGCGGCAGGCATGGCAGGGGTCTTCAATAATTTCCCCGCGTCCGCCGCACACCGGGCAGGGACCTACCTGAACCATGGAGCCTAGAAAGGTCTGATGCACCTGGCGGACTTCACCCTGCCCCTTGCAGGTGCTGCACGTGACAGGTTTTTTGCCTGGTTCCACGCCAGAGCCTCCGCAGACGGAGCATTTCTCGTCCCGCGTGATATCAATTTCCTTTTCCACGCCGAACACAGCTTCTTCAAAGCTCAGGCGCACGCGCGCGCTCAAGTCGGCGCCGCGCCGGGGCGCGTTGCGCGAACGTCGCGCGGAGCCGCCCATGCCTGAAAAACCACCGAAACCGAACAGCCCTTCCAGGATATCCGAGAGGTCCATGCTGCTGAAATCCGGCATGCCCTGGTAGTTCACGCCTTCCGGGCCGTAACGGTCGTAGGCGGCGCGTTTTTCCGCGTCGCTCAAGACGCCGTAAGCTTCGTTGATTTCCTTGAACTTTTCCTCGGCGTTGGGCGCGTTGTTAACGTCCGGATGGTACTGCCTTGCCAGGGAACGAAACGCGTTCTTAATGTCATCCTGGCTGGCATTTTTTGGGACGCCAAGCACCTCGTAAAAATCTCTTTTTGTTGCCATCATGTTCAGAGCACCATACTATCAAGAACCAAGACCCGGGGATTGTCGTAATTCCTGCGGGTGTTGGCTGCAATCCTTCAGCGGTTAAGCCTGTTTGAAGTCCCCGTCGACTACGTCGCCGTCATCGGGCGGGGTCTGACCGGAGCCGCCCTGCGGGTTTTCGTCCTGCGGTGGCTGTTGGGAATACGCTGCCTGACCAACCTGCTGCAGAGTCTGCATCAGGGTCTCCACCTCGCGGTTAATTTCCGCGGGGTCGTCTTGGTCGCGCACAGATTTGACTTTTTCGACGGCGGCTTCCACTTTCTCTTTGATATCCGCGGGCACTTTTTCGCCCAGGTCGCGCAGAGTCTTTTCGGAGCTGTAGACCGCGTTGTCGGCGGTGTTGCGCGCTTCGATCAAGTCGCGCCGTTTTTGGTCTTCGTCCGCGTGCGCTTCGGCTTCCCGGCGCATTTTTTCCACTTCCGCTTCGCTCAAACCGGAGGAGGCGGTGATGGTGATATTCTGGCTGCGCCCGGTGGCGCGGTCTTTGGCGGTCACTTCCAGAATGCCGTTGGCATTGATGTCAAATGTAACCTCAATCTGGGGCACACCGCGCGGAGCAGGCGGGATGCCGTCCAGCGAAAACTTGCCAAGCGACTTGTTATCCGCTGCCATAGGGCGTTCGCCTTGCAACACGTGAATTTCTACCTGTGTTTGGCTGTCGGACGCGGTGGAGAATACCTGCGATTCGCGCGTCGGGATGGTGGTGTTGCGCTTAATCAAAGGGGTGGCGATGCCGCCCAGGGTCTCAATGGAGAGGCTGAGCGGGGTCACGTCGAGCAGCAGAATGTCCTTGACCTCGCCGCCCAGAACGCCGGCCTGGATGGCCGCGCCCACCGCCACGACCTCATCCGGATTGACGCCCTTGTGGGGGTCCTTGCCGAATTGCTTGCGAACAGCTTCCTGTACGGCGGGCATGCGGGTCATGCCGCCCACCAGGACAACTTCGTTGATGTCGCCGTTGCTGAAGTTCGCATCGGCAAGCGCTTGCACCACAGGCTTCATGGAGCGTTCCACCAGATCTTCGGTCAGCTGCTCCAGCTTAGCGCGGGTGAGCGTGGTGACCAAATGCTTGGGTCCGGAGGCGTCGGCGGTGATATAGGGCAGGTTGATTTCCGCCTGCATGGTGGTTGAAAGTTCAATCTTGGCTTTTTCAGCCGCTTCCTTGAGGCGCTGCAGAGCCTGACGGTCCTGACGCAGGTCAATGCCATTTTCTTTCTTGAACACATCCGCGAGGTAGTCCATCACGCGCTGGTCAAAGTCATCGCCGCCCAGGAAGGTATCGCCGCTGGTGGATTTCACCTGGAAGAGACCGTCGCCGACTTCCAGCACGGAAATATCAAAGGTGCCGCCGCCCAGGTCGTACACGGCGATGGTCTCGTTCTTGCGTTTGTCCAATCCGTAAGCCAGCGCGGACGCGGTCGGCTCGTTGATGATGCGCAGCACTTCCAAACCCGCGATTTTACCGGCGTCCTTGGTGGCATTGCGCTGGGCGTCGTTGAAGTAAGCAGGCACGGTGATCACCGCCTGCGTGACCGGCTCATTCAGGTAAGCTTCGGCGTCGTGTTTCATTTTCGCCAGAATCATCGCGGAAATCTCGGGCGGGGTGTATTCTTTATCGCCCAGCATCACGCGCAGGTCTCCGTTCGGAGCCTTGTTGATCTTGTAGGGCACGCGGGTCTTGGCGCGCTGAACCTCTGCGTCGTCGTATTTGCGCCCCATAAAGCGCTTGATGGAGAAAATGGTGTTTTCAGGGTTGATGATGGCCTGGTTGCGCGCCACCCGTCCCACCAGCCGCTCGCCGTTCTTATTCACCGCCACGACGGAAGGAACCAAGCGCTCGCCTTCCGCGGAGGGGATGACGACGGGCTCGCCGCCAATCATCACCGCGGCGACTGAATTGGTTGTGCCTAAATCGATACCGATAATTTTTGACATGAGTGCTCCTATTTTGCTACCCGTACCAGGGCGGGTCTGATTACACGATCTTTAAGTTTGTAGCCGTTCTGGACGACTTCAATTACCTGACTATCGGAGAACACCGGGTTCTCCTCGTGGGTTACGGCTTCATGAACTGCCGGGTCAAATGCGTCCCCGGGCTGCACGTTCAAAACGCTCACGCCTTTGGCTTCCAGCGTCTTCATTAATTTCTGCAGGATGAGCGCGATGCCGCTGATCCAAGGGTCAGTCTCCGGGTCGGAAGGACTGTTCTTGAGCGCGCGTTCCAGGTCGTCCACCACAGGCAAAAAAGCTTTGATAAGATCCGCCAGGGCGTTATCGTAGACCAGAGCATTGTCCTGGTCCACGCGTTTTTTGTAATTGGCAAAGCTGGCCCGTTCACGCTGCAGGCTGTCCAGATATTCCGCGGATTGAGCTTTCAGCGTTTCACAGGCACTCTTCAGCGCGTCCAAGTCGCTTTCAACTGCCGCAACCTGTGAGCCGTCCTGTTCGCTGGCGCTTTCCGGGCGTTCTTCGTCTTTCTTTTGTTTCTTTGTATCTGTCATATCTTTCCTTGTATATGGTCGCGCAAGTGCGCGTTCTCGTCTATCCAATCAAGTTTTCGGCAACCAGGTCTGAGAGCAGGCCGGCCACGAAGCGCACGGTAGAGATGGTGCGCCCGTAGGGCATGCGCATAGGACCCAAGACGCCTACCGTGCCGGTAAGTTGGTCCGGGATGCCGTAGCGGGTCAGGATGACCGAGCACTGACGCAGTTCCTGCCAGGTGCCTTCACCGCCGATGAGCACCTGCACGCCGCCGACTTCATTGCCCAGGATTGTGCGGGAAAGCAGATCGTCCAGCTTGCCGCGCTCTTCCAGTAGGGAGAGGGCGGAGCGCGCCTGTTCTGTATCCGCAAACTCTGGCTCTGCCAGCACGTTGGTCATACCGTCCAGATATATCTCGCCGGTCACTAACTGCTGCGAGAGCCGCATTTGCTGCCGCACCGCCTCTATCACCTGCGTGCCGGGCGGGTCGAGAATAAAGTCCATACTGATGATTTGCTCTATGGAGCAGTTCGCGCAGCGCTCGTTGATGCGGGCAGCCAGCGCGGATAAGTCCTCTTGCGTGGTGTTGTCCGTCAGCGAGAGGATTTGCTGCCGGATCTCACCGCCCACCAAGACCAGCACCATCAGCACCTGCGCGGCGCGCGTGGAAATTAACTCCAGGTGCTTGAAGGCTACTTTTTCCGTGTGCGGCGCGGTGACAATTGAGGCTGCCTGGGACTGCGTGGCTAGCACCGAGGCTGCCAGGCGCAGCCAGCCGTCCAGGTCTTGCTGAGCCTGGTAAAACTGGTGCGCGATGGTGTTGCGCATCGGCGCGGGCAGGGTGGTCTGCTGCGTCAGATTGCTGACGAAAAAGCGGTAGCCTTCTTCCGTCGGGACGCGCCCAGCGGAGGTGTGCGGTTGGCGCAGGTAGCCCAATTCGGTCAGCACCGTCATTTCGTTGCGAATCGTGGCAGAACTGATGGGCAGCGTGAACTGCTCCACCAGCGTTTTTGAGCCGACTGGCTGCGCGCTGCGGGTATGCTCATGCACAATCAGCGAGAGCAGTAATTTCTGGCGTTCAGTAAGTTCCGGTTTCATGTCAGCCTGATTCTATTAGCACTCTCAAGCCGAGAGTGCTAATTTAACAAACTTAATGATACCACAGGGCGTCTAAAATTCAAGCATTGAGTGCTAAGCAGTACGTAAGATTTCTGTAAGAACTATCGCTGAGAGGTAGGAAGGCACAATGCGCGCGTAACGTAGCGGTTGACCGCCCCGAATTTGTATTTGTAGTCTTCATCGCCGCGCATCATGTCCACTTCGCGCAGTCCCTGGTCAATTGCCCATTGGATTACTTTGGCCAGCAGGACCCAACCCGGCGAACAGGGCGCGTAGAGGGGCTCCCAGGCGGAATTGTAGACCCATAGCTTGCCGCCTTCGATAAAGCTGAAATAGGCGGCTGCCTTGCGCCCTTCAAAGGTCAGGAATGCCAGGTGCAGCCGGCCCTGCTCAAAGGCGAAGCGGGCAGTTGCCTGCAGATGCTCGCGCATGGCGGGGTTGAGGAAGGCTTCTTTGCGCGGATCCTGGCGCATCATCGCGATAAACGCGTCCACTTCTTCTTCCAGGTGGGCTTCATCCTGCACAATGTACCAGTCCGTCTGGTGGCGGTTTTCCGCGTTGCGGACTTTGCGGCGGATTTCGTGGCGCTGTTTCTTATTCACGCTGGCCAGGTAAGCGTCCCAGCTATCCGCCAGGGTGATGTAGGGGGAGGGCTGCAGGCGCTCTTCGGCGTAGGAATAGCCGCTGCTTTCTGCCGCGCCCGGCAAAGCCAGCAGCGTCCTGGAATCTTCCCGCAGGTTGAGCAATTCGAGCGGGTACGCGCGCATTTCCCCGTCTTCTCTCAGGAAGGCGAGCAATCCGCTCAGGAATGCGTCCAGAGCTTCCGGTGGGGCGAGCAGGTCCAGATAATCCGAGACTTCGATAGAGCCAATCAGGCGCAGGGCGGGCTGCCAGCCAGGCTTGGAGCTCAGGAAAAGCGGCGCGATGCCGACCAGTTCACCGTGTTCGCGGGCGGTTATGATGCGCAGGGCGCTGTTTTCAGGCGGCCATTCCGCGCCGCCCAGGCTTTGCCACCAGGCGCGCAGATACCCAAAACGCAAAAAAGGGACCTGCAGATGACTTCGCGCGAAGAGCAAATCCCATTCCGGAGCCAGCGCATCCCACTCGGCCGTGGTGCGCACACACGAAAATTCCATAGCCTGATTATACCTTTTTGGGTTCGCGCGTAATGTATAATGTACTTGGTTTGAAGTAATATAGAAACCGGGGCGGTTCATGAAACATAATCTTGAGCTTATCAACACGCATCACCAGGCTTTGCCGGGCTTTTTTGGCGCGAATATTCCCAAGCGCGCGGCGCGCGGACGCGAGGAAGACAGCCTGGTTATGCTCTTATCCCAGCAGAGTGGGGAAGCGCTCAGCGCGGACTTGCTGCGTAAGTGGCTGGAAAATGCCAGCGCGATTTTCTACAAGAGCTCCGGCTCGGTGACCTCCGCGATGCGCGCGGTCGTCTTCGCGCTGAACGGCGCGTTAGCGGAGCACAATCTTATCCTGCCGCCTGAAAGTATATCCGTTTCCGCCCAGCTTTCTTTGGGCGTCATCCATCACGATACGCTCTTTATTGCGCAGGCCGGCCTCAGCCAGGCGCTGCTGGTAAAGACGGGCAGCCGGGCTTTCTTTTACGACTCCGACCTTGATCCGCGCGGCCTGGGCCTCACGCAGGTGCCGCGCATGCGCTTTTTTCAGCAAGCGGTGGATGAGGGCGATATCATTCTCTTTTCCACCCAGTTCCCGATTGCCTTTTTAGGCGGGAGCAGTGGCGCTGCGCAGCCTGAGCTGAGCGTGCTGCTGAAAGAATTGGACGCTTGCCGTCCGCTCGCTGCGGAAGTTGGGCTGGCACGGGTGCGAGCGGGCGAAGGCACGGCGCGCTGGCTGGATGCTGCCCCCGCGGCGGAAATTTCGGAAACGCCTGCGGAGCAAGAAACAGAGACGCAGCCGACTGCTGAGCTGATTGAACCGGAAGCCGCACCGGTGGAAGAATCAACTCCAGAAGAAATCTTTTCAGTTCAGGCACCGTTTGCTGCTGCGGAAGCGGCTCCAGACGAACCTGAAAGCTTTGAGCCGTTCGAGAAAACGCAGGAATCTGCGCCTGAGGAGAACGAAGCGGAAGCGCAGCCGGAACCTGCCGTGGAAACACCGCTAAATGGAACGGCGGAAAGTACTGAATACCAGCCTGAGCTTATCACCGGCGCGCCCGCGGTGGAAACCCCTGCCGTCAGCGCCAGGGGAACGGCGCGGCTTTACAGCGAACAGATCCCCGAGAAAGCCCCGCGCGACCGCGCAGCAGAAAAAGCCGCGCGGAAACAGCGCAGCCAGGCCAACTACCGCAAGGTCGCGGACAGCGCCGGCTCAATGAATAAACTGGGCGAAGGTCTGGCCGCATTTCTGACCGGCGAAAAGAAGCAGTCTGTGGCAGGCGGCGCAGAGAGCGCGGAGATCTCGCGCGGAACAAAGCTGCTGATTGCAATTTTAGTCCCGCTGCTGGTGGTGGGGCTGCTTTCCGCCGTTTACTTCAGCCAGGGTAGAGGCAATCAATATGAATATTTGATGGCGCAAGCCCAGGCCGCCGCGGATAACGCCCCGACGATGGAAGGCGCTGCCGCGCAAAGGGAAGCCTGGAACCAGGTGATTTCCTGGTTGGACCAGGCGGAAACCTACCGCCAGAACAGCGAGCTGCGGGCTTTGCGCGTGCGCGCGCAGGACGCGCTGGATACGCTGGACGGAGCGCTGCGCTTGGTTTATAAGCCTGCCTACGCTTCAACCCTGCTTACCGGACTGGATATCTCCCGGGTTGTGTCGGTGGGCACCGACCTTTACTTGTTGGATAAGGCTACTGGCGTCGTGCTGCATCTCAACCCGTCCAGCAGCGGTTACCAGCCGGACCTGGAATTTAACTGTCAGCCGGGGCTTGTGGACGGCATCCAGGTTGGCGAGTTGGTGGACGTGCTTTCCGTTCCGATTAACAACGCCGCCCGCGCGCCAATCCTGGCGTTGGATGGGAATGGGAACGGCCTCTTTTGCGGGGTCGATAAAGAACCCAGCGCGTTCGCGTTAATTCCTCCGGATGGGGGCTTTGGCAAAATCAGCTCTGTGCTGTATGATGCCGGGCGGCTGTTTATACTGGACCCGGTCAAGAATGCGCTCTGGATTTATCGCGGCGCGGGCATGAGTTACACAGACGCGCCGGATTCTTACTTTGAGGAGAAACCGGTAGATCTGGCCGAAGCGGTTGGCGCAGCGGTGAGCGGGGATGAGCTTTTCCTGCTCTTTAGCGACGGACGCAGTATGCACTGCCTGGCGTCGAACGTCACCGGAACTGTGGAATGCGAGGATCCGTATGTGTATCAGGATGGGCGCAGCGGCGCAGAAGCCGGGACGCTTGATTTTGGTGCGCTGCGTTTCAGCCAGCTAAGCTACTCGCCGCCGCCGGACCCCTCGCTGTATTACCTCGCGGCTGAGCGGGCGGAACTGTACCAGTTCAGCTTGCGCCTGAACCTGAACCGCGTGCTGCGTTCCGGCGCGAGCGGGGGCAGTTTACCCGGGCGGCCGGTCACGGCTTTTAACGTCGGTTCCAACCGGAACGTGTATCTGGCATTCGGGAGCGAACTGTATTACGCGGTAATTCCATGAGCTTTTGAGGACGCGGGTGTTTATTAAAATTCTGTCACTGCGGCGGCTTGGATTTCCCAAGCCGCTGATTTTTAGGAATCAAGTTGTTCGAGGGGCGGCTTGTGTATTTTTAGCTGCCGATTGTGCCGGGAGTAAATATACAACCCAACCGACCTACATAAACTTACTCTGGCAGGCAGGTGTAGGGGCGAAGCATCCCGATATTGCCGGAATTCTTCATCCGGGAAACTCGTCCAGGATGCTTCGCCCACACATTGAAAATTGGAGGGCGGGTAGGCAATGCTTGGGAAGACCCTCATCAGTCTCGCTGCGCTCGCCAGCTTCCCCTTGGGGAAGCTCTGTAAAGTTCGTAGGGCGGCTTGTGTTTTTCAAGCCGTCGATCATGTTGGATTGATAAAGTGCTCAAATAAGAGCGCAACCTGACCTACGAGAAGCAAAGCCGGGAAGCGGACGTAGGGGCGAAGCATCCCGATATTGCCGGAATTCTTCATCCGGGAAACTCGTCCAGGATGCTTCGCCCCCACATTGAAAATTGGAGGGCGGGTAGGCAATGCTTGGGAAGACCCTCATCAGTCTCGCTGCGCTCGCCAGCTTCTTCTTGGGGAAGCTCTGTAAAGTTCGTAGGGCGGCTTGTGTTTTTCAAGCCGTCGATCATGTTGGATTGATAAAGTGCTCAAATAAGAGCGCAACCTGACCTACGAGAAGCAAAGCCGGGAAGCGGACGTAGGGGCGAAGCATCCCGATATTGCCGGAATTCTTCATCCGGGAAACTCGTCCAGGATGCTTCGCCCCTACATTGAAAACCGGAGGGCGGGTAGGCAATGCTTGGGAAGACCCTCATCAGTCTCGCTGCGCTCGCCAGTTTCCCCTTGGGGAAGCTCTGGAAACCGATCTGCGCTCGCCAGCTTTGTCTGCAGCATGCAAGCCCGGGGAAAGCTTTTGGAACACGTGTTTGACAGAGGATGAGGGTCTTGACGTTCAGAAAGTGCGCATGCCGCAAATTGGTGGGCTCTCAATTAACTAACCCTCATCAGTCTCGCTGCGCTCGCCAGCTTCCCCTTGGGGAAGCTCTGGAAGCCGATCTGCGCTCGCCAACTTCCCCTTGGGGAAGCTCTGTAAACCAATCTGCGCTCGCCAGCTTTGCCTGCGGCACGCAAGCCCGGGGGAAACTTTTGGAACACGTGTTTGCCAGAGGATGAGGGGCTTGACGTTCTGAAAGTGCGCATGCCGAATATTGGTGGGCTCTCAATTAACTAACCCTCATCAGTCTCGCTGCGCTCGCCAGCTTCCCCTTGGGGAAGCTCTGGATACCAATCTGCGCTCGCCAGCTTCCCCTTGGGGAAGCTCTGGATACCAATCTGCACTCGTCAACATTGCCTGCGGCACTTCAGCTTTCTTAAAGGGACGCTTTCTACAATAATGGTTGCGCGATGTGATCAATTATTTCCCGCCTGCAAGCTTGTAAGGGCAATGCGTTTTGTTCGTCTCCAAACCTGCTCGAGCGTCAGCGTTGATGTTACAATTATCCAATCGCCTGCCCGGCATCACTCATCTCAAACCCGGCAGCCAGGCAACTTAGTTCTTATGAAGGAGCACTATGTCTGAAGCAGATCCCCGCTTGGAACAACTAAACAAGATCCTTGCTGAAGCCAAATTGGGCGGCGGTCAGGCCAAAATTGATAAACAGCATGCCAAAGGCAGCCTCACCGCGCGCGAGCGCATCCTGCTGCTGCTGGACGAAGGCAGCTTCCGGGAACTGGAAGCCCTGGTGGTCCAACAAAATGACCCGCAGGCTGAGTCTGCTCCGGGCGACGGCGTGGTGACCGGCTACGGGAAGGTGGACGGGCGCCCGGTATATGTCTACGCACAGGATTTCACCGTGCAGGGCGGCGCCCTGGGCGAGATGCACAGCCGCAAGATCTGCCGTGTGATGGACCTGGCAGCCAAAAATGGTGCGCCGATTGTCGGGATGATTGATTCCGGCGGAGCGCGCATCCAGGAAGGCGTAAAAAGCCTGGGCGGTTACGCTGAAATCTTTCGGCGCAACGCTCAATACTCCGGAGTTGTGCCGCAAATCAGCCTGATCATGGGCCCCTGCGCAGGCGGTGCGGCGTATTCCCCCGCGCTCACCGACCTGATCATCATGGTACAGAAGCAGTCTTACATGTTCCTCACGGGTCCGCAGGTGATCAAAACTGTGACCGGCGAAGACGTGGACTTTGAATCCCTGGGCGGAGCGGACGTGCACCTGGGCATCAGCGGCACGGCGCACCTGGTCAGCCCCAGCGAGCGCGACGCGCTGGCGCTCTGCCGGCAGGTGCTGGCTTACCTGCCCGGCAATAATGTCGATACCGCGCCTGTGCTGGCAAGCGGGGACAGCCCTACCCGGCGCTCCGAAGCCCTGAACGCGCTGGTGCCGCTCAACCCGAATGAACCTTACAGCCTGCACACCGCGATTCAATTGATTGTGGACAGCGGCTCCTTCCTTGAAATTCAGGCGGGTTTTGCCCCAAACGCGATTGTGGGGTTGGCGCGCCTGGATGGCAGGCCGGTCGGCATCATTTCCCAGGAACCGTCCAGCATGGCCGGCGTGATGGATATCGACTCGGCCGATAAAATCAGCCGGATGGTGCGCTTTTGTGACGCTTTCAACCTGCCCATCGTCACTTTCGTCGACTCGCCCGGTTTCCTGCCGGGCGTGGACCAGGAGCACCGCGGGGTCATCCGCCACGGCGCCAAGGTGCTGTTTGCTTACTCCGAAGCCAGCGTCCCCAAGGTTAGCGTGGTCACGCGCAAGGCTTATGGCGGCGCGTATGTGGTCATGAGCAGCAAATACCTGGGCACGGATATCACCTACGCCTGGCCCAGCGCGGAAATCGCCGTGATGGGCGCTGAGGGCGCGGCAAATATCCTGCACCGCAAACAAATCGCTGACGCGGAAGACCCGGCGGCGGAGCGCAAACGCCTGGAGGAAGAATACCGCCAGAAGTACCTGAACCCCTACGCGGCTGCCCGCGCCGGCTATATCGACGAAGTCATTGAGCCCGCACAGACGCGCCAGAAGCTCATCGAAGCATTGGCGCTGCTGGCTAATAAAGTCGAAAGCCCGGCGCCGCGCAAACACGGCAACATGCCGCTTTAGGCAGGTGAGACATGCGAGAGATAATGCTGCAGGGTTTATCCATTACCGGCTTCGGCATGGGGCTGGTCTTCCTGATGATTATCGCGCTGTGGGGCATCATGGCGCTGCTGGTGCGATTAACCAACCGTCCCGAAAAAGCCGCTGAAGCTGGTGAGCCGGAGGAGCAGGAAAGCCCGGTTTCTGTGGGGCAAGGCGCTCAGGCAGCTGCTGCCGCAGTGGCGTATGCGCTGGCAGCAGAACAAATCCAACAGAAAAGCTCCGCGCAAGCCAAGGCCACCCCGCTCCAGAGTCAGTGGCTGTTGAGCGGACGAGTGCGGCAGACCCTTCATCATCCAGGCAAAGGAATGAACAAATGATTATTAACGTCAGCATCGCGGGAAAAACATACGCAGTAAAACTTGACGACTTGCACGCGCGCCCGGTGCGGGCGGAAGTGGATGGCGAGGTCTTTGAGGTTTGGCCTGAAGAAGCCGCTGCGGCACCAGCCGTAAACGCGCCTGCCGCGCAGGTCACTGCTGTCAGGCCGGCAGTCAGCGCGGCTGCGCCGCAGGCTGCCCCTGGGGGGCGGGACGTGAACTCGCCGCTGCCTGGTGTGGTCATCGAAATCAAAGTGAAAGCCGGCGCGCAGGTAAAGTCCGGCGAACCCTTATTGGTATTGGAAGCGATGAAGATGAAGAATATTATCCGCGCCGGGCGGGACGGAACACTTGCGGAAGTGCTTGTTTCCGTTGGCGACCAGGTGCGTCACAACCAGCCGCTCTTCCGTTTTGAAGCCTAAAGGACGCTTTTATGGACCTGACAAGCCTGTTGAACGAATTAGGAAAAGGTTTCGCGAACTTTAGCTGGCAGAACGCAGTCATGATCGCGGTCGGGCTGGTGTTGATTTACCTGGCGATCGCTAAGGAATACGAGCCGGTGCTGCTTCTGCCGATTGGTTTTGGCTGCCTGCTCGCCAACCTGGGCATGTCCAACGAGGTCGGCTTCATGAAAGTCATCTACGACGCCGGCATCAAGACCGAATTGTTCCCGCTGCTGATTTTTGTCGGGGTGGGCGCGATGATTGACTTTAGTCCGCTGCTTTCCCAGCCCAGCCTGGTGCTCCTGGGGGCAGCCGGTCAGTTCGGTATCTATGCCACGCTGCTGCTGGCGCTCCTGCTTGGCTTTCCGCTGAATCAGGCCGCGTCCATCGGCGTCATTGGCGCGATTGACGGACCGACCGCGATTTTTGTGGGCAGCAAACTGGCGCCGGAAATTATCGCCCCGATCGCGGTGGCAGCGTACTCGTACATGAGCCTGATCCCGATCATCCAGCCGCCTATCATGAGGCTGATGACCACCCGTAAGGAACGCCTGATCCGCATGGAATACTCCCCCAAACCCGTGTCGCGCCTGACGCTGGTGGTGTTTCCAATTATGGTAACGCTGTTGGTAGCGCTTGCGGCCCCGGATGCTGCGCCGTTGATGGCAGCGCTGATGCTGGGAAATCTGCTGCGCGAAGCGCTGGTGGTGGACCGCCTGAGCAAGATGGCGCAAAACGAGTTGATTAATATTGCCACGCTCTTTTTAGGGCTGGCAATCGGTTCTACCATGACCGCCGCAAGCTTTCTGAATCTAAAAACCCTGGCTATTCTCGGGCTCGGGCTGCTGGCTTTTGTGATTGACACGGTGGCAGGGCTGCTCTTCGGCAAACTGATGGCGCTGGTAACCCATAACAAGGTTAACCCGCTGGTCGGAGCGTGCGGAATCAGCGCTTTTCCGATGGCCGGCAGGCTCTCCGCGAAGATGGCGCTGGAGGAGGACCCCTCGAATTTTATCCTCATGCATGCCATGGGCGCCAATACTGCCGGGCAGCTTGGGAGCGTGATTGCGGGCGGACTGCTGCTTGCGCTGGTGATGGGCATTCATTGATTTATTTCGCTTTGAATGAGCCGCCTTCGAAGGCGGCTTTTTTTTGCCTGGGGGAATGAAAGATTGCGCCAGACTGCTTGGATTAGCGGCTGAATTGGGTCTGTTTGATTGCCAGCAGGCAGATTGGTTCGTGCCTCGCAAGGACGAAAACTTGTCATGTTGATACCTTTGAACGTCGCTTGCCACTGACGAAGAGTCCAGTTAATCCAAAAACAAGATTCTTCACTGGCGGATGACACTCGGTTTGCCATTGCGAAGGATCGCCAGCGACTGAAGCAATCTCCCCAGCTTGTCATGCTGAGCCGCAGGCGAAGCATCTGTTCAGCAAAAGGACAGATCCTTCGTTCCTAGGATGACAAGTGAATGTCATTAGCCCCTGCTGCTGGAATTTTACCGGTGCCGAAATTGCGGAAAGAGGTCGTGGCTATCTACCTTTCAAAGACCACAGGCAGACCGCCACGTCGCTGCGCTCCTCGCGGTGACGTGGGATTCGTCCTTGCGAGCCCCCGCTGCAGGAATTTTACCGGTGCCGAAATTGCGGAAAGAGGTCGTGGCTATCTGCCTTTCAAAGATCACAGGCAGACCGCCACGTCGCTGCGCTCCTCGCGGTGACGTGTGATTCTCTG
>DIXT01000007.1:0-19893 GCA_002436085.1 Anaerolineaceae bacterium UBA6073
TCAGAGAAGATCTCTGAAAACCACACAGAAGAGTCAGTAAAGGATGGGAAATAAGGCAAGGTCAAGTCCTCGGCCTATTAGTACCGGTCAGCTCAACGGATTGCTCCGATTACACCTCCGGCCTATCAACCTGATGTTCTTTCAGGGGCCTTACTTCTTGCGAATGGGAAATCTCATCTTGAAGCCGACTTCACGCTTAGATGCTTTCAGCGTTTATTCGATCCAGACGTAGCTACCCAGCTGTGCCCTTGGCAGGACAACTGGTACACCAGCGGTCTGTCCACCCCGGTCCTCTCGTACTAAGGGCAGATCTCCTCAAATTTCCTTCGCCTGCGATGGATAGGGACCGAACTGTCTCACGACGTTCTGAACCCAGCTCGCGTGCCGCTTTAATGGGCGAACAGCCCAACCCTTGGGACCTACTTCAGCCCCAGGATGCGACGAGCCGACATCGAGGTGCCAAACCTCCCCGTCGATGTGGACTCTTGGGGGAGATAAGCCTGTTATCCCCAGGGTAGCTTTTATCCGTTGAGCGATGGCCCTTCCACTCGGTACCACCGGATCACTAAGCCCGACTTTCGTCCCTGCTCGACTTGTTGGTCTCGCAGTCAAGCTCCCTTTTGCCTTTACACTCTGCGCGCGATTTCCAACCGCGCTGAGGGAACCTTTGGGCGCCTCCGTTACTCTTTGGGAGGCGACCGCCCCAGTCAAACTGCCCACCTGGCACGGTCCCCCATCCGGATTACGGAATGGGGTTAGGGTCTAGAGTTCATCAGGGTGGTATTTCACCGGCGGCTCCACCAAGGCTGGCGCCCTAGTTTCATAGCCTCCCACCTATCCTACACAAATGAAATCCAAACTCAATGCCAAGTTGCAGTAAAGCTCCACGGGGTCTTTTTGTCCTACTGCGGGTAGGCCGCATCTTCACAGCCATTTCAATTTCGCCGGGTCCCTCGTCGAGACAGAGTTCTAGTTGTTACACCTTTCGTGCGGGTCGGAACTTACCCGACAAGGAATNNGAATTTCGCTACCTTAGGACCGTTATAGTTACGGCCGCCGTTCACCGGGGCTTCAGTTCAAAGCTTCGCTTGCGCTAACCTCTCCCTTTAACCTTCCGGCACTGGGCAGGTGTCAGCCCCTATACATCGCCTTGCGGCTTTGCAGAGACCTGTGGTTTTGTTAACCAGTCCCTAGAACCATTTCACTGCGATCTCCCAACGCTCGTTATTCACTCACGTCAGAAGACACCTCTTATCCCGAAGTTACGAGGCTAATTTGCCTAATTCCTTAACGAGGGTTCTCCCGTTCGCCTTGGTATATTCTACCCATCTACCAGTGTCGGTTTGCGGTACAGGCACTCAAGAATCAACGTTTAGAAGCTTTTCTCGGCAACAAGGCTCAACTCACTTATGCCTCAGGGGCTCGTCACCATATCTCACCTCAGTCTGCGGATTTACCTACAAACCTCAACGGCTGACATATGGCGCACCTGTACAACCAATCACAGGCTGGCCTACCTCGTTGCGTCCCTCCATCACTCATCTTAAGTGGTTCCGGAATGTTGACCGGATATCCATCGCTTACGCCTTTCGGCCTCAACTAAGGCCCTGACTAACCCGACGCGGATTGACCTGGCGTCGGAAACCTTAGATATACGGCGAACACGGTTCTCACGTGTTTTACGCTACTCATGTCTGCATTCTCACTTCTGTCCGCTCCACCTGTCCTTCCGGTCAAGCTTCTCTGCTGACAGAACGCTCCCCTACCAAACGTGCATTTCTGCACGAGTCCATAGCTTCGGTATTGAGCTTAGCCCCGTTATATTTTCCGCGCAAGATCACTCGACCAGTAAGCTATTACGCACTTTTTAAAGGGTGGCTGCTTCTAAGCCAACCTCCTGGTTGTTTCAGTAACCTCACATCGTTTCCCACTGAGCTCAAATTTGGGGACCTTAGCTGATGATCTGGGCTGTTTCCCTTTCGACCCCGAAACTCATCTCCCGGAGTCCGACTGCTATGCTTGGAGTAACGGCATTCGGAGTTTGATTAGGTTCGGTAAGCAATAAGCCCCCTAGCCCATTCAGTGCTCTACCTCCGTTACTAAACGCATAACGCTAGCCCTAAAGCTATTTCGGGGAGAACAAGCTATCTCCAAGTTCGTTTGGCATATCACCTCTAACCACAGCTCATCCCCTAATTTTGCAATATTAGTAGGTTCGGTCCTCCACGAGCTTTTAAACTCGCTTCAACCTGGCCATGGTTAGCTCACCTGGTTTCGTGTCTAATCCTTGCGACTGCACGCCCTATTAAGACTCGCTTTCGCTGCGGCTCCGGGTGTAACTCCCTTAACCTTGCCACAAAAATTAACTCGCAGACTCATTCTCCAAGAGGCACGCCGTCAGGCATAGCGGTGCGCACAGGCTTTCGCCATAGCACCAACCCGCCATTAGCCCTTCGACTGCTTGTAAGCTTACGGTTTCAGGTTCTTTTCACTCCCCTAACAGGGGTACTTTTCACCTTTCCCTCACGGTACTTGTTCACTATCGGTCGTCAAGCGTATTTAGCCTTGGAGAGTGGACTCCCCAGATTCCTACCGGATTAGCGTGCCCGGTAGTACTCAGGTATCCAGCGAGAGGTTCGACGTTTTCGCGTACAGGACTGTCACCTTCTGTGGTTGGCTTTTCCACACCAATTCTGCTAACGTCTCACTTTGTAACTCTCATGTGCTGGACCCTACAACCCCAGATCAGCAAGCTGACCTGGTTTGGGCTGTTCCCCGTTCGCTCGCCACTACTTGGGGAATTATTTCTTTTCCTCTGGGTACTTAGATGTTTCAGTTCCCCAGGTTCCCTTTACGTAACTATGTATTCATTACGCAATGCTGGTGGTTCGCACCAGCTGGTTTCCCAATTCGGACATCCCCGGATATATCGCTTGTTCACAGCTTCCCGAGGCTTATCGCAGTGTCCCACGTCCTTCATCGGCACTTGACGCCAAGGCATTCACCGTAAGCTCTTAGTAGCTTCTCCACGTGATGCGGAGAAATCGATGCTTTTTACAGCATTCGTTATTTACGATCATTTTCGTATTGACATATATTCATCGCTAAATACATGTTCATACGGCCTACAAATGTTATTCAGTTTTTAAAGTACAGCCTTTCACGCCTTTTTTGTCAGGCGATGGACGAACCTCAATCATTCAGATTCATCCATCCCCTGCCAAGCCCCTGTTGGTGCAGTTCAGTGGAGATGAGGGGACTCGAACCCCTGACCTCCTCCTTGCAAAGGAGGCGCTCTCCCGACTAAGCTACATCCCCAGACTCAATTGGAAGTGGGCCTTTCAGGACTCGGACCTGAGACCTCGCCCTTATCAGAGGCGCGCTCTAACCAACTGAGCTAAAGGCCCATGAGTCAGCCTTGACAACTCAAAAGTGACAGGAAGTGCAAAGATCAATTCAACGGTATTCCACATTCCTCAATTGACGCTCTGTGTTTCACCGTGTCAGAGCGATTCCCTATTTATAGGTATCTTTTTGTACAGAGTAAAGCTTCTGCCCTAAGGCTTCAGCTTGGACTCTCCATAGAAAGGAGGTGATCCAGGCGCACCTTCCGGTACACCTACCTTGTTACGACTTAGTCCCAGTCACCGACCCCACCTTTGACAGCTCCCTCCCTTGCGGGTTAGGATACCGGCTTCAGGTGTTGCCAGCTCCCATGACTTGACGGGCGGTGTGTACAATCCCCGGGAACGTATTCACCGCAGTATAGCTGACCTGCGGTTACTAGCAACTCCAACTTCATGCAGTCGAGTTGCAGACTGCAATCTGAACTGAGGCCAGCTTTTTAGGATTGGCTCCGCCTCGCGGCTTGGCAACCTATTGTACTGACCATTGTAGCGTGTGTGTAGCCCTGGATATAAAGGTCATGCTGACTTGACGTCATCCCCACCTTCCTCCGACTTAATACCGGCAGTACCGTGTGACACTTGTAACACACAGCGAGGGTTGCGCTCGTTAGCGGACTTAACCGAACATCTCACGACACGAGCTGACGACAGCCATGCAACACCTGTAGAGGCTCCCCGAAGGGTCGGTCCGCTTTCGCTTCCCTACCACCTCTATGTCAAACCCAGGTAAGGTTCTTCGTGTAGCAACGAATTAAACCACACGCTCCGCTGCTTGTGCGGGGACCCGTCAATTCCTTTGAGTTTTAACCTTGCGGCCGTAGTCCCCAGGCGGTAGACTTATCGCGTTAGCTTCGACACCGATGGCGTTTAAACCACCGACGCCAAGTCTACATCGTTTAGGGCTAGGACTACCGGGGTCTCTAATCCCGTTTGCTACCCTAGCTTTCGCGTCTGAGTGTCAGGAGTGGTCCAGGAGGCCGCTTTCGCCACTGGTGTTCCTCCGGATATCTGCGCATTCCACCGCTACACCCGGAATTCCACCTCCCTCTACCATCCTCTAGTTCGGCAGTTTAGAACGGCCTCTCCCAGTTGAGCCAGGAGCTTTCACGCCCTACTTACCAAACCACCTACACGCGCTTTACGCCCAGTAAATCCGGATAACGTTCGCCTCCTACGTGTTACCGCGGCTGCTGGCACGTAGTTAGCCGAGACTTATTCTGAGAGTACCGTCCTTCCTCATCCTCTCAAAAAGTGCTTTACAACCCGAAGGCCTTCTTCGCACACGCGGCGTTGCTAGTTCAGGCTTTCGCCCATTACTAATATTCCCTACTGCTGCCACCCGTAGGTGTATGGACCGTGTTTCAGTTCCATTGTGGGGGGCCACCCTCTCAGGTCCCCTACCCGTCATAGCCTTGGTAAGCCTTTACCTTACCAACTAGCTGATGGGACGCAGGCCCCTCCCGAAGCGAATAAATCCTTTAATCCAAAGGCATCTAGTCCTCTGGATATTATGCGGTATTAGCAGCTCTTTCGATCTGTTATTCCACACTTCGGGGCAGGTCACCAACGCGTTACTCACCCGTTCGCCACTGAGACCGTATTGCTACAATCTCCGTTCGACTTGCATGTATTAGGCACGCCGCCAACGTTCATCCTGAGCCAGGATCAAACTCTCCGCTAAAATTTATCACCTTGCGGTGTTTCGTTTTACGGAAAGACAATTAACGAGGCTTGTTTTCTTACCTATTGTATTGCTTTACTATCTTCCTATCACTTTTCAGTTGTTAAGGTTCTGACTTCATGAGAGCAGGATTCTACCGAAACCGGTCATTCTTGTCAATGCCATTTCCGTCCTTTTTACAGACTAAATCGCCGGCAAATTCTACTCGCCGGCATCAGGCACTGCAAACCTGGGTTGTCTTCATTCCCACGAATTCTGGCTTTTTTCAAAGTTCTGTTTCCAAGGGTCAACTACCAACGTTTTGCCTTGGAACAATTATTTTAGACGAAACAGGTTTGTTTGTCAAGGGGGAATTTGGACTTTTTCAGTTCAAATCTTCAGGCTCTTCACTTTTTAAGGTGCTGTTCAAATGCACAAACGCCTATTATAGGCATCTCGAAAATTAAGTCAAGGGCAAAAAGCAGCGATTTTCCACCAATTCCCCCAGAATCCCGCACCTTCTTCTGCCGCCAAGGCAAATATTCCTGGATAATCGATCAACAGAAACCGGGACAGCTTTACACCGAAGGAAGCTGCGCTAGTGTATAAACTTCACAAAAAACGCCTGGAAAACCGAAAAGAGTACGGTTACTGCGCCGGCGCCGCGCAGCGGAAACCAAAACTGATTTTATGCGCGTCCGGCTCGTGGTCGCTGTTATAAGAAATCCGCAGCCGGCTCCAGGCATAATCCCAGGACCCACCCTTCACAATCTTGTTGAAACCTAAATTCAGCACGAAGGGGTCCACGTCAATCCGCAGCCCGTCCGCGTCCAGCACATACCAGTCCTGCACCCACTCCCACACATTTCCCGCCATGTCCATCACCCCATAAGGCGAAGCGCCTTCCGGTAAGCTCCCAACGGGCAGAGTATCCCCCACGCAGTTCGAGCCTTTCACTTCATCCTTCGCGTTCGCCTTCCCGCAGCTGGGATCGCTGTCACCCCAGGGATAAGCGCGCAGGTCCGTGCCGCGCGCGGCCTTTTCCCACTCCGCTTCAGTGGGCAGCCGCCCGCCAACCCAGGCGCAGTAAGCCGCGGCTTCCGTCCAGGACACGTTGGCCGCCGGGTAATTGTCATATTCCGGGTTCCCGTAATACTCCTCCTGGGTGGCTGAATAACGGTAACTTAGTTCCGCGCAGACCCCCGCTGCCGCGCACAGGGCGTACTGGCGGTTGGTGACCTCGTACTTATCCATATAATACGCGTCCAGGTTTATCCTGCGGCTGGGCAGCTCGTCATCCGGGCAGTCAAATCCGCCGTTGTGCTCACTGATGCAGCCGGACGTGAACACGCCAGCCGGAATGAGCACTTCCACCGCTCCGTCTTTCTGCCGGACGCGTTCGCTGGCGTTCACGGTCGGCGTCTGCCGGCTTTCAGGCTGGGCGGGCGTTTCCACAGTGCGGCTCAACGGCGCGCTCTGCGCTTCTACGCGCTTACCCGCCAGCCCGCGCGCCAGCGCGGCAACGCCCTCTTCCCCCAGGCGGGCCGCAACCGCAGGGCTTGCGTGCAGGCTGTACACGCCGCGCAGAGCATACACTTGCTGGGCGAAATCGTCTTGCAGCGGAGAGACTTCGTCGACTGCCAGCACGCGATAATCCGCTTGAATCCGGGATAAGGGCACAATCGCCCAGACAGATGCCCCAAGTTGGTCTGAGAGGCTGATTTTTTCGTTAGGAGCCAGGCTGATTAACTCGCTCAGAGTTTCGTCTTCCGCGGGCTCGCCAAGCAGTCCTAACAGGCTGTTGTAATCTTCTGCGTAAACAACGAGCTGTTCAATCTGCATCATGCTCCCGCGCGGTTTGCCCTCCCAGGTTGCCTTCAGGTCCGCGCTGCCTGCCCCCTCGCGGAAGGACCAGGAAGGCGCTACCAAGGCGTACTCCCATTGGATTTGCGCTAAAACCACCTCCTCGGGCGCTTTGAGCGCGTCCAGGCCGAGCGTGACGCTGCACGGACCCGCGGTTTTCGCCCATTGCAAGCCGGCTGGCAGCACAAAGTTCTCGCTTATGCGCGCCGGGACCTCAGGGGCAATCCAGACGTCCACTGCGCAGTCCGCCCCGGCTGCCGTAGCGGTCGGGCTGATTTGGGGCAGGGTTGGGGCGGCGCAACCTGCCATCAGCAGTACGCAGATAAACAAGGTACCGAAAAGAGGAAAGTGTTTCATCATGAGCCCCAGTGGAGCTGATTTTATCATGAAGATCATTAAAGAAATCATCCGGCAGATTGCTCTGCCGGATGATTTTCTAAACTACTTTAGGTTGATAGTCCTACACTCGCGGTTTACTTGAACAGCAGCGGGATGTAGAAGTACTGCGTGCTGGTCACGTGCAGAGTCACGGGAACATCAATCGCCGGGGCGGGCGCATTCTTCACGCTCAGTGTGGCAAAGTAATCGCCTTCCGCAAGAGCGGTTGAATCGTAGGTGATGCTGATTGCCAAAGACCCATCCGCAGGCACTGTGCCAGCCACCGGGTCTTCAGAAAGCCAAGGCACATCGCCGCCAGCTTCAAGATTTAACTCTACATCATCAATAAAGAAGTTTCCGTCTCCAATTGTAACAGAGTCAAACATGATTTCGTGCGTGTCACCGTCAGCAAATCCTGAAACATCCACTTCAATAAGACGATAGCCCAAAACGCCGCAGGCCGGGTCAAGCCCGTCCGTGCGCCAAAGCTCTGTACCATCAATCTTCAGCGCCATGTAGTTACTCGCGCCACCAGTACCACAGACATATTGTTCAACATAGAAGGTCATGGAAGCAGTACCGGGCAGAATGAGCACGTCCTGAGAGACGTAACCCTCATCACCTGTTTCAGATCCACCGAACCACGACCAAACAAGGCCTGTTCGAGGACCAGTGCCGGTGCCAGTACCGCAATCTTCTACTGTGCACAGCGGTGTTCCGAAGTTCTCAGAGTATTCATCCCAATATAGATTAGGAGTATACAGCTCAAAGCTTGGGTCCTGGAGGAGTTGATCCGCGAATATGCCAGCGACAGGAAGCTCTATCAATTCAAAGCTGCCTACCGTCGCGCCGGAGTTTACAACAGTCAGCGTTTGGGTTGTGGTCGTATCCGGCGCTTGCGTCTGCTCAAGTTCAGTCGGCAGAACGCTCAGGCAGGGCGCAATCAAGCGCAGGTCAAAGTCCTGGATAAGCGTAGACCCGCCAAGGACCTCAACATCCTCCGCGATTGCTGTAACATACCCGGCGGCAACAACTTCGATATCGTAGGTGCCTGCGGGGACAGTATAGGTGTAGTATCCGCTGGCAAGCGTGCTGGTCGTGTACACAAGGCTGCCGCCTTGCCAGAAGTTGACCGTCGCGCCTTCCAACGGAGCCGGGTTCACATCGCAGGCTTCCAGGCCGCTGACGGTACCATTGACGGTGCCGAAAGTGTCGGGGGCAACCAGATGCAAGGTCACCGGAACATTGGGTACGGTGTACGGCGTGTCGTGCTCGATCTTGAGCTCAGCCTGGTAATCACCGGGTTGAGTCAGACCGGCGCCGGTCGGGTCGAATGTGACCGTGATATCCAGAGAACTGCCGCCAGCAACCGTTCCGCTGACCGGGTCTTCAGAAAGCCACGGCACGTCGGATTGTCCGCCGGTCGGGAATGCCAGGGAGTCAACTTCAGCGCCGCCAGGGAAGGCACCGACTAAGGTACTTGCTCCGGTGGTGGTGTCGATCACGCGCAGTTCGCCAGCCGTGGTGTAAGCTGCCCAGTAAAGCACGCCGGATTCTTCTTCAAAATCCATGCCCTGAGCATAGTTGGCTGCAACGCCCAAAGCGCCAACATCAGTAACTGCCAGCGTGGCAGGATCGACCTTAAAGAGATGGTCGGTGAGCAGATCCACAATGTAGATCATGTCATCATCTGTGTTGTAAGCCAGGTCAATACCGCAGCCGACGCCGGGCAGCGCGCCCAATAGCGTGGTCGCGCCGGTGGCGATATCCACCGTAACCAGGTTGGAAGATGCGCAGTCCGTAACCATACCGTACATGGTGCCGTCGGGCGTCCCGGTCAGGCCAGAGAATGTCTGCCCAGCGGGCGGCGTGGTCGGTCCGATCAGCGTTTGCGCGGCAGTCGCCGTGTTGATGGCGTACAGACCGTTGGTGTTGTATTCGACCGCGTAGAGCGTCGTGAAATCTCCGCCGACAAAATCGCCGGCAAAGAAATCGTAGGTCCCTACAGAGCCGACAATATTCCAGACGCCGGGAATATCCGTGTCAGGGATATTCACCAGGTTATAGCCGGGGTAAATATCAATCGCGAACGCGGGAGCGCCGGCCAGAATGCCATCCAGGCCGCTGGCGGATTTCTCCAGCCCCACGCCCTTGGCGGCTTCAGGCGCTTTGCCCATCGAAATGGTGCGGGAGTCCTCGGGCTGCGCGTCGGTGAAGGCAGGAATGGACAGCGGAGGAACAAATCCGTCATCCTTCTCGACAATTTCGAACATCGCGTCAGAAGTACCCTCATTGATAATGGTGAGCGGCTCGGTTTCAGCTGGGTCGCCCATTATCATGTTCACGTGCAAAGAAAGCGGGTCTACCGAGAGCTCGCCGGTGCCGAGGGTGAAGTTCTGCTGCGTGATAGCGTCTTCCAGGACGTTCACTGTTTCAGTCTGGCTGCCGTAGAGGTCCTTCTCGGCCGTGAAGTCATGTGGTTCGGATAAGCCCATCGGCGAGATGGAAGCCACCGTATGCGGCGCGGTAAAGGGCTGGAATGCCCAGTACAGGCCTTCGTTGTCAGGGTCCTCTGGGATGGAGATGGTTTGGGTTGCCACTTCAGCGCTGTACACGTCCGCGCCGACCAGCGGGCTGCCGTCGTTGTCGTCATAGACAAAGCCAGCCACCACGCCGCCGTGGATGATCGTGCACTCAGCTGCTGGAATAACGATAGGTTCCTGGTAGCTAATCTTGATATGGTCCACCGAGTAGCCTTCATACTGGACCGAGGAATCGCTCGTGAGGCGGAAGCGCAGGTACACACTACCTTCGCCTGCATAGCTGCTAATGTCATAAGATTTTTGGTTCCACGTTTCAGTAATCGTGGATGATGGGTTAGCCCAGATCGTAGTCCAGGTAATACCGTCCGTAGAGATTTCAGCCCAGGCGTCATCAAAGGTATTGCTTTCGACATGAGCAGCCTGCCACCACTTGAGGTAGAGGGTTTGGCCAGGCGGCAAAACCACACCGCTCAGGTCAATCGCGGGTGAAGCCAGCGTCTGATTGGTGCTCGCTGTGTAATTCCCCGCCAGGACTGTATCCCAGCAGTTGCCGTCCGTGCAAGCGCCGGGGAAGGTGGTGGTGGGAACGCCCCACTCCCACTCTACCGTGGGCGTGCCGGTGGCAACAAAGCTGCCGTTTGTGGAATTGAAATCTTCTTCGTAAACGATGGTCTCGGGCGGTGCTGTGAAGCCGAAGATTCCCACATCATCCACATACCAGCCTTCATACTGCACCGAGCTGTCGCTCTTGAAGTAGAAGCGGAACTGGAAGTTGGAGACGTTGTAAGTTGCATCCAGGACTACTGTTTGTTGGCTGTAGTCAGTATCTAACACGTCACCAACAGGACCCCAGACCGTAATCCAGGTCACGCCGCCATCCTTGGTGACGTCCAGGCGCGCCCAGTCGTACAATGCGCTGTCAATATCTTTCCAATCCCACCATTGAATAGCCGTGGAATTGGTGCCATTGCCAGAAAGATCGATCACAGGTGAGGCCATCCAACCCAATTCGCTGGCGTTGTAAACGCCGCCGGGGTTGGTGGCAATACCCTTGGTGCCGCTGTGCCCAGCCATCGGGCCACTGGTAAAGTCGCCCCAGGCAAAGCTGGTTGTGCCGCCTGGCGTAAACCCACCATCAGTTTGTTCAAAGCTCCAGAAGAAGTCGTAATCCGGCTGGTAGCCAGGCGCTGCGCAGGCTTCGGCCTCCACCAGGAGCGGAATGTCGTGGGTGTAGGCCGCACCGCTTGGGGTGACTGCTTCAACCAGTTCTTCATATCCAGGAGCCAGCGCGGTTGTTGTGATGGTATGTTCAGTTTCCGAGACCAGTTCAATCGCATATTCGCCGGTAATCGGGTCGCTGAAGATTGTTTCGTCAAAGCCTCCGGCTGTGATGTGAATCGCAGCATAGAGCGGATAGCCGTGATAGGGCAAGACTCCCACGCCCACGTCGTAGACCACGCCGGAAACCAGGCTGGTGCCCAGCGGAGCTAACACAAAGTCCTGCGTGGTGGTCTCGCCTTCTGTAACAACCACACCGCTGGCACTATCCATGTCGTAACCGTACTTTTGCGCTGTAACGGTATAAGTGCCGTCTGGCAGCGTCAAGGTATATGTGCCGTCTGCCGCAGTGTCCGCATCAACAACCAATCCAGCGCCATTATCCGCTGTGACAGTTGCGCCTTCAAGCGGCGCAGCGCTCGAATCGGTGACCATTCCAGTCAGGGTGCCAGCCGAACAAACCTGCTGCCCGGCTGCCAGAACATTCAGATAGCCGTAGCCGTAGGTGTAGTTGTCTTCACCATCCGCGGGTGCGCCGCAGTTGCCAGCGTCATTGGCTGGGTCTGCCGTGTCTTGCAGCAGCTCGAAGGTAGTCGCCATATCACCAACCAACGAAGCATTACAGGACCATAACAGCGCCACAGCGCCTGCCACATGCGGAGAAGCCATGGACGTGCCGCTGTAGCTGCAGTCCCAACCGCTGCCAGGAACAGATGAACAAATAGGGTCCCCAGGTGCCGAAATATTTGGTTTGGTATAAGGATCATCCCCAAACGCAGAAGGTCCGCGGCTTGAGAAGGAACTGATGGTCCGGCTGCTCTGGTGAGAAGCCGTCGCAAAACTTTCCTGGTAATCGCCAGGCGATCCAAGCGTGCCGCAGGAAGAACCGCTGTTGCCAGCCGAGAAAGCCGGGAAGATGCCGGCAGCCCGCCAGGCTTGCACTTTGGCAAGGTACCAGTTATCGCCGCCGCCGCCGCCCCAGGAGTTGTTCACGATATTCGGACGGTTGTCCGGGCTTCCGCCAGGGGCCAGAATCCAGTCCGCGCAGGCGTTCAACGAAGCGTCGGAGCAGCTGTTTGTTTCACAGCCTTTGCAGGCAATCCACTGGGCATTGGGCGCCATGCCCACCTGGTAGGTCAGGGTCGGGTCGTCATCGCCAACCATGGTTCCCATGGTGTGGGTGCCGTGCCCGTTATTATCGCAGACGGAGCCGCCGCAGATATTGGCGGGGTCTGCCCAACAAGATGGGTCAGAGGGATTGGTGCCGCATTTGAAGGCCTGATCAAGCGCGGGGTGATCCCACTGCACGCCGGTATCAATATTGGCAACAACAATGCCATCTCCTTGAAGTCCAAACGCGGACCAGAAATCATCCGCGTTGGTGTCGGTGATGCCCCAATCCAGCGCATCAATACTGAAATCAAACAGATTTTGGGTTAATGGGTCGATTGGATCAATGGTCGCGGTGCGCGGGTAGCGAATATGCCCGACGGCATCCAAGGCGGCAATTTGGCTGAGTACCGCCATGCCGCTCCCCGTCACCGCAATCTCGTTGCCAGCGTAAAAGGATTCATATTTCAGACCGCTCGCTTTAAGGACAGCGATCACTGGAGCTTGTGTGCGGGCGGCCGTTTCTTTCAACGTGTTGTACACAAACCAACCGCGTTCACTCCAATCTTTAATTGCATAGGCTGCAGATAGATCAGCCTTTTCGGCCATTTCGATGACAAAGTCGGCTTCTCCTTTTGTCGAAATCGCATCCAAAACTTCTGCTTCCACCTTCTCCAGATTTGGCTCAGTCCCTGACTGGGCAGTAACCGGAGTCGTGGCAATATTGAGCATGCTGAAGAGCATGCCAACCGCCAAAAACAGGGCTAACACTCTGTAAGTTGACTTTTTGTGCATTTCTTTCTCCTTCCAATATTGAAAACAAGCTAAAAACGACGGGAAAACACAAACGAAACTGGTATGCGGGTAGAGTGACTTGGTATTTTTTAAGCGGCATCTCCTTGTGAAAGAAAGCGAAACAATTGCTAGAGAAACAAAATGGAGCTGGGAGAGCTCGTGACCACTTTTTAAGCGAACTACCGTTACAAATGATACTTGGATTCGTAAAATAATTATTTATCCATAAACATTTTAACACCACTTTTCCCCTGCACAAGGGGACATTTAAAATTTGGAGGGGATTTTTGTAGAAATCTGGAAGAATTCCAACTGGTTTTGCTCACATCGAGCATCGACTCTAAAAGCAGCCTCCGCAATGGCGTGCATTCAACCTGATATAATCAAAACGTGGAAGTTTCCACAGCTTATTGTTTTTGGAGGTTTGATGGAAATCGTTTGGTATGGTCATTCCTGTTTTCGGATTTCAGAGCGGGGCAAGGGCTCCGTGGTAACGGATCCGTTTGATGCGGCTGTGGCTGGTTACGGCCCGCTCAAGCTCAAGTCCGAAATCGTCACGGTCAGCTGCAACGACCCGGTGCACAACTACAGCAAAACAGTCAAGGGCGACCCGCTTGTGATTTCCGGCCCCGGTGAATACGAGGTCAGCGGGGTGTTCATCACCGGCATGCACACCGTGTCCGAGAAAAAAGAGACCGACGGCCCGCGTAATACGCTGTATATCATGGATTTTGGCACGCTTACCGTGGCGCACCTCGGGCGCGTTTCGCACTCCCCTACACAATCGGATGTCGAAGCCATGGGTTCGGTCAATATCGCGCTTGTGCCGATTGGAGACGGCGCCAGCCTGAACGCCGCCAAAGCCGCGGAGGTCATCAGCATGTTGGAGCCCAATATCGTCATCCCGATGTACTACGACACGCCCTATTCCAAGCTGAACCTGGACCCGCTCAGTAAATTTCTGAAGGAGATGGGCATTACCCAGCTCGAGACCCTGGAATCCTACAAAGTCGCCAACGCCAACGCTTTTACGGAAGAGGAAACTCACATCATCGCGCTTGACCCAAAAATTATGTCCTAGACTCATATGAGCGTCAAGATTCTTCTCACCTGGAATATCAAAGCCAACGCCGAACAGGAGTACTACGGCTTTATGGTCGGCAGCTTTTTGCCCTGGATGAATCACAAAGAGCTCGCCCTGACCGACGCTTGGGTGACCATGTATGGGAATGAACCGCAAATCATGGTCGGGGTCAGTCTGCCCGACCTCAAGGCAGCCCGCGAGCTGTTGAACTCCGAAGAATGGCTGAACCTGCGCGACCAACTGCTGGAATTTGTCGAGGACTACACCTGCAAGATTATCCACCAGAAAGGCGCGTTCCAACTCTGATGTCCGAAATCGCGGCGCATCTGCTCGCATGGTACGACCAAAACGCCAGGCAATTGCCCTGGCGTTCTGATATCAGCCCCTACCGCACCTGGGTCTCCGAGATAATGCTCCAGCAAACCCAGGTGGAAACCGTCATCCCGTATTTCGAGCGCTTTACGCGGCGCTTCCCCGACCTCGCAAGCCTGGCGCAAGCCTCCCAGGCGGAGGTACTGCAAGCCTGGGAAGGATTGGGTTACTACAGCCGCGCCCGAAACCTGCACAAATGCGCCCAATTGCTTTGCGCTCAGTACGACTGCCAGCTGCCCGCGGATTTGGACGCCCTGCAAAAATTGCCCGGCATCGGGCGCTACACCGCCGGCGCGATTGCGTCCATCGCTTTCGGAATCCCCGCTCCGGCCTTGGACGCGAATATCCGCCGGGTGCTCTCGCGCCTGCTGGAGCTGCGTGATCCGGTCGGCTCCCCGGCTGGCGAAAAAATCCTGTGGGACGCAGCCGGGCATTTTCTTTCGCGCGAACGCCAGGGCGACCATAACCAGGCGCTCATGGAACTCGGCGCGCTTGTTTGCAAGCCCAAGGCGCCCGAGTGCCCGCGCTGCCCCTTACAGTCGGAGTGCCTGGCCTATGCGCACGGCAGCCAAAGCGAACTGCCCGTGCGCAAACCCAAGCCCGCCGTCCCGCACTATACCGTCACAGCGGCGGTCATCCAGCGGGGCGACCAGGTTCTGATTGCCCAGCGCCCGCAAGGAGGCTTGCTGGGCGGCTTGTGGGAATTCCCGGGCGGGAAGTTGGAAAATACAGACCCCGACCTGCCCGCCTGCCTGCGGCGCGAAATCCGGGAGGAATTGGGCGCCGAAATCAGCGTGGGTGAAGCGCTGGGGATGTATAAGCACGCCTATACGCACTTCCGCATCACACTGCACGCGTTTGCATGCGCCTTGCTGCCCGGTCAGAACGCCCCGGAGTCGCAGACGGTGCGCTGGGTGCGGCCGGAGGAACTGCCCGCTTTTGCCATGGGCAAGGTGGACAGACTGATTGCGCGAAGGCTACAAGCGTAAAGCATTACCATGGCAAAGTCTAAACATCCAACAAATCGAGAGTGGTTTACAACCAACTTCGGTGTGAATGTTTGCGTTGTTTTGGACAGGCAGTCTGATGCAACCAGTTATCAGCTAGTCTGAAAAGAAAAATAGCTTTCTACAGTTCAAGCAGAAAATCGATGATATTTTGATGGCGGATACCATTACGGCTGCGATCAAACTTATCCAGACTTAATACAATCTTCGGAAAGTTGTCATTGATTCTTTCCAGGACAGAGAATTCCCTTTCGACTGTGCTTTCATCTGCTAATAGGTAACTTACCTGAAGGTACATTCGCTCCGCAGCGCGAACCGCAACAAAATCAACCTCGTTTTCTTCAACTTTACCAATATTGACAGTGTAACCTCTCCGCAACAAATCCAGGAAGACTACGTTTTCCAACACCTGGGTGATATCCCGCTCGTTGTATCCAAAGACTGCTTGCCGAATTCCTGTATCAGCCAAAAACAACTTCTCCTGGAAACTTAATGACCGCTTTCCTTGAATGTCATAGCGTGGAACCAGGTAAATCAGACAGGCTTCTTGAGCGTAAGCAATATAGTTATAAAGCGTCTCTGAGGAGATAGATCTTTTTCCATTTTTCAGGAAGTTAGCCACGGAATTTCCGGAAAATACTTGCGCCAAGTTCGCAAAGAAGTAGAGAAACACGCGATTCAACAAGTCTATATCCCTAACCCCATATCTTGCGACAATATCCTTCAACATTATGGATTGGTAGATATCCAGTAAGTAACTCAAAGCTGCCCGATCGTCCAACTCCGACGCATAGATAAATGGAAACCCTCCCAATCTTAGGTATCTCTGGAAAAGCTCGTCAGGATGGAGGGGAGTAGAGGAGATTTGTCGATTCCAATCATTGACTTCTTTGTAGGAAAGTGGAACAACGGGGACTTCGATGTACCTCCCTGCAAGGTGCGTCGCTAATTCGCCTGAGAGCAAGTTGGAATTTGATCCGGTTATGTAGATGTCTGCGTTGGTTGTTACTCTCAGGGAATTTACCAACTTCTCCCATCCCGTTATTTCTTGTACTTCGTCGAGAAAGATATAACTCTGTTTCGGATTTTTAGAGCAAAAGGCTTTGATCGTTTCGTTAATTTCAGAAACAGAGAGTTCCTGATAAGCCAGATCCTCAAAATTTATGGTCAGGAATTGGGACTGATCCTCTCCATTATCAATCAGTTCCAGCCTTAACAGCTCCAATAGCGAAGATTTGCCTGACCGACGGATACCGGTCAGAACCTTAACAATATCTTTCCCGATGAAAGGCCGGATTTTTTGAATATAAGAATCGCGTGGGATCATAATTCACCTCTTTGTACTTCATTATACCGTAAACTTTTGCGTTTTTAGGCAATAGCTATCGGTTATACCGAAATCTATGCCCGTATTTAGTAAAAGCACATGGGTATAACGAAAACGCTCGAAGAGGTTTAGGTCCCGAACTGCCTGTCCCCCGCGTCCCCCAGCCCGGGCAAAATATAGCCGTGCTCGTTCAGGCGCTCGTCCACCGCCGCGATATGGATCGGCACGTCCGGGTGGGCGGCGTGCAGCCGCGCAATCCCTTCCGGCGCCGCGATCAAGCCGACGAACTTTATCCTGCCCACGCCCCACTTCTTCAGGATATCCACCGTCGCGACCGCCGAGCCGCCGGTCGCCAGCATGGGGTCCAAAATGAGGCACACCGAAACTGTGGGTTCCACCGGCAGGCGGTTGTAATATGCCACCGGCTTGAGCGTCTTTTCATCGCGGTAAAGCCCGATGTGCCACACTTCCGCGCCCGGCATCAGTTCCCACACGCCTTCCACCATCCCCAAGCCAGCCCGCAAGACCGGCACGAGTCCGATTCGGTCGGTCAGCGCCACGCCTTGCGTCATGGTGAGAGGCGTTTGCACCTCCACAGGCCTCACAGCCAGGTCCAGGGTGGCTTCATACGCCAGCATGGCTGCCATTTCCCGCACCAG
The DNA here is from genome assembly GCA_002436085.1 of Anaerolineaceae bacterium UBA6073. Classification (GTDB taxonomy): domain Bacteria; phylum Chloroflexota; class Anaerolineae; order Anaerolineales; family Anaerolineaceae; genus Mesolinea. The sequence goes on from DIXT01000007.1 coordinate 17,484, forward strand.
TTCCCGAAATTTTTTAGGCTCTGTTTGCACGTCGCGCAGGCGGGTCAGCTTGGCCGCAATCAATGGGTGGGTGGAAGCGAAAACGTTTTTCATCGCATAATCTCCATATCAGCAATCAGGATGCTTTGTTTCTGAGCAGCGCCAGCGACCACAACAGCGCGGCAGCCGCCAGCAGCAACGAAAAAGGTTTCAGGTCGGCTTCCAGTCTGAAAATAATCATCACGGGCACAGCCGCCAGTGCAAACCCCAGCGCCGCTTTTTGCCAGCCCGCGCGTTCTGGCTGCAAGGCCCGCCGGGAACCCAAGGCTTGCAGCAATATTACGGTCATCTGCAGCACCCAGCCCATGCTGATAAACCATAACGAAGGCTCCGCTGCGTGCCGGGTCAGCCCCAGCACCGCCCCGAGCATGAACAAAACGTAAGCGCAGTAAGACCAGAACATGCCGCTCCTTGCCGGTGGTGTCGTCCGCGCTAATTATACTTCCGCGCGCGGCACGGCAGCAGAATTCGGCTTGTTTTTTTGCTGCCCCTGCTTTTCCTCTCCGCAGAGGCAGTTTTCGAACATTTTGCCAACAAACCAGTTTCTATCTCCACATCAAACCAGACGGGTTTTTTACTGCGGAAGTCTTCCGCAGCGACCAGCATGGAACACAAGCACCCCCGCAACCCGGTTTTACGCAAGAAATCCCTCATTAAACCCTTTATGCCGCCCCGGAATGCCCGCGCGGCAGCCCGCCAGGCGGTAAAATTAGCACATGCAGTGGATTATCGACGGACACAACCTTATCCCGCACATTCAAGGGCTTTCCCTCTCCGACCTGGACGATGAGCAGGCGTTAATTGACTTGCTGCTCCGATTTTGCCGGGTAGAGCGCGACCGGGCTTTGGTGTTTTTTGACCGCGCACAGGCCGGCTTTGGCGGCGAGCAGAAGCACGGCGCGGTGCGCGCGGTGTTCGTCCCGCAGCCTGGCACAGCCGATGCTGCCATCGCGGCGTACCTGCGCAAACAGGGTGCGCGTGCCAAAAACGACACACTGGTCAGTTCGGACCGGATGGTGCAGGCCTCCGCCCGCGCGCAGCACCTGCAGGTGCTCTCGTCCGCCGATTTTGCCAGAAGGATTTCAGCCGCGTTGGACTCCCCCTCCGCGCCTGTCGCTCCCGAAAAACCGCTCAGCGCGGAAGACGTGCGCATGTGGGAACAATTCTTCAAGAACCGCCCCGACAACAAACCCTAAAATTCAGGAGCCTTCCAAAACCGATGCAAACAGACGAACTTAGCGCCCCAGTAAAAATTCTTGCGGTCCTTGCCCACCCGGATGACGAAGCCTTTGGGATGGGCGGCACCTTAGCCCACTACGCGAAACAAGGCGCCGAGGTCACCCTGATCTGCGCGACGCTTGGGGAAGCCGGCATGGTTGACCCGCGTTTCCTGCAGAATGGGCAGACCGTCGCCGGCTTGCGCGAACAGGAACTGCGCTGCTCTGCCGAAGCGCTCGGGCTGAAAGATGTGATTTTACTGGGCTACCGCGATTCGGGCATGCAGGGCTCCCCGGACAACACCCACCCGCAGGCGCTGGCAGCCCAAAAGCTGGAGGACGTCGTCACAAAAATCGCGCAGTACATGCGCGCGCTTCAGCCGGATATCGTGCTCACCTTTGACCCGTTCGGCGGCTACGGCCACCCCGACCATATCCGCGTGCACGAAGCGGCTACCCAGGCTTTCCATTTGCTGCGCTCGGAACTTCCCGCGCAGAGCGCCCGGCCTTTTACCAGGCTGTATTACCACGTCATGCCGCTGGGTTTTCTGCGTGCCGCAATTTTCATGACCCGCCTGCGCGGAAAAAACCCGCGCAAAGCCGGCGCAAACGGAGATATCGACCTGGTTGCCATCGCCTCGCACCGCTTCCCGACCCATGCGCGCGTAAACTATGCCGACAGCGCCGATGCGCAAACCCGCGCTTTCGCCTGCCATGCCAGCCAGGGAGGCGGAGAGCGCTCCAAGGGGTTTGCAGCCTTCATTGAGCACGTATTCATGCCGCGCGTGGACCGCTTTATCCAGGCTTATCCCCCGCCCGAGCCCGGCTCCAGGCAGCGGCGCGGTTTGCTTCCTAATGAAAAGGCCTGAACGCAGCTGAAAGCCCGCCGCGCACTGCCTCCAGTCCGGTTTTCTAATAGATTTCATATCTGATACTGTTTCATATTTGCATAGATTAGAAAAGTTCAGTCAAGGAGAGTTCTCTATTCATCCTGTTTTTCAGTAATTGTACCCACTCTTTAGATGCCTCTGAAGAATGAAATATTGGCATAGAAGCGGAGATAGGTTGATAAGTCGAAGTTGCAGGTTTTTGTGTGGCAGGACTATGTTTGCTGTCCATCTTAGGCTTGTGAAAGACAATCCTGGAAAGGGAAT
>DIXT01000007.1:20055-20319 GCA_002436085.1 Anaerolineaceae bacterium UBA6073
CGTGGAAACGATCCAGCACCGGGAATTGAGGCAAGTTGAGCAAGTCAAAGCTGTGTTTCACCCAGGTTGCTCCATCACCGCCAACCACCAGGTAGTTGGTTTGGTTGAGATCAAAATGGCGATCAGCCAGCTCACGTAATTTGATCTGCCATGTCTCGTTGGACCCGCCAATTTGGGTCATCACAACCTTGTTCTCACAGCAAAAACGATCGCTGACGATCCTCCTCTTGCCCGAATACAACAACCCTACTTTTACCTCTGCTC
>DIXT01000019.1:0-107440 GCA_002436085.1 Anaerolineaceae bacterium UBA6073
AGGGCAGATTGCCGCGCCCCCTTTAAGTGAATCCAACTCTTGTGCAATCCCAGCAGCGGGGGCTAATGACTAATCGGACCGTCATTGCGATACCCGAGGGTGCTGGCCGCAGCGCGGCGATCTCCCTGCTGGCACAAAGACGGTTTACCGCGCCCCCTTTCTCCGGTCACTGCGAGACCCTTTGCCGCTGTTAATGGTTGCTTCAGCATTCCATTAATGGCAAAGGGTCGTGGCAGTCTGCCTTTAATGACCTGGTTAATACGAAGTAACATAGCTTCTGAAACATATCCTCCGCTATTGCACTAAACAGGAGGGCAGATTGCTGCGCCCCCTTTAAGTGAATCCAACTCTTGTGCGATCTCAGCAGCGGGGGCTAATGACGAATCGGACCGTCATCGCGGGCTTGCGAAGGATCTTCCCTACAAATGAACAGATTCTTCACTTCGTTCAGAATGACAATTGTTGCGCCATCCCGGGCTTGCGAAGCAATACCTAAGTGTACACAATTCCTCCCCATTGCCCGTGAGGGAGATTGCTTCAATCGCTGTCGCTGCTTGCTTCGTACGCAAGCAGTCGCAGCGACGTATCATTCCTCACCACAAGCCCGGACAGCGCAAAGCGATTCAATTGACTTAAGCCACTTATTTTTTTATACTCTGTTACATAATTCATAATGAAAAATCTGACTGAAATAAAACGACGATATGCCCCGCCCAAACGCCTGGGCAGCAGCCGCCTCCTAACGGTCCTGCTCGCTGCTGCCGCAGGCATTATCGTCTGGCAGCTGCTCTGGATGCTGCTGAAGCTGCCTGGTTTCATCCTTCCAGCGCCCGCGGTCGTCTGGAAAAAATTCCTGCAGGTGCTCTCAAACGGTCTGCTCTGGCGGCACCTGTCTTTCACGCTTCTGGAAGTCCTCTTAGGCTTGCTGATCGGCAGCCTGAGCGCCGCGATGCTGGGTTATTTCCTTTCCAAGCATCCGCGCGCTGAGAATTTTTCCTCTCCGTATCTCGTCGCCAGCCAGTCGGTGCCTATCGTGGCCATTGCGCCGCTGCTGGTCATCTGGTTCGGACCCGGGCTATTTTCCAAAGTGCTTATTTGCGCCCTCACCGTGTTTTTTCCGGTGCTGGTGAATACCCTGGTCGGTCTGCGGGAAGTGCCGCAGGACTTGCGTGAGCTGATGCGCTCATTTAAGGCTTCCCCGGGGCAAACCCTGCGCTACCTGGAGCTGCCCGCCAGCCTGCCTGTCTTTTTGGGCGGCCTGCGCGTGGGCGCCACGCTTTCGGTCATCGGCGCGATTGTCGGGGAACTGGTCGGGTCGGACCGCGGTTTAGGCTTCCTGATTAACGTCGGCAGAGGGCAGTACGATACGGCGTTGGTTTTTGTGGCCGTGCTCACCTTGATGATGCTGGCAGCCTCACTTTATGGTTTAATCCTTCTGCTGGAGTCGCGCCTGCTGGCCTGGCAGACCTGGCGGCAAAACGCGTAGAGAGTGAGCATACTTTTATGAAACGTCTAACCCTGATTTTTATTCTGGCGGCTCTGCTGCTGACTGCCTGCGCAGGCGGCAAACCCGCGGAAAACGCAGACCTGCGCGACGTAACCCTGAACCTGACCTATATCCCCAACGTCCAGTTTGCTCCTTTTTATGCTGCCATTGAAAACGGCTATTTCGCGGACGCGGGGCTAAACGTGACGCTTAACTATGGGAACGAAGCGGACCTCATCGCGCTGGTTGGCTCCGGCAACCAGCAATTTATGATTGCCTCGGGCGAACAAGTGTTGATGGGGCGCGCCCAGGGGCTGCCTGTGGTGACGGTTTACAACTGGTACAAGGAATTCCCGGTCGGCATTGTTTCGCTGGCGGATAAGAACATCACGACCCCGATGGACCTGAAAGGCAAGACGATTGGTCTGCCGGGTTTGTACGGGGCGAACTATATTGGCTTCGAAGCGTTCGCGCAAAACGAGGGTTTGCAGGACAGCGATTACACCCTGCAGTCCATCGGATATACCCAGGTGGAATCGCTGGTGAGCGGGGTTGTGGACGCGGCGGTGATTTACCTGTCCAACGAACCTTCCCAACTGCGCGCCATGGGCTACGCCATCAATACCTTGCGCGTGGCGGACAGCATTGACCTGGTCGGTAATGGTCTGGTCACTAACGAAAGCACCATTAAAGAGGACCCAGAGCTGGTGCGGGCGGTGCTCGGCGCGCTGCTCAAGGGTGTTCAATTCTCGGCAGAAAACCCGGATGAGACTTATGTGATTTGCGAAAAATACGTGGATAACCTGGCGGAAGCGGACCAGGCAGTCCAGAAACAGGTACTGGAGGAGTCCATCAAGCTGTGGGATGTGTACCCCACCAACGAGGACCACACCGCGCGTTGGGAAAATATGCAATCTGTGCTGCTGAAACTGGGCCTGATGAGCCGGGCGGTGGACCTAAAAGGCGCGTATGACGGCAGCTTCCTCCCCTGAAACCGTCCTGGATGTGCGTGGGCTGACCATCAGCTTTGTTGAAAGCGACGGCAGCCTGGACGTTCTGGATAATCTGTCCTTCCAGGTGGAAGAAAATTCCTTCGTGTGCCTGATTGGACCTTCCGGCGGCGGTAAAAGCACGCTCCTGCGCGCGATTGGCGGGCTGCTTTCACCCACATCCGGTCAGATTCTCTTTCCACAGCAAAACAAAGGCGGCAGCCTGACCGGTATGGTGTTCCAGAAGCCCAACCTGATGCCCTGGCGCAACCTGTACGACAACATCAGCCTGCCTTTGCAATTAGCAGGAAAAAACCAGGCTGAAATCCAGCAAAGTACCCGGGAAATGATTGACCTCGTGGGCCTGCGCGGCTTTGAGAAGCACTACCCGCACGAGCTTTCCGGCGGCATGGCGCAGCGCGTCGCCATCGCGCGCTCTTTGGTGCAGGACCCGGAAATTCTGCTGCTGGACGAGCCTTTCGGGCAGCTGGACGCGCTCACCCGCGAGCGCATGGGGGAAGAACTCCTGCGCATCTGGGGCAGCAAACGTAAAACGATTGTGATGGTCACGCACTCCATCTCCGAAGCGCTTTACCTGGCAGACCGTGTGCTGGTCCTCACCAGCCGACCGGCAAAAATCAGCCTGGAGTTGGCCGTGCCTTTGCCCAGACCGCGCCGGCAGGAAATGCGTTATACGCCCGAATTTGCTGCGCTTTCACGCGTCCTGCACCAGCAGCTCTCGCAAATTGAAACAGAGAAATGTCTATGAAATTTTCCATCAACCACTCCGAAGCAGCGCTCGCGCTCATCCAGGCGGGCGAGCTGCAAGTGGACGCTGTGGAATGGGTGGACAATCTGCCGCTCAGCCTGATAGCCGAAGCCCGCGTGCAATTCTCTGATTTGGCGTTTCATTTTCACCCGGGGCGCTTTCACCGCACTCAAAGTTGGTTGGCACATTTGCAGGATTACTTACAAGCCTGCCCTCAATCGCCGCATGTTTCCGTGCACCTGGCGCCGCTGCCCTGGCTGTGGACCAATGCCTACATGCGCCGCGGCAGGCTGCTGCCCGGTCCGCTGCCTGGTTTATCCGTGCGCGGCTTTATCCGCGACGTCAAGTGGCTGCAGCGCAGCACTGATATACCGCTCATCCTGGAAAACATGCCCGCCCTGCACCCAAAGCGCTACCTGTTTGAAAGCGACCCCGCTGTGCTCCAGAGTGTGCTGGAAGAAACAGGCTGCCATCTGCTGCTTGACCTGGCGCACGCGCGCATCGCCGCGCAGGCGCGCGGGATAAGCCCCGAAACCTACCTTTCCGGGCTGCCGCTGGAAAAAACCGCGCAGATACACCTGGCAGGCGTACGAACTGGAAGAGACGGGCGTCTTTTTGACGCGCATGAAACGCTTACGGATGAAGATTACCACTTGCTGGATTGGGCGCTGGAGCGAACCCAACCAGCGTGGTTGACCCTGGAGTACTTCCGCGAGGATAAACGGGCAGTAGCGGAGCAAGTGCGTCGGCTGCAGTCCTACCTTGACCAGGAATAAATATCCGCACCGACAGCGTCTTTCCAGTCATTCGCAAACGAAAATCAGCACGATACCCTGAAAAGCTTGTTATGATTAAGCTAATCAAGGAAATCTGCTGTGGAAAGCTCTACCGCGACCCAACCTAAACATACCTGGCACGGCCTGCATCTCTCGGTCATCGTCCCGGATCTGCGCCCAGCCGATGTGGACTTTAACTGTCGGGGAATCCTGCGCGCGCTGGAACAAAGCGCCTCTCTTAGCCCCGCTCCGCGACTGGCGCTCTTCCCCGAACTATGCCTGACCGGCTGCAGCTGCGGCGATTTATTTCTGCAGCCCCTGCTGGTGGAAAGCGCTTTGAAAGCCCTCGAGCGCGTTGCGGCAAGCTGCCGCAGCCTGGAAACCTGGGCCTTGGTCGGCCTGCCGTTCCGGCACGTAAACCGCCTTTACAACGCCGCCGTCCTGCTGGGTCCGTCCGGTCCGGTTGGGCTTTCGCTGGAGCGGGAGCCGCTTGACCTGCTCTCCAGCTTCCCGAGCCGCTGGTTCAGCGCGGGCGGCGAATTTCCGGACACGCAGGCGGAACTGCTTGGGCAAAGCGTGCCGGCAGCGGCGGATCTGAGCCTGATCCTGCCAGAACTATACCCGCAAAGGGTGCAGGTCTGCATCGGGCGGAGCGATAATCTAATGCTTGACATGCGCGTAGGTTTATTACTTAACCCCTGCGCCCTGCCCGCGCTGGCGCTTGCCAACGAAACCCCGGAAACGCGCCGGTCTCTGCGCGGCAATTCCCGGGCAATCTGGGCGTATGCCTCCTGCGGACCGTGCGAATCCACGGCTGAAGCGGTTTTTAGTGGGAAAGCCGGCATCCAGCATAACGGCGATACCCTCGCGGAAACACAGCCGCTGCAGTTCTCCACGCAGATTGCCTGCGCGCAGATTAGCTCCCGGAAAAGCTCCACGCGCAAAGCGGCCGAACAAACCGCCGAAACACCGCCCCAGCCGCTCAGCCAAACCCCATTCCTGTCCTCGCGTCAGCCCGAAGCGCAGTGCGCGGCCGCCTTTGCCATTCAAAGCGCTGGTTTGGTTGGCAGGCTGCGCCACATCGGGCTGCGCAGGGTCGTGCTGGGCTTATCCGGCGGCGCGGATTCCAGCCTGGCGCTGCTGGTGTGCTGGCAGGCTTTCCGGATAATGCAACTGGACCCGAAAGACATTCGCGCGCTGAGCATGCCCGGTCCCGGCTCCACCCATTCCTCCCGGGAGCGGCTGGAGAGGCTGGCGCGCCTGTGCGGGGTAACTTTGCGCGAAATTCCAATTACAGGCGCGCTCGAAAGCCACCTGCGGGATATCGGGCACCCGCTGGATTTGGTTGACCTCGTTTTCGAAAACGGGCAGGCGCGGGAGCGCACCCAAATTCTGTTGGATTTAGCCAACCAATACAATGCGCTGATGGTCGGCACCGGCGACCTCTCGGAAATCGCGCTGGGTTGGTGCACCTTCGCGGGCGACCAGATATCCAATTACCACGTGAACGCCGGCTTGCCCAAAACCTTTGTGCTACGCGTGCTGGCCTGGGCGGGACGGGAACTTTTCGGGGAAGAAGGCGCAGCCGCTGTATCAAGCGTGTGCAGCGCTGCGATTTCGCCGGAGCTCTTGCCGGTCCGCGCGGACGGAAGCAGCCCGCAGGAGACGGAAACGGTGTTAGGTCCTTACCTGCTGCACGACTTCTTCCTGTACCACAGCCTTGTTAATCGGCTTTCCCCGCGGCAGGTCTATCCCCTGGCGGTCGGCGCCTTTGCCGGGCAGTACTCCCCGCAGCAGATTCTAATCTGGCTGCGGCTGTTTTACCGGCGCTTCTTCAGCCAGCAGTTCAAGCGCTCTGCTGGTCCGGAAGGTCCGCGCGTGACCGCGCTATCACTTTCCGCGCGCGGCGGCTGGGTGATGCCGGCGGACGCCAGCGGCGCGCTGTGGTTAAATGAACTGGACAATCTGGAGTCAAGCACGGGAGAGGAATTATGAGCGCTAAGCAGCCGCTTCTTCTCGTTTTCGGCAGTTCGGCAGACCCGTTTCACAGAGGCCACAGCGTCTTAATCACTTCAGCGGCGCGCGCGCTGGACCGGCGCGGCTGGCAAGTGCGCGAAGTAATGATTTTGCCGGTCTACCGGCACCACAACACCCGGGACGCCGTCAAACGCTCCCTGCCGCTCACCTATGAGCACCGCTTTGAGCTCTGCCAGCTGGCTGCCGGTGATATCGCCCGCGAACTGTCAGGTATTGTTGAACGCGTCTCGGTCAGCAGGCTGGAAGAGGAAATCGCGCGCGGAAGCCACCGCCCGAACCTGAGCGCGGAGACCTTTGCGCGCCTGCGCGAACAAAGCGACCCCGCGTTGCGCCTCGCTTTCCTGCTCGGAACGGACAGCTTTTCCGGTGAGGACCCATCCCTCAATCATTGGTTCAACCTGGATGAGTTCCTGCGCTTGACCGCGCTCGTGGTCTGCCCGCGGCAAGGCTTCACGCCAAACCTGAAGTTCATCGCCAGCTTGGAAGCAAAAGGCGCGCAAATCATCCTGCTCGACGAGGTCTCGGCCCCTGAGATATCTTCCTCTGAAATCCGGCGGGAACTGGAGGACGGCGCAGAACCCGAGCGCCTGGTGCAGAAAGGTTGGCTCAGCCCGGCAGCTGCCGAGTACATCCGCCGGAACCGCCTGACGGAAACCTGGAAGGAACTGGACTCATCCGGCAGGCTCCCCGCCGCGGCGCGTCAGGTAGCGGACGCGCCCAGCCTGGAAGCGCGGATTGGCAAAATCCTTTCCGGTCATAAATGGACGCTGGCGCTGGCGGAAAGCTGCACCGGCGGACTAATCAGCCACCGCATCACCAACGTGCCGGGCTCCTCGGAATACTACATCGGCGGGGTGGTTGCCTACGCCTATGCCGCCAAGGTGGCGCTTCTGGGCGTGCGCTGGGAGACCCTGCAAAAATACGGCGCGGTCAGCAGCGAGACCGTGCTGGAAATGGCGCGCGGGGCAAGGGAACTGTTCAAAACTGATTTTGCCCTATCCGTGTCCTGCATCGCCGGGCCGGGCGGAGCCACCCCGAATAAGCCGGTTGGCACCAGTTGGGTCGGACTTGCGGCAGCCGGCAAGGAATGGTCCCGCCATTTGCTGCTGACAGGCGACCGGGTCGCCAACAAGGAAATGCTCGCGCAAAAAGCGCTTGAGCTGCTGCTGGAATTTATCAGCCCGGATTTACCAGGCGACATAAAGCCCTGAGACCCGAGCTGACCCAGAATGAACCCCGCCGTGCCGGCCCCGCCAACCAACCCTGACCCAACACAAGTCCACATCCCCGCGTTTATGCCCTTCTTTTGGCTGGCCTGCGCTGGGCTGTGCGGCGCGCTGGGGGCAAGCTGGCTCAGGCTTCCGCTGCAGTGGTGGGCGGGCCTGTTGGGTTTGTGCGTTTTGGGAGTGCTTTGGCAGGCAAAAAGGGTTTCCCGCTTGCAGCCGCGCAAGGAAGTGCCGTTAACTTTGCTCGCGGCGGGCTTTTGCCTGGTGGCGCTTTTGTACCAGCTTTCCCTGCCGCTGAGTGCTCCCGGGCAGGTCGGCTACTACGTCGGAAAAGGCGCAGTGGAAGTGCAGGGCGTGGTGAGCGAGCCGCCCGCAGCCTGGGAAAACGGGCAGGAATTGGTGGTGCGCGTGCAAGCCTTAAATCCGCTTTCCGCGGAGGTGGAAGCAGCCGACCAAGGGGCTGTGCGCGGCAAAATCCTGCTGCGGACCATGCCGGGCAGCGCGTACGCCTACGGCGACCTGCTTTCCATTCGCGGGGAACTCACGGAAGCAAGTGAGAGCGGCTCGTTTTCCTACAAGACGTATTTGTTTCATCAGGGCATCACGGCGCTCAGCCAATACGCGCGCGTGGAGCTGTTGGAGCGCGAGCAAGGCAGCCCTTTGGTTGCCGCTGTTTACCGCTTGCGAGACCGCTCGCTCTCTGTCGCGCGGCATATTTTCCCGGAGCCGGAAAGCTCCCTGCTGCGCGGTATTTTGCTCGGCGACCGCAGCGGAATCTCCGAAGAGCTGGAGCAAGCCTACGCCCTGACCGGCACCGCGCACATCATCGCCATCTCCGGCTTCAACATGGCCGTCCTGGCAGGTTTGATTACAAAACTCTTCACGCGCAAGCTGGGAGCCTGGCGGGGAGGCGCGCTCTCAATTCTGACCCTGGCGTTTTACACGGTATTGGTCGGGGCAAGCGCGTCGGTGCTGCGCGCGGCGCTGATGGGCTCGCTTGGGATCCTGGGCGCGTCGATTAACCGGCGCGGCAGCGGTCTGAACAGCCTGGGCTTGGCAGTATGCCTGATGCTGGCCCTTAACCCCCATCTCCCGTGGGATGTCGGTTTCCAGCTTTCAGTCGCGGCCACATTGGGGATGATCCTGTTTAGCGCCCCCATGCAAGCCCGCCTGCAGCGCTGGCTGGAGGCACGCATTGGGCAGGCTGCCGCCCTGCGCCTGAGCAGCACAGCAGGCGAATACCTGCTGACCACCTTCGCGGCGCAAGCCTTTACCCTGCCCCTGATTGTGTACCATTTTCAGGAAGCCTCGCCCCTCTTTCTGCTTGCCAACCCGCTGGTGCTGCCAGCCCAGCCGCTGGTCATGCTGCTGGGCATGCTGGCGCTGGGCGGAGGCTTGCTTGCGTTAACCCTCGGGAAATTGCTCGCCTGGTTTGCCTGGCTGCCCGCCGCGTATACCAACCATGTAGTGGTTTGGCTGGCGGACTTACTCCCAAGCGCCTGGCGCTTCCCACCTTTCAGCTTCTTTTGGGTGCTGGCAGCCTGGGCATTGGTACTCAGTCTGACGCTGCCGCTGAAACACAAACCCGCCAAAGCGTTTGCCCGCCCAACAGCGCTTGGAATTATTGGCGCAAGCCTGGCAGTACTGGTCTGGATGGCTGTTGCCCACGCGCCAGACAGCCGACTGCACCTGCGCGCCCTTAACAGCCCGGAGCAGCCCGTGCTGCTGGTGCGCGGCGCAGGCGGACGCTACCTGCTGGTGGGCGGCGCGCTGCCCTCTACCTCGCTCTCGGAGCAGTTGGGACGCGCATTGCCGCCCTTCCAGCGCGAACTGGACGCGCTGGTCATTCCGGCTTGCGGACGGGATGACGTGCAGGGCTTGTTTGGCCTGAACGAAAGCGTTCGCATCGGGGCGGTTTACTGGGCTTGCAACCCGGAGCGGCTGCAAACCACGCGCCGCTTGTACACAGCCTTTCAAAGCGCGGGCGTGCTCCAGCGCAGGCTGCAAGCGGAGGACTCTTTGCTCCTGGACCCGGGTGCTTCGATCGGTTTCGAGCTTGGAAAGGACTCCCTTAAGGGACTGCGCCTGCAGAGCGGCAATTTTTCAGCGCTCATCCAGTACGAAGCTGCCGCCAGCCAGGAGCCAGCCAGCCTGTGGATTGGCGCGTTTGCGCAGGATTTGCCCGAGGTGCCAATTCTTCTGACTGTCGGGCCGCCCCCCTTGACAAATCCCGCACGGGACCCTGAAAGCAGATCTCTCATCGCACTGGTGGACTGGACCTGGGTGGAGGCGATAACTGACGGCCGAGAACTTCGTATAGTTGCGGTAAAATAGTACTTGCGTTGTAACTAATCAAACGCTACTACTGCCCAAAGAAAAAGTGGGCAAGTTACGCCTGGTTCTCCAGGTGATCAGTTGGAAACGGACATACTATGGCAATGCAAATTACCAATCAGGCGGACTACGCGCTGCGGTCTATGCTTTATATTGCCCGGAACGGGCAAAACCGCCTGACACCATCCAACGTCATTGCGGAAGAAATGCAAATCTCCCGCATTTTTCTTTCCAGAATAAATTCCGAACTGGTAGGAGCGGGCTTGATCAAGACCCGCCGCGGCGCGCGGGGCGGTATCATGCTGGCCAGAAGTCCAGCGGAAATCTCCATCTACGATATTGTGACCACGATAGACGGCAAGATCAATCTGATCCACTGCACGGAAGATCCGGAAGCCTGCCCACTCGCGGATACCTGCCCGTACCTTAAATTCTGGAAAGAAACCGAAGACTTGATCATCTCGCAGCTCAAGAGTACCTCGCTGCAGGACATGCTGGACCAGGCTGTCAGTCCGGCATAATTTTCCCTCCGCCCTGACAAGTTTCCCGCCAAATGACCCAAGCCATTTCCCCGCGTACTAGGGCTCAAATTTTCCTGTTTACGCTCACCCGCACAGTCATCAACTCCGGCTATCGCATGGTGTATCCTCTGCTGCCACTCTTCGCGGCTGGCATGGGCATGCAGTTGGCAGATCTCAGCATCGCGTTTTCCATCCGTTCGGCATTGGGGGTTTTCAACCCTTTTCTGGCTTCCCTGGCAAACGCGAAAGATAGGAAAAACGGCCTGATGCTTGGTGCCGTTCTATTCTTTATCGGCTGCGGGATTACGGCTGTCGGACAAAACTTCCTCGGTTTTGTCGTTGGTCTTTCGGTGTTCGGCATGGGCAACGGCATTTTCATCCCGTCCATGCAAGCCTATCTGGGAGACAAGGTCCCTTTTGAGCGCCGCGGCACGGTCCTATCCATCACCGAGCTTAGTTGGTCGTTGGGGTTCATCATCGGGGTGCCGGTGCTGGGATTCCTCCTCGAAAAGGGCAGCTGGGTCACACCCTTCAGTACGCTTGCCATCGCCGGAGCGCTACTTGCGGCAGTGCTGTGGCTGCTGATCCCGGTAGAACGCACGCCGGCCTCAACAGGTACATCCGGTTTGGCAGATCTCGTCAAAGCGCTGTGTTATTTCCCGGCGCTGGCTGCCGCGCTAACCGGAATTTTCTCCACCGGTGCGAACGAGATGATAAATCTGACCTTCAGTGTCTGGATTAAAGATAATTTTGGTCTGGACTTTGCCGCGCTGGCTATTGCCTCGGTCATAATCGGCACTTCCGAACTGGGCTCGGAACTTCTCTCTGTTGCAGTTCTCGATAAAATTGGCAAACACCGCGCGATGCGGCTGGCACTCATTTTAAACGGACTTGTGGCGCTGGTTCTTCCCCTCACCAGAGTCTCCTTCGGCCTTGCCTTGGCAGGGCTGGCGCTCTTTTATGTCAGTTTTGAATTTGCGCTGATAAGCCTGATGACCATGGTCAGCGAGATTTTACCCCATGCCCGCGCGGCGGTGCTTTCGCTTCTGATGGCGGCTCTCTCGCTTGGCAGAATGTTGGGACCTCTATTCAGCCCGGCTTTGTATCAGAGCAGCTTCTGGCTGGTTTGCCTGGCTGCCGCGGCCCTGAATGCCGGGGCTGTTCTGCTGGTGCCGAGCATCCGCGTGAACCCGCAGAGCGTGCCGGCAGAATCCTAAACCAAAACATCCGGATTTGCGCTGATTTTCCCCTTAATTACGTTTATACTACAGCTAACTCACCTGGTTCGGAAAGCGGGCAGCATGGATAAATTCATTGTTGTGGCAGGTAATATCGGCGCGGGGAAATCCACTCTGGTTCAGATCTTGAGCGAAAGGCTCGGCTTCAAGCCTTTTTTTGAGCCGGTAAACGACAATCCCTATCTGGAAGACTTTTACCGCAATATGGAAGCCTGGTCTTTCCATTCCCAACTCTATTTTCTCACCCGCCGACTGCGCATCCATAAGCAGCTGCTGGATGCCGAAGGCTCGGTGGTGCAGGATCGCTCGGTTTATGAGGACGCGGAGGTTTTTGCCCGCAACCTATACCTGCAGGAGGATATGAGCACCCGCGATTACGGTGTTTACCAGGACCTGTATCGCATTTTGATTGACCTGCTGCCGCCGCCCAACCTGGTGGTATATTTGCGCACCTCGGTAGGCACGCTTTTGGAGCGCATCAACACGCGCGGACGCGGTTTTGAAGCCGGTATTTCGCGCAGCTACCTGGAGCGACTGAACGTCCTGTACGAGGAGTGGATCGCGTCTTTTACCCAGTGCCCGGTGCTGATCATTCCGAGTGACAATCTCAATCTGGTTTCCAGCAGCGCGCATATCAGCCAGGTCGTGCAGCTTGTTCAGGATAGGCTGATGGGTAAAACGGAAGTCAGCCTTTAGCGTATCCCAGACGTGATTTTCACACGGCAGCTTGTTTGTGCTGTCGTGTTTTTAATTCTTATAACATAGCTATATTCGTTAAGTAATTAATTAAGTAGAAATAGCAGTAGGGACTGTGGAAATGTGGATAGAGGAGGGTTTCAAGGCTGGAAGACCCGATAAGCAGGGGACTTTGTCCCGTTGAGACGGAAGATATGCCGATATAACCGTGCTTTGGAAAAAATCTGGCTTGTGGAGCGGCAGCGGTCAATTTGTGGGTAAAAAAGAAGTTTGTGGATAAACATCCTTCCACGGACTTTAATCCAGCCGAATTTTCAACAATTTATCCTGATGAACATAGAAAATTTGCTCGAGTTATTCACATATCCGCAGACTTATCCACAGTTTTCTGGCACTTATCCACAGAAAGAGTGGAAAAGTGAGGATAAAGTTGCAGTTAAAGGCCGTACTCTGTTTTCAAGCCAGCCAAAGCTGCTTCGGCATTTTCCAGGAAGCGGTCCAGACGTTCAATCTGTTCATCTTTGATTGTGGGGTTAAAACCCAGCGTTTCCAGAAACTTTTGCCAGGCTTCCTGCTGGGCGGGCGCATCAGCCAGGAGTTGATCCGCCTGCCGCCAAGTCTCCACCATCGGCCAAAGCGCGGCGTGGGCAGTTCCGCTTTCCACCATCGCGGCGCAGCTGTTCACAAAGTAGGCTTTACGGGCCGGCAGCAGGTTGGGCGGGCAGTCGGGCAGCTTTGAGGCGGCGGTCAGCGCGTTTTCCCACGCCGGGCGCCAGGTGTTCAAGATCTCAGCGTTAATCGGGGCGCGGCTGATGAGCTGCAGCAGCTCGCCGGTAAGTTCCAGCTTCCCGAGCGCATCCGCACGCGCGGGAAATTCCAGAAGCATGCGCCGCGTGGTAAGAGCCGGCCCGTTGAGGATGGCTATTGCGTTGGCGGCGCTGCCAACCGCCTTGTAGTACAGGTCGGTCCACAGTCCAAAAGGCAGTTCCTGCGGGTCCTCCAATTCAAACCAAAGCTGACGGGCTTTTTCGGCGGCAGCTTGCCCGCGCGCGTACACGATCTCGGGGCTTTTAAAGTTGGCGCTGACGCCAGCCTGAATGAATTCCATCCAATGGTCGGTGTCATACAGAATAGAGCTGTGGTCGCACAGGGCGAAACCCAGCCAGGGGTTCAGGCGCAGGCGGCGGTGAAAGGTATAGAAAGACTGGTGGTGATGCTGCACGTCCAGCGAGATTTCATAGCTGATGCGCTGCACCTCCCGCTCAAAGAGAGGGTTTTCCTTGTGCACGACCACCAGGTCGATATCTGTGCTGCCGCCAATCAAGGGGTCTTCGGTCAGGACGGAACCGGTGAGGTACACGGCGACGATGTCGTTCGACGGGCGCGTTTTCTTCGCGACGTACTCCCTGGCAAACTTGACCAGTAATTCCCGGGTGATGTGCACAATTCCTCTACTTTCAGCTTTCCAGGGGCAGCTGTTCCTGATATGGCGCGATGCGCAGCGTCTGCCGGATGCGGTTGATGACATAATTCAGGTCGTCCGGACGGGCGACGATGTTCAGGGTGTCCGTTTCAATCGGCAGCAGGCGGCCTTCCCAGCGGTGGTGCGCGAAGAATGCCTCGTAAGCCTGGTTGAGTTCATCGATGTAGTCGCGGTCCATTCCGCGCTCATAGGGGCGATCGCGGTGAGCAATGCGCTGCATGAGCGTTTCTGTGCTGGCGCGCAGATAGACCACCAGGTCCGGCTGGGGAATTTTTTCCGCCAGGGCTGCATGCACGCGGTGGTACATTGCCAGTTCGTCGCCAACCAGGTTGATACCGGCAAAGAGCGCGTCTTTTTCAAAGGTGTAATCGGAGATGATCATCCGGCCAGCTGCCAGGGTATCCGGGATGACGCGGTGCTGCTGTTGGTAGCGGCTAAGCAGGAAGAAAATTTGGGTTTGAAAGGCGTAGCGGCTGCGGTCGCTGTAAAAATCGCTTAGGAAAGGATTTTCCTCAAAGACTTCCAGGAGCAGGTCGGCGGAAAAAGCGGAATGGACGAAACGGGCAAGTGTAGTTTTCCCGACGCCGATGACACCTTCAATGGCAATGAACATGAATAGCTGCTCCTGAGCGCGAAGTGGTGCTTAAAATATACCATAAGCCTCCGCCGGACGGGATATGGCGATGATGAACGATTCATCATTAGTACTGCTTGGTACGAAGTAAGGAGCGCCAGCGACTGAAGCAATCTCCCTGCCGGGGTGTTCAGTCATTCGGATACCCTGAAGGGTACGGGCCGCAGTGAAGAATCTTGGCCTGGGGACGAAAAACAAGACCCTTCGCGTGTGCTCAGGGTGACAACAAAAATGTCATTCTGAACGCAGTGAAGAATCTTAACCGAGGGACGAAAAACAAGGCTCTTCGCGTTGCTCAGGGTGATAGGATCCACCAGCAAGGAGATCGTTGCTCCTTGCCGCGGTGGCGTTGGTTCGTCATTGCGATGGAGCGCCAGCGACTGAAGCAATCTCCCTGACGGGGTATTCAGTCGTTCGGATACCCTGAAGGGTATGGGCCGCAGTGAAGAATCTTGAACGTAGCAATGAAAGACCCTTCGCGCTGCTCAGGGTGACAACAAAAATGTCATTCTGAACGCAGTGAAGAATCTTAACCGAGGGACGAAAAACAAGACCCTTCACGTGTGCTAGGGTGACAAACAATGGACCGGTCCTTAGTGACAATGGGAATTGTTGCGTACCCTACCTGACAGTCGCTGCGAGACCCTTTGCCACTGCTGAATTCTATGACTTTTCATGGGTTGAAGGCAAAGGGTCGTGGCAGTCTGCCTGAGTTTTATTGTGCTACCACCTTGTTGGTGCTAAGTATGCCGGTGGGCAGAAAGGCATATCGCACCCTCCCAGGCGTCGCTATGCTCCTCCTGATGACGAATGATTGCTTACGCGATGATGGACAAAACTGCTTACTTAAAGACCCTTCGACCTCGACCAGGGTGACAAGCGTTCAACAGCGCTCAAGAGTGACAGATGAGCAACCCGGTGTATTGCGCTGGCTTTAGTACAGCACCTTCAGCGCTTCGTAGACCAGGAAAGCCGGCCAGACAAAAGCCTTCAAAAAACCCAGCACGCCTATCCAAAACGTGGTGGCCGTGCTGATGAAGTAAATGGCCGCGCCGATGAAACCCAATCCATAAATCGCGCCAGATTCGTGGTGCTTGTGCACAACTTTACATTTTGGTTCAGACCTAGTATCCAAATCGGTTTCCATGATGCTTGCTGCTGCCTTTTTAAAGAACTTGTTAAAAATATCCACCAATTTTTGTGAGAAAAAAAGATAATCTATCTTTCAATTAACCGGAATAAAGAGTTTCCCATTCCAGCGCACTCAGGATAAAATAAAGCTCTAATCTGGAGCGGCTCATGAATATTACGAAAATCTTTGATCATAAGAAAACTATCTTTTCGCTCGAAATTTTTCCCCCGAAAAAAGATACCTCTTACAACACCATCTATAACACGCTGCTCAGGCTGCGCGGTATCCCCGCGGATTTCATCAGCGTTACCTACGGCGCTGGGGGCAGCGCGGCTCAGCGCGAGAAAACCATCGAGATTGCCTCCCTGATCCTCTCCACCTACCACGTCGAACCTGTTGCGCACCTGACCTGCGTGAACCTGGACCGCCCGGAAGCCCTGGAGACGCTTGAAAAGCTGAAAGCCAACCAGGTGCAGAATATTATGGTGCTGCGCGGCGATATCTCCCCGGACGTGCCCCCCAAAGAAGACTTTAAACATGCCAGCGACCTGGCGGGCTTCATCAAACAGTACGACGCGAGCTTCAACCTGCTGGGAGCTTGCTACCCCGAGTGCCATTACCAGTGCGAAGCGCTGGAAAAAGATATCGAGAACCTGAAAATCAAAATTGATCACGGCGTTGGGCACCTGATCACCCAATTGTTTTTCGATAACGAAAAGTTTTACACCTTCCGGGATATGGCGGAACGCGCCGGCATAAATGTTCCCATCGAAGCGGGCATTATGCCCATCACCAATATCCGCCAGATAGAACGCACCGTGGCCTTAAGCGGCGCCAGCGTGCCTGCCAAGCTCTCGCGCATCTTCAGCCGCTACGGGGAGAATCCCAAAGCGCTGTTTGACGCCGGCATCTACTACGCCACCGAGCAGATTATGGACCTGATCGACCACGATGTGCGCGGCATACATCTCTACACGATGAACAACGTGGAAATCGCCACGCGCATCAGCGACGCCATCCAAAACATCCTTGAGGCAGAAAACACCCCCAAGAATGCGGCGTAGCAGGGTAAGCACACAGAAAAAAGATGCTTGTTGAAAACAACAAGCATCTTTTTTTATCCTTACTGCCAAACCGGCCTTTGCCAGCTTATAGCCGGCACCTGCGCTACTTCGCCAGCTGCGGCAAAAACAGGTCCCGCCGGACGCGGAATGATTCGATGGCGCCCAGGTCGCAGCGCGGGGTGTAGCCCACGGCGGAGCCGCCAGGGTACGGGCGGGGAGATTCCTGCAGTTGGTCCGAGGTCAGCAGGACGTTATTAAAGTCCCGGCAGCCCGCGGGATTGCCGCTATCGACTACCGGGCCAAACAAGACCGGATGATAGTAATTATGCTGGTCCACATAGGCTGCAAGCGGCCCGAGTTGGGGGTCGAGCGTGTAGCCGGCTGTGCCGTATTGCATTCCGGACATGTCGCCGCTCAGGTCGCAGAAGGCGCCGGCGTTGCCTATCAGATTATATCCATCAGACATAAAATCCCCGTAGCAGTCTGACACGACAATTTCAAAGGGTGTCGCTTTCAGGTCGTGGTTTTTGGCAACTATGGAGTTATTGGCCAGCCCGCCTGCGCGGAGGCCGGCATGAGAAGCAGGGAACACAATAAAAGCATTGAAAGCGTCGTGGTGGGCAGCTTGCGGATGCGCATGTTTCCTCCTGGTTGGACTAAAAAAATGAGAGGGGGCTAAATTGAGTTAAGCAGTGCGGATATGTCGACAAAATTATACACGAATTATCGGCCCGAATTGTTAATCTGAGCCCACTTTCTGTTCTGGTGCTGAATACTCAGCCGCGCGGCCGTTTAGGTATCTCAAGTAAAACAAAAAGAGCCCCGGGAATTGTTCTCATGGGGCTCTTTAAAAAGCATGCTATGTCAGGTCTACTGCGCTTCCAGGCGCTTGACCATGCCGTTGATAATGTCATAACCGCCCTGCCAGAACTCGGCTTTGGTCACGTCCAGGCCGGCTTCCGCCAGCAGTTCCACCGGCGCGATGGAACCGCCTGCGGAGAGAATGCGCAGATACTTGGGCTTAAAGCTCTCGCCCTCTTCCTGGTAGCGCTTGTATAAAGCGAAAACCAGCAGCTGCCCGAAGGCGTACGCGTACACGTAGAAGGGCGTGCCGTAAATGTGCGGGATGGATACCCACTCATATTTGAATTCGTCGCTCACGTCGACCGCGTCGCCAAACTCTTCCTTCAGGTTTTCCAGATAGAGCTCCGAAAGTTCGTCCACAGAGGCGTCCTGAATAATCTTTTCGTGCGCGGCGCGCTCAAAGATGGCAAAGTAAATTTGGCGCAGGATGGTGGCAAACGCGTCGTCCAGCTGTCCGAAGAGGATGTCTTCCTTGACCGAAGCGTCTGTTTCGCGCTCGAGCATCAGGTCAGTCAGGGTCATTTCGCCAAAAGTGGAGGCCGTCTCCGCCAGCGGCAGGCAGGCGTGCTGGGTGTAGAGCGTGTGCTCCTCGGCCATCATGGAATGCACAGCGTGCCCGAGTTCGTGCGCCATGGTGGAGACGTCGTCGGATTTGCCCTGGTAATTCAGCAGCACCCAGGGGGTCAGCTCGGGCAGAATGGTGGAGCAGAACGCGCCGCCCATCTTACCTTTGCGCACTTCGCTGTCCACATGCTTTTCCGCGAAGACGCGCCGGGCTTTGTTAGCAAAGACCTGGTCGAAGCGCTCGAAGGCTTCGAAGGTAAGCGCGACGGCTTCTTCGTAGCTGAAGCGTTTATCCGCTTCGGTGACCGGCGCGTAGATATCGTAGCGGCGTAGCTTGTCCACGCCTAGTTTTTTGGCTTTCAGCTTGAAATAGCGCTGGAACACGCCCAGATTCTTGCGGGTAACCTCGATGAGCGTGTTAATAATCTCATCCGGGATGTCATTAATCAGGTTGCGCACGGAAATCGGGCTGCCGAAGCCGCGCAGGGAAACGTTCTCGTTGCGCCAGTCGCGCACCAGATTCTGGTAGACTTGCCCCAGGATGGGGGCGTCCTCGCCGTACACACGGTAAAGCTCCTGATAGGCTTTGGCGCGCAGCTCGGGGTCGGCTCCGCGGACGTAGGTCATCAATTCCCCGCGGGTCAGCTCTTTTTCCTCGCCGTCCACTTCCAGGTGAAAGATATAGCGGTTGGTGAGGGAATCGTAGAGCATATTCAGCGCGTTGGAGCCGGTGACGTTCTTGATGTTAATCACCTTTTCTTCGGCTTCGCTGAGCGTGTAGGGCTTGAAGTTGCGGATTTGCTCCAGCCAATAGCGGTAGTCGCCGCTGGCTTCCAGCAGACGCTGCGCGTTCGCGTCGTCCAGCGCTTTCCACCACAAGCTGAAAAAGAGGGTGCGGTTGGACATCTCTGCCGCGAACTGCTGAATGCGCGCCACGGCAATCTGGGCTTTCTGGTCCTGGGTGTTCGCCGCGAAAGATAGCTCGGCGAAGCCGTACAAACGGTGACCCAGCTTTTCCATCGCCTCCGAACCGGCCACAATTTCCATAAAGCGTTCGGCGGAAATCTCGGGCTGCAGTTCTTCGCGGCACTTCTCAAACTGGGCAACCATCGCGTCCAGTTTTTCGTAGGTTGCTTCGATATTGGCGTCATCAAAGCCCGTGAACAGGTCGTCCAGGCTCCAGCGGCTTTGCGTGTAGACTTCTTTATGCTCCATAATTCAGTGTCAATCCTTTCTCTTTCATCCTGAGTGATGTTTTTTGACGCTCTCGCGGTACTTGGCGCGCAGCTTGTTGATAGGCTGGCGCGACTGCGTCTCCGCGTCCCAATAGTACCAAAGCTCCCAGCCGTTTGCCGGGCCTTTGCGTAAGGTTCGGGCCAGCGCGTGAATGGACCCCCGCTCGCCGCGGCAGACCAGCGAACCATCGGCCTGCACGGTAGCTTTCAGGTCGTCTTCCAGCCCAAAGAACAGCGCCTGCCCCGGCTCGATGAAGCCCTGCTCTACCAGCGCGCCGAAGGGCACGCGCTCCAGGCTGCGCGGGTTGGGCGTGACGAAAATGGGTGCGTTGAATTCCAACTGCGTGAAGCGGCTGAGGCGATTGCGGGCATTGCGCACGTAGGCTTCTTCCACCTCAATGCCGATGTAGTGCCGCTGCAGCTTTTTGGCCATCGCGCCGGTCGTGCCGGTGCCGAAAAATGGGTCCAGCACCACGTCGCCCGGGTTGGTGCTCGCCAGCAGGATGCGGTAGAGCAGCGCCTCGGGTTTCTGGGTCGGGTGCACCTTGCGTCCGTTTTCCTTCAGGCGTTCGCTGCCCGTGCAAATGGGGATAAACCAGTCCGAGCGCATCTGCAGGTCGTCGTTCAGGGCTTTCATAGCGTGATAGTTGAAGGTGTAGCGCGCGCCGCGTTCCTTTTGCGCCCACAGCAGCGTTTCGTGCGCGTTGGTAAAGCGCATCCCGCGGAAATTCGGCATGGGGTTGCTCTTGACCCACACAATGTCGTTCAGAATCCAGTACTGCAAATCCTGCAGAACGCGCCCGACGCGGTAGATGTTGTGATAGGAACCGATGACCCATAAGGTACCGGTGGGCTTTAGCACGCGCCGGCAGGCGTTTAGCCACTCGCGTGTGAAGTTGTCGTAAGCTTCCAGGGTTTCAAACTTATCCCATTCTTCGGTAACGGCGTCCACGCGGGTGGTGTTTGGGCGCCAGAGCTCGGACTGCAGCTGCAGGTTGTAGGGCGGGTCGGCAAAAATAAGGTCTACTGATTCAGCAGGCAGGGTGGGCAGAATCTCGAGGCAGTTGCCTTGGATGACGGAGTCTATCCAGGGATCCAACGGATTTTCTTGCATATTACAGTAATTGTACCCGTAAGGAGGGCTGATGGGGTGAGAGTCTTTGGTGTATTAGTCCTTTCTCAACTGATAATCCAAATATAGATTAATATCTGTAAGTATTATTCTTTGTTGATTAAGTAGCAATAGATAACGCAGATGTTTGTGGCTATCCCTAGCAATTTACGAAAACCCCCCAAGATTTATGGTATTAGGAAAATAAGGAACTGATAAAAACTTTATTTGCTAATCGATACCTATCAACTGATTGTCCAGACCATGGGTAGTATTTTGTCTTATCGTGAATGTAACCGAGCACACCAATAATAAACATCCTTTCATCGACAGGTGGAGGATCCAATAATGCACTGTTAATCCAATCCTCTTTTTTTCTAAGTTGGTTTAGCGCCGTATCAGGTTTTTCAAATTCATTTTTAATAACGTTGATGAACTGGTCTTTAGTAAATTCTTTTGAACTAATTTCTTTATTAATAATCTCAATAATCACCCTGGAGAATTGATCTACACCTGGCCATTGATTTATAAACTCCAGTTGAATTTCTCGCCATTTATCATTTCTTAAATTGTTAATTCCTTGTTTCAAATCATGGGACGTTATTCGGCCTTTCCCGTCTCCAGCTCTATTACACACTGAAATTAGGTCTCTAGGTCCGTTTATTAGGTTAGGAAATACAAGACGCTTAAATTCATCTTTAGTAATATCGAATACATTTTCCCAATTTGAGCTAATTCGCTTTTCAACCCTTAGGTTTATCAACTCTATTAGATCTTTTTCGGTCCATTCCAAGCTCAGTATTTGATCTTTGAAATGTGAAGCGTCAGAGAAACTATTGAGGACCAGCTGCATAATATGTTCTTTAACAAAAACAATTACTTGGATACCAAGATTTTTTAATTCTGCTAGACTGGAGAAGAAAGAACCAATCCTAATTCCATTTTCAGTGGTAACAACATTAAGCCCCTTGCCAACAATCGATTCAGGGTTGTCTATAGATAATATAAATTTTTGTTCTTTCGCAATTCTCTGAATTATTGGTTTTGCCTTAGTTATTTTTTGTTCTTTGCGAATAATGTCCAAATATGATCTTTTTTCTTCAGGTTTTAGTGAAAATCCAAAACCAGCAAATGATATTGAGTTCACTTTACCTAGAGTTTTCTTGAGGGCTTCATAGATAGAATTTAGATAATCATTACATTCAGAGCGTAAGGATTCTGAGACGTCTTCTTTGGCTATCACCTTTGAGAAAAGGATCCTATATAGCTCCGATGAAAAAAATAAACTTTGATCTTCGTGCGTAGCTATTGAATCATTATCGATCAAAAATCGTGCTACAGAAGAATCGATAGTGATTACTCTCTTGGAATTTGGACCGTTTTTAAGCCACGTAACGAGCGCTGTCTTTCCACCACCAGGCCGCGCGACAATTAAAAAGCTTCTTTTGGATTCAGGGTTTGCAAGTAGTTCAGATATTTGATTTGTTGTATGAAAATAATCCAAAATTCGGGGATCGTCGTTGGCAGCTAGGGGACCAAAATCATACATTCTCATTGTCCTTTCCGCGTCAAAACTGGAAAATGTCTGATATCAAAAGGACAATTTTCACCATCTGCGTACAGATATAGAGCCCAGCGGAAATATTCGTCGTCACGTCCGCCGACGATGTCAAATTCTGAAGTCACTTCGCTCAGTATTGGCAATTTACTTTGTTTATGTAAATCATTTATTTTTTTCTGGAGGTCTGTCTGAAATTGTTGATTTGATTGCTTCGTTTTAATTGCTAAATAAGACCACGCCAAATCCGAAAATTTTATTGCCCATTCTCTATCATTACCTTTTGGAGAAAAAGCTAATTGATGTTTCAGATTGATAGGTGTAAAAGCATTTATCACTGCCAAGAATCTCAAGTAATCATTAATTCTCTGAACTGAAATCGTTGTATTCGTTTTTGATAATATAAACTCTGATAATTTTTTATTGTGAATATCTTGAGCGATTTCCCTTATCGTAAAAGGGTTATTCGGTCCGATAAGATTAAATATTGCTACACTTCTTCGTAACACTCGAGAATATAATCGACCATCTGGTTTGGGGTTCATGAATTAATCTCCTTCTCATTGATTAGCAACCAGTTTCCCAAATGACGAAATATAACTTAGCCTAAATGCCAGTGTATTTACATGATACCATAACAAAAGCCAGTTTTAAGAAATCTGTTGATGCTGACTGTAGGTTTACACTACATATTGGACATTGACATAAAAAGGATAGCAGGAAGTGGTGTCATCGATTATTGCGCTCAAACAAAACGATAAGAGAGGAACCACAACCTGCTATGGATAAGATAACACAATCGATGAAATATCGGAACTCCCTGGTGAAGTACGCGTTGGAACACGGTGTCAGCAAAGCCAGCAGGAAATACAACAAAAGCCGGAGTTACATCTATTTTTGGATAAAACGCTTTGATGGGGAGATTACCTCATTGGCCTACAAATCCAGGCTACCACACCATCATCCAGCAGCACAAAACGCGGAAGATTATCTTTGATCCAGCGCTAATGGTATTCGTACAAATGATTGGGATTGGTTTTACCCCACACAATATCGTTCAGAATCCAGTACTGCAAATCCTGCAGAACGCGCCCGACGCGGTAGATGTTGTGATAGGAACCGATGACCCATAAGGTACCGGTGGGCTTTAGCACGCGTCGGCAGGCGTCCAACCAGGCGCGCGTAAAGTTGTCGTAGGCTTCCAGGGTTTCAAACTTATCCCATTCTTCGGTAACGGCGTCCACGCGGGTGGTGTTCGGGCGCCAGAGCTCGGACTGCAGCTGCAGGTTGTAGGGCGGGTCGGCAAAAATGAGGTCTACTGATTCAGCAGGCAGGGTGGGCAGAATCTCGAGGCAGTTGCCTTGGATGACGGAGTCTATCCAGGGATCCAACGGATTTTCTTGCATATTACAGTAATTGTACCCGTAAGGAGGGCTGATGGGGGGAGAGATTGACGACAGCGTTCAGAAACCTATGACTGGTGTGCTTCCAACCTGAAAGTAGGAAGATTAGCTTCGGTCGCAATCTATAAGAATCACTTTTTACATTCAGAAGGAAAAAGTTTTGTCAATTAATTGACAAAACTTTGGAATTCAGGAAGTTATGTCAAAATATTGATAAAACTTTCCGGTTTAGCCTGATCTTGAAATTACTTCAGAGTGTACGCTATTCTCCGGCGGCTTGGTCAGGCTGCCAGCCAATGCTCTGCCTTTTAGGAGCAACAGGCCAAGCACCTTATCCGCCAGCGGACCAGCCGAACGGACCAGCCGAATTATCTGTTTCCGCGCGAATTGATATAATTCCCGCAAGGAGAACGCGTATGACTACCCTCACCCCTGCTTACCCTAAACATTTCACCTTCTACCACCCCATCGCTGTGCGTTATGCCGACCTGGACACGCACCGCCACGTGAACAATATCTCCGTGCTGGAGTACGTCGAAACCGCCCGCACCGCCTACTATCAGGCTGCCGGCATCTGGGACGGCGTGACCGTTGAGAACATGGGCATGGTGGTGGTCTCCGTAAAATGCGATTATCTTGAATCCATCTGCTTCGGCCAGAGCGTGCGCGTCGGGCTCACCCTGGACAGCATCGGCGCCAAAAGCCTGCGCTTTCGCTTTCAGGTGGAAGACGGCGAAGGGGAACGGGCTTTCGCGCGCGGGGATGTGGTAATGGTCTCGTACGACCATTTTGAGGGTCATTCACGTCCGGTTTCCGCCGAGTGGCGGCAAAAACTGGCCGCTTTTGAACATAGAGAGGACTTTTTGGAATGAACCCAAGCTTACCTGCCCTGAACTACGCCTATCTGGAAGACTTTCTGGTGCGCCTGTTGAACACGCCCAGCCCAACCGGCTTTGCCGCGCAGGCGGTGGAATTGACGCGTCAGACGCTGGCAGAATTTCCGCAGTTAAGCCTGCGCGTGACCAAGAAAGGCGCGCTGCTGGCGGTGCTGCCCGGCGAAGATGCCCAGGCGGAGCCCAGCCGCGCGCTGACCGCGCATGTGGATACGCTTGGCGGCATGGTACGCGTGATAAAACCCAGCGGACGCCTGGAACTGACCAGCATTGGCGGCTTCGCGTGGAACGCGGTGGAAGGCGAAGGCGTTTCGGTGCACATGCAAAGCGGCGCGCTGGTGCGCGGCAGTCTGCTGCCCAATCACGCCTCCGTGCACGTCTATAACGATGTGAAAGACCAGAAGCGCGGCCCGGACACTATGGAGGTGCGTCTGGACGCGCGCACAAGCAGCGCCGATGAAACCCGCGCGCTGGGCATCCAGGTGGGCGACTTTGTGTCTTTTGACCCACGCGTGGAGCTGAATAACGGCTTTGTGCGCTCCCGGCATCTGGATGACAAGGCCTGCGCTGCGTGTATGGCGGCCGCTATTCAGGCGCTATGTGCGGCAGGCCTAAAACCTGCCCGAAGTACCTGCTTCCTGTTCAGCAACTTTGAGGAAGTCGGGCACGGCGGCGCGGCAGATATCCCAGCCAGCGTGGAAGAATTGGTGGCGGTGGATATGGCGGCCATGGGCGAGGGTCAGGCTTCGGATGAATTCCATGCCACCCTGTGCGTCAAGGACAGCGGCGGACCCTACCACAACGGCCTGAGCAACAAACTGCGCGCGCTGGCGGAAAGTTACGCTATTCCCTACAAAGTGGATATCTACCCGAATTACGGCTCGGACGCCACTGCCTACTGGCACGCGGGCGGTTCGGCGGCTGCCGCGCTGATCGGCTCGGGGGTGGATTCCTCGCACCATTACGAGCGCACGCACCGCGAGGCGCTGGAAGCCACAACCAACTGGATTCTGGCGTATCTGCTTTCGGAATAAATCCCTGAGAGGCTTAGCGGAGTAAGATCGGGAGATAACTGCTGTAGGGGGTCGGCGGGGGCGGCTCGGGCACCAGCACGCTGATCGCGGAGGCCAATCCCGGCGTGCCGTCGGCCAGGTAGGCTTGCGCGAAGACCCGATGCCTGCCGGGTTCCAGCCCGCTAATATCCAGGCGCGACTGAAGTTGTTCCTGCGGGCTGTCAAAAGAGCCGTCCTGTGCGGGTAGAGCATAGAGCACCGCGCCGTCCGCCCAGGGGGGCAGGTCAAAGCTGTAGACCGCGGAAGCCACATCCGGAGCGTTGGGATTGGGGTCCTTCAGCATGTTCGTGTCAGCGGTAGTCGTCAGTTCCCACCAGGTTTCAAGCGCGCTGTGATAGACGGTTATCCGCAGCAGCGTGAGTTCCGGCCCGGCGGGCAGCGTGTAAGGCGCCCACACGGTTTTCAATGCCCGCGTGAGAGCCTGCAGGTTGTCAGAGAGATAGTTTTCGAAGACGCTGCAGTAGGTGAAGTAATGTCCCTCGATGCCCGCGAAGAGCATATACGCCAGCGCGGGCACTCCCTTTTCGCCGTACACATAATCCGCCAGGCTGCCATGCAATATCGCGGAATATTTTGCCGGCGAGGCAGGCGTGCCGTAGGCAAATTTATTAGCCAGGGTGTTCAGCGCGGCGTCCTCGGGGGCGGGCTCCGTGCGATAGGAATAGGGGTAAAAAACTTTGTTCCCGTAGCTTTGCAGATGCACCAGCAAGCCGCGCGCGCTGGGGTCAGCCGGGTCGTCCGGACCGCCGGCGCGGTAATCCCCCAGAGTATTCTCCAGGTAGGCAATCAGGGCGCTTGTTTCCGGTTCGGAGGCGGCCGATGCGCCCGGATAGTCGTTCATGCAGCCGTCAAAACCAGGCTGCCATTGGAATGGAAAGTTGCGGTCCAGGTCCACGCCGGTGAGGTCGGTGTCGGCGGGGCATGTAGCGCTGTTGAGGTTCTTTTTACGGGCGTTATCGCCAAATTCGGTCTCCTCGCCGCGGGTAATTTGATCTTCCACTACGGCACGGCCGTCCGGATTGGCGCTGAGGATGAGGTGCACTTCGGCGGCATCCAACAGCCAGGTAAGGTCCGGGTCAGAGCCGTAATGTGCCAGGAGGTATTCGGCGAAGCGCAGGTTCAGCTCCACCGGCGCCAGGTCGCGGGCGTGCGTGCCACTGACCAGGATAAGCGCGGGTTTTGGCCCAGGCAGCGCGTTGTTGGTCAGCTTTAGCGCGAACAGGTCGTAACCCGGCGCGCCGCCCGGCTGGGTCTTTTCCCAGGAATCACCGATATCCGTCCAGGTAACCAGCGTGGGGTAAGCGCTGACAAGGGCGGCAGCGTCGGTGTAGAGGGTATTCAGATTGCGGTAGCAGGGGAATCCCGGCAGAGTGGTTTGAGGAGTTGGCGGGAGGGCGGAGGCGGGGAAAGATTGGGCCAGCCCGAAGAGAAGGCAGAGCGCAGAGGCGGTCAGGATGATCAGACGTTTGTGCATGAAAAAGCTCCTAATGGGTTGTCACCACTGCATGATTTTAACAGACAATAAGAAGGAATTCATAGGATTCGCAGGATTTAGACAAATTTCGTCGTCAATTCATTCGTCACAGTGGGCGCAGCACAGCAGCCTTGGGATAAAAATCTATGTCATTCTCAGCTGCTTTGGCAAAGAATCTTGTTTGAGCCTTTGTGAACCCATTTGCCAATGCTAAGCTCCTTTGCTGCGCTCAGGAATACAGGGAGGTTGCCGCGCTGCGGCCAGCACCCTTTCGGGTATTGCAATAACGAGAGGGTCGTAATGCATGCATGCGCTGCTCACGATGTCGAACAATCATTCCCGCGGTGACGGGTATCAACCCGCGCGGGCTGCTAGAAAAGATCAGAAGCTTGCGACAAGACTGAAAAGACCCTCAACTCCGGCTATAATACTGACTATGTCGTCACAAACTTCTACCCCGTTGCGCATTGTGCTGCTCCCTAACCCGGAAATGCCCAAAGCCTTGCAGCTTGCCGGGCTTATTGGCGACCGCCTGTCCGACGCGGGTGCAGCCGTAAGTACATTCATTTCCCAGACCTCCCCGCTTGCTCCAAGCCCGGACCTGAGCGGCGTGGACCTGGTCATCGTTCTGGGTGGGGACGGTACGCTGCTGCGCGCCGGCCACCTCTGCGCGCCGCTCGGAATTCCGCTGCTGGGGGTGCAGGCCGGCAGGCTGGGCTTCCTCTCGGAGCTGACCGAATCCTCCTGGGAAGCGGCGCTCCCGCGCTTACTTGCCGGGGATTTTCATCTCGAACAGCGCATGATGCTTTTAGCCCAGCTCATCCAGGATGAGCGTGTGCGCGGCGAGTGGGACGTGATCAACGAAATTGTGATCGCGCGCGGACGCATCGTGCGCCCGATTGAAGTGCGCGTGGACTTGAACGAGGGCTACCTTACCTCGTATATCGCGGACGGACTGATTGTCGCTACTGCCACCGGTTCCACAGCGTACGCTCTGGCAGTCGGGGGCCCCATTTTACCGCCCGAGCTGCGCAATATGCTGCTCCTGCCGATTGCCCCGCACCTTTCGCTGGACCGCGCGGTTGTGCTGGCGGAAGGAGCTTCCGTGGTACTGCGCGCCCAGTGCGACCACGAGGCGGTCATCAGCGTGGACGGTACCGACCCTATCCGCCTTAACGAAAACGACGCCGTGCGCGTGACGGCTAACCAGCACTCCCTGAAAATGGTGCGCTTTGGCGAACGAAACTACTTCTACCGCAGACTTGCCACCGTGCTGCACGATAACCCGGCTCTGAAACAAAACCATCATGACTGAATCTCTCGAACCAATACCCACCGACTCCGCGCAAGAGGAAATCGTTCTGCGCTGCAATCGCTGCAACAAGCCCATTACGCCTGAAACAGCGGTACTGACGCCCACCGGCTACCGCTGCAAAGAGTGCGTGCGCTCCCAGCAAAAGATATTCGACACCAGCAAAGGTCTGGACGTGCCCATTGCGCTGCTCATATCCGCCTTGATAGCCTTTGGCGGCAGTTGGCTGGCCGGGCGCATCGGCTTCCTGATTCTGTTTGTCGCGCCAGGAGTAGGCACGTTGATCGCCAACGCTGTGCGCTGGGCTGTGCGGAAGCGCCGCAGCAAAGCGCTGAACAAGGCTGTTTTATGGGGCAGCATGCTGGGCTGCCTTCCCCTGATTATTTTGCGTTTGCTTCCGATTTTCAGCGCGAACGCCAGTCAGGTCTTCCTGGGCGGGCTGCTGCCGCTGGTCTGGCAAGCAGTTTACGCGCTGCTGCTGGTTTCCAGCGCAACCTATCAAACTACCGGCATCAAATTGGGCTGAGGTCAAATATGCTTGCCGAACTCCGCATTCAAAATTTCGCCATTATTCAGGATCTAACGCTGGCG
The DNA here is from genome assembly GCA_002436085.1 of Anaerolineaceae bacterium UBA6073. Classification (GTDB taxonomy): domain Bacteria; phylum Chloroflexota; class Anaerolineae; order Anaerolineales; family Anaerolineaceae; genus Mesolinea. The sequence goes on from DIXT01000019.1 coordinate 28,464, forward strand.
TTTTCTGACGGGCTGGTCGTCCTGACAGGCGAAACCGGCGCGGGTAAATCCATCATTCTGGATGCGCTTAATGCCGTGCTGGGGGGGCGCGTGGATGTGAACGACATCCGGCGGGACAGCGACAAAGCCGTCATCGAAGCCGCCTTCGACCTGGACGCGCCAACGGCCGCGGCTGTCAAAACGCTGCTCGAGCCGGAAGGACTGTGGGAAGAAAACGGAAGCCTCTCCCTCTCGCGCGAAATCCGCGCCGGCGGACGCAGCGTGGCCCGCGTGAATGGGCGCAGCGTCAGTCTTGCCTTGCAAGCCGAGCTTGGCGCTTTACTGGCGGATATTCACGGGCAATCCGAACACCTTTCGCTGCTGAAAGTGCGCCATCATATGGACCTGTTGGACAGGTTTGCGCATCACGAAGACGTACTGAACGCGTATACCCAACTCTACCGCCAATGGCTGGCGCATCGTTCGGAACTGCAGGAACTCCTGAACCTGCAGCAGTACGCCAAGGACCGCACGGATATGCTCAAGTACCAGATCCAGGAGATTGAGGCTGCGCGGCTGAAAGCTGACGAAGAGGCGGATTTGCGCCAGGAACGCACTTTACTGGCAAACGCGGAGACCCTGAACAGCCTTTCGCGCCAGGCGCTTTCCGCTCTGGATGAGGGCGCGGAAGCTCTGCCGGTCACAGACCTGCTGGGCGAGGCGCAGCACGCCCTGAGCGAGCTGGCGCGCATCGACCCGCAAATGACCGGAATGAGCGAGCGGGCGGCGCAGGCGCTGAACACAGTCTCTGAAATCGCCTACGAACTGCGCGGTTACCTGGAGAATATCGAATTTAACCCCGCGCGCCTGGACCAGATTGAGGAACGCTTGAACACCTTGAATTTTCTCAAGCGCAAATATGGCGGCAGCACGGAGAGCATAAAGACTTATCTGCAAAAAGCTAAAGACGAGTTAAGCAAAGTGGAGAACGTAGAAGAGCAGATAAGCGAAGTGGAGCAAAAAATAAGCCGGCTTAAGCAAGAACTTGCTGTTTTGGCCGGAAAACTTAGCCTGGAAAGGCGCAGCGCCGCGCAAAAGCTTGAAAAAAGCGTCGAAGACCAACTGCAGAACCTGCAGATGAACAACGCGCGCTTTCAGGTTAACTTTACGGTTCTGCCGAACCCTGAGGGCTTGGAGTTGGACAGCCAACGCGTGGCTTTCGATGCAACCGGAGCGGACAAAGTGGAATTCCTGATTGAGACTAACCCGGGAGAGGGCTTGAAACCCCTGGTTAAAATTGCCTCCGGAGGGGAAACTTCGCGGTTGATGCTCGCGCTGAAGCACGTGCTTGCAGAAGCAGACCAAATACCCACCCTGGTTTTTGACGAGATTGACCAGGGCATTGGCGGCAGGGTTGGCGTTGTCGTCGGGCAGATGCTCTGGCAGCTCGGGCGCACGCATCAGGTGATGTGCGTCACGCACCTCCCGCAGCTTGCAGCCTACGGCGACCAGCACTTGCGGGTTTCCAAGCAAGAAGCGCAGGGACGCACCCTAACACACGTGAGCGTGCTGGACGCTGGCGCGCGCGAGCAGGAATTGGCTGGCATGATTGGCTCTGTCAGCGTCGGAACGCTGCAGTCAGCACGCGATTTATTGCACGCAGTTGATGAATTTACGGGTAAAATAGACTCAGTCAGCTAAACTCATGACCATCTGACTTCAGCCATTCTCATACGCAGGGGTAAGTTCCTGTCGGATATTTATTCGAAAGAAAGGATACCCATTATGCCCAAGACCAGCGAGATACTCGGCGTCATTCTCGGCGGAGGACAAGGCAAGCGCCTCTACCCCCTCACCTCCGAACGTTCCAAACCAGCAGTGCCTATCGCAGGCAAGTACCGCCTGATTGACATCCCCATTAGCAACTGCATTAACTCTGACATCTTTCGCATCGCGGTGCTGACGCAGTTCAACTCGGTCTCGCTCCACAGGCACATTTCCCAGACGTATATGTTCGATTCCTTCCACCCCGGCTGGGTGCAAATCTGGGCGGCGGAACAAACCATGGAGCACACCGATTGGTACCAGGGCACCGCGGACGCCGTCCGCAAGCAATTGATGGAAATCATATCGACCAAATGTCCTTACGTGCTGATTCTGGCTGGCGACCACCTCTACCGCATGGATTACGCCGATATGGCGCAGTTCCATTGGGACAATAACGCGGATGTCACCGTCGCTGTGCAGCCCGTGCCCAAGAATGAAGCTTCCCGTTTCGGTTTGCTAAAACGCGCGGAGGACGGACGCATCACGGATTTTGCTGAGAAACCCAAGGATCCGATAAAACTGGCCAGCATGGTCAGCCGGGATGACCTGGAGAGCCCTTATCTCGGCTCGATGGGTATCTACCTGTTCAACACCGAGCTGCTGGTGAACGTGCTGCGCAAGAGCGGCGAGCGTTTGGACGACTTTGGCGGGGATATCATCCCCTATCTGATCGGGCAAGGGGCTTCCGTCTACGGATACAACTACGAAGGCTACTGGCGCGATATTGGAACCATCCGCTCATTCTACGAGACCAATCTGGAACTGACCGACGACAAACCCGGATTTGATTTCTACGACCCCGACAAACCAATTTTCACGCATCCGCGCTTTTTGCCCTGCTCGCGCGTCGTTGGCTGTTCGTTTAAGAATGCGCTGATTGCGGAGGGATGCAACATTGAACACGCCACCATTGAACACTCCGTGATTGGCGTGCGCAGCCAGATTGGCGCGGGCTCCGTCGTGAAAGATACCATCATGATGGGCGGGGATTATTACGGCGTGCTTAAGAACGGCGCGCCGCTGGGCATCGGCAAGAATTGCTCTATCCAGGGCGCCATCATTGATAAAAATTCCAGCATCGGGGATAACGTCGTAATTAAACCCTTCCCGGATGATATGGAAACGGACCACGCGCTCTATACGGTGCGGGATGGGATTGTAGTAATCCCCAAACATACCACCATCCCGGCCGGCACAGTCATAGCCCCATAAGCTTTATTAAGTTCAAAACAAAAACTCCGGAGAATTCCGGAGTTTTTTATAAAGGAGGAGCAAAGCGTAGCCAATACGCCGCGATACCAAACGCCACCGCCACGTTCAGAGAGCCTTTGCTACCGCTCATGGGCAGGCATAGAGTTTCGTTCGCCAGCGCCAGCAGCCCGGGGTCCACGCCGGCCTGTTCGCTGCCGACGATCAGAAGCGTCGGGTTTTGGCCCGATGATTCAGGTCGGTAGGAAAAGAGCGGGCGGGAATTGGGCGCGTTTTCCAGCGCCAGCAGGGTGTATCCTTGCGCTTTCAAGTCCGCGGCCAGGGTCAGCGCGTTTGGGACGCTTTCCCAGGGGACGGCTTGCTCGGCGCCTAAAGCGGTTTTCGCGATTTGCGCCTGCCGCGTTGGTGCGGGGGTAATGCCCCCAAGCCAGAGCTTACGTAAACCCACGCCATCCGCCGCGCGAAAAATCGCCCCGACATTCAGAGCAGAACGGATGTTGTCAAGCAAAGCTTCCAGTACAAGCCGGCCGCTGCTGTGGGGGTTTTCAGGCGCGCCCGGGTCAAGCGCCTTTTCCGCGCGGATAAGCTGAGCGCCGCAAAGCGGACAGAAACTGCCCTGGTACTGCTCTAAATCGAGGGGGAAACGCAGTTGGCAGGCTGGGTTTTGACACTGCATAAACCAGATATCCAAACTTGTCCCTTTCAGTGACCTGCCGCCGGGTGATAGGCGCTTAAAGTGTTAGACGCCTGGGTGAGGGGGGCACCCAAGCGTCTAACATAATTAGTATAACGGCTATTATAAATAAATTCAAGTTAAAAAATCCAAAAAATGGCTGGAATTATTTGAAAATCATTAGAAATTCATGAATTTTCAGCAAAAATAAGCTCAGTGATTGTATTCCTGGCCTGTGGCCGTGCAATACGGTTCAAAGTGATAGCCGCGCAGCGTGAGTTCATGCAGCACCAGCTCCAGCCCGCGCACTGTTTCACTGCGGTCCTCGCCGCCGTCGTGCATCAGCACCACGCGGTAAGGCTCCAGTTCTCTTTCAACTGTCGCCAGGATCTCCTCACCCGAAATACCGGTCCAATCGCGCGTATCCAGATGCCACATCGAAATCGCATAATTCAAGTCGTAGGCACGATTATAAACACTATCGTTCACCGCGCCGTAAGGGGGGCGCAGGCAGGGCGTCAGGTGATCTTCAAGGTCCGGCCGGCTGCTGAGGGCATCCAGGATAGCGTCGCGGGTATCGATGACTTCCCGATAGAAGTCGTTATAACCCAGCTTGGTGAGTTCGATATGGTTATAGCCGTGTAAGCCAATCATCTGCCCGGCTTCAGCCACCTGCAGGGAAATCTGGGGGTAAGTGCGCGCGTTCCGTCCGATCTCATAGAATACGGCGGTCGCGTGATACTTTTGCAGCAGCGCAAGTATTTGGGGAGTCCAATCGGGGTCAGGTCCATCGTCAAAAGTCAGGTAGATTACCAGGTCCGGATTGGCCTGGGGCAGATCCTGGTTGTTTTCTGCAGGCTGGTCCGGCGCTGTCCAATTGTTTACAAGTTGTATGAAAGCCTGCGCGCGTCCGGGGTCAGCGCTCTGACCGACAGGCGGAAGGGCTTGATGAGCAGGCGCAGCCATGGCAGGTAAGGGGGCAGCCAAAGCAAGGCCTGCCAGCGCAGCCAGGTTGAGGATACTAAACAGCCATTTTTTCATGATCTAATCTGCATTTAAGTATTATATACGGACTCTCTGCGCTTTTCCAAGCGCAGCGGGGTAAAAGCTTTTACGTAAGCTGCAGAACCTGTGCCAAAACCTGGCTTTTGAGGGCGCGGGGGTGCTATGGTGCAAGCAAAGAAGGCAGAAGCTCCCAGCTGGCGCCCCCATCCGCGCTGTGGAAGAGATAATTGCTCTCATATTCCACATCTCCGGCGGGGGAGACGAGCATCCAGCCGTTGTTCGCGTCCGTAAAGTCCAGGTTAAGCGGGATAAAACCTGCAGGAAGCGCGCCCGAGAGGTCTTCCCAACCGGTGCCGCCGTCGCGGGTGCGGAACAAACTTGATTCACCCAGCAGCCACCAATTCTCACTGTCCACGAACACATAATGATTCGCCGGGGGCAGAGCGCCGTTCAGGAAGGTCCAGGTTTCGCCGCCATCAGTGGAGCGATAGAACATGGTGCGCGTATCTCCATCCGGGAGGTAGGCGCGCAAAGGGAGGACGGCCTCCGCGGCGCTGAAAAAATATGGTGGTAGGCTCTCTACCATTGCGCCAATAGCATCATCTGGCAAAGAAATATCTTGCAGTACCCAAATCACGCCGCTATCAACGCTCCGGAATAGGTAAACAAAGTCAGTAATAGGCTCACTTCCGGAAACCCAGCCATTATTAAGGTTCGGAAAGACGAAACCGCTCTTTTGTCCCCCGGCTGGGAGGGAGGGGTCTGCCATGCCGGGCTCGTGCCTGAAGCGCTGTTCCCAGCTTAAGCCGCCATCCGCGGACTGGTAAATCGCCACGTATTCCGAACCAGCGCCGGCGTCCAGGCGGCTGAGCAGAAAACCGTTCTGGCTGTCCAGAAACTGGGGATTACCGGCGGGGAAATCCAACGCCGTGGCGGTCCAGGTCGCTCCGGCATCGGTAGTGTGCAGGAGGTTGGAGTTTTCAAACTGCGGTAGGCTGAGCCAGGCGGTGCTCCCATCCAGAAAGAAGCTATAGAAGCCGCCGCTGGCGCCTGAAATGGCATCCGCGGGGCTGACATCTGTCCAGGTCAGGCCGGCGTCGACCGTATGGTACAGCGCGGTCTGATTCCAGTTGGCAGCCCAAGCCTGTCCATCCGGAAATATCCGGATGGAAAACAGCGGAATGCCCGCTGAAGGGGCTGTTAGGGAGCTTTCAGGCGCTTCCGTGCTTGTGGGAGTCTTTGCTGGATAGGCTGTGAGTGCATTTGCTCCAGCTGGGTAGGCAGACTCCGGCAAGGCCGCTTCAGGCGTCGCTTTTGGGGCGCAAGCAGCCAGCACAAGCGCCAGGACCAGGAAAAAAGTCAGGGGTAGCAGATGTTTTTTCATCGCGCGCTCCTTAGGTGGATTTTACCACTATGTGAGGCTTGGATAAAACGTAAAACCTTAAAAAGAAAAATGCCCTCGGCGCGATTCGAACGCGCAACCTACTGCTCCGCAAGCAGGTGCTCTATCCATTAAGCTACGAGGGCATATTGCTTTGAGGGGAGAGATTTTATACCCAAACCGCGAATGGGTCAAGGGAAACAGCCAAAAGTTACACCCGGTTTGGGTGAAAATGGTGTAAAATTGTTGTTGTCGTGGATTTTCGATATACGCTTTTGTTTTGCCTATTGAGTATGTAGCAACGCAAATCGACATTGATGCTCACATTGATGAATACCGTCCTACTCTAATTGGTGTGACTCAGGAGGGCAATTTGTTTTATCACAAAGTTTTTGCTGATTTTGGAAATCCGAGTATGAAGCATATTTTCGACGTGACTGCACAATTGGTATATAGCCCGAAGACATGCAGGCAATTAGCAGATAATGTTGAAGCGGTATTAGGAACAAAGCGATTTGAAGAATTGGCACACGCCGCTGGCAGACAAGAGCAGTCTTTAGATTTTGGTTCAAACTGCTTGACTTGGGAAGGAAATTCTTCCAGACAGGATGAAGCCATCTAACACAGCGTGCAATGGGTGGTGGGGATTCCGCCGCATTTTAGGGCTTTTTCTACACCCGAACATAATCCTGCCTCTTATTTTTTTTATCTACGTCCGCCCTAGCGCCAATAACGTAAACCGTTAAGCCGTATCAGCCTTAAGTTTATTTGTTCGGGATGCAAAGGAGAAAAGATGCCAAGCATATTTCTAAGTCACAATCAAAATGACAAACCATTTGTTCGTCGTTTGACAAATGACTTGACCGCAAAAGGTATTAGAGTTTGGATTGATGAGGCCGAAATTAAAATCGGCGACTCGCTTATTAGAAAAATATCGTCTGGCATATACGATATGGATTTCTTGGGTGCAGTCCTCTCACCAAACTCTGTTCAATCTCGTTGGGTTCAGGAAGAACTTGAACAAGCCTTACACATTCAAATATCTGAAGCATATGTTAAAGTGTTGCCAATTCTTCTACATGATTGTAAAATGCCAGGCTTCCTGCTTGATAAAGTCTATGCCGATTTTCGTGATGAGAACAATTACCAATTAACCTTGGAGAAGTTGGTAGAAAGAATTAATCAACGATATGACCATTTAAAGCAAAGTTTTCCAGAAGGCGGATTAGTCCAAGAAAGAATAGGGGACGTATTGGTTAAGCATGGTTTTAATGGACTTTTGCAGCTTGTAAAAATGGGGGAGTATGTAGAAGAGCTTCCAATATTTATTACAAATCAAACTGTGCAATCAAACTTAAGATTGATAGCCCTAAAAGTATATATTGAGAGCGGATTACAAAACGATAATATGTTTAAACAGGTTCTCGAAGACTTTGACCAAGATATTCGGGATTTTATGATAATGAGTATTCGGGAACATGGATATGATATTGATGAAGAAACTTTGAGGAAGATAATAGTGGACCCTACATCGTCAAATGATGTAATTTTACACACAGTAAAGTTGGCACGCGATCTCGTGATAAGCAGGAAAATTTCATCGAATATTCTTTTAGAGGACAAAATTGTTAATAATACTTATTGGCTCATAACTCTATGCGCCATATCTGGAATTATTGGCGCCGATGAACCCGATAGTGCAGAACGCTTATCACATTTCAGCGGCGAGACGTATTGGGTAGCCCGTAAAAGAATCCGAGAATATTTCGAGAATCTACACGATCAGAATAAACTCAATGACGGCAATCGTGAAAAGGCTATACTACTCCTTCGAAAGTTTTATCAAGACGGTAAATCTTCGGGACAAATAATGCGTAAAACGGCAGCGGCAATAAAGAAGCTTTCAGGTGGTGTTTAGGATAAGAAAGACAGCCTAACACCGGCTCCAACGGACAGGGCTACTAGGCACCCAAAATGAGTAGATTTGCTTTTCGAGATATGCTGGAGAAACAGTCGCCTTGCCAGAACTGCCCTGCATCTAAGTCAAACCGTTGGGCCACATCAAGATAATATGACAATAACCGATAAAACCAGAAAGCTACTTTGGGGACGTTCAGGCGGTCGCTGTGCGATCTGCAAACAAGAGTTGATTGTCTCTGCTACTAGTGAGGACAGTGAAGCTATTGTCGGAGATGAATGCCACATCATTTCGGGCGAAACAAACGGTCCTCGGCACGATCCGTCATATCCTGCAGAAAAGATCGACTCTTACGAGAATCTCGTGCTCCTTTGCCGAGTCCACCACAAGATGGCCGACGACCAATCAAGCACCTTTACAACAGAGATATTGCGTCAGATAAAGAAAAATCACGAAATCTTGGTTGCATCGAAGCTATTGAACAATCACAAACTCAAGCCCGTTAGGCTTCGAAGGATCAAGAAGAACATACCCAACTTCCTTGTTCGGGTTACCACCGGAAAGCAGCTGGTTGACCTAATTTCTGGCACATATGCATTTTCAATGGATCATGATGAGTTAAGCACCGAGGAAGAAGTTAACTTGATTGGGGGCTTTTTCCAAGAATTGCGAGACTGGATGGATATTATCGATGAAATGGAGCCAATCGATAGAGTTAAGGGCGCCTACAGTCTCACTCAACTGATACAAGAAATAGAACAAAATGGCTTCTTTGTGTTTGCAGGTCGCGAAATCCAGATTCTGGAAGGCGGTGTTTCTGATGATCCGTCAAACTGGCCTGTAGCATTAGTCCGAATACTGCGAAATGACAATAACGAGATCATCCCGCTACCACAAAACAACATTCCTCCAGATTAATCTGGTAGCCGAACAATACCATATCCATCGGGCCTTATGCCGGCTGCCGCTTAAACGATTTAGCACGTTCGATGGGCTCGCTCCGTCTCGACAGAACTCCTCGGTTCAACGCTGCTAATGTAAACCGTTGGGTAGGTCAATGTGTGAATGCACGTAATTTAGCCACTCCGGTTTGAGTGACAAGCACTCTAGGTACCACTGATGGAAACAATACGGAAAAATCTGCAGACACATCGATCAGAACGGTGTTATCTCCTCCATTGACCTGGATGTTAGTCACGAATGCATGAACCCCTTTGGCAGACAAACCTGTTGTATTGGAAGTCACATAAGATTGGGCATTCCCCCACGTCTTTGAAGCGGGTATCAAGCTCTCGGTGTCTTGAAAAACTTTTTGGTTGATCTCTGCAGAGGCTGCAACGGCTGCTGCGTTAGCAGCTTTCGCTACTTCCGAACTCGCATAGAAATAGCGGCCCAGTTCAATTGCCAATGCAAGGGCTGGAATCATCACCAGCCCGATAAACACCGCCCAGAAGGACATCGAATAACCCCGTCGATCAAGCCGCAGCATTACCAGCCCTCCTGGCGAAATGTCGAATCCGCTCGGACTGTAAACGTCTGTCCGGGCAATCCAGGGAACAGGCTGGTCAAAGGAGCCATAAAATTGGGAACACTGCAGTTTACTTGGAGAACCAGCGCTTAAATGAAACAGCAAAGATCGTCATTCGAGTGAAGCTTATGGAGCTATTCCATGTTTTGAGGCTGGGGTCTTCCCGCCAGGGTTTGAGCGATCGCACTTAGTCCAACTATATGTCTTCACATAGAGCTGCTTGCGTACCGATATTAGCGCTTACACGTGCGGAATTTGGGAATGTTTCCCTTTAGGAAGCTGGCGAGTAAAACGAGACAAATGAACGTCAATTGTTCTGCTGTCCCCTGTCAGCTTTCTTTCAGTCGGGCAAGCGCTCCCCGAAGAAGGTTGAAAGAGTTTCTACCACATATGATGTATGGTCAAAGAAGATGGGATAACCAGTTAAGGTTTCACGTGAAACAATAACAAGCCCAGTTTATGTTTCACGTGAAACGTTCAGGGTACGATAAGTTGCCTGCCTTCACCGCTTTTTTCTTTTTCCCCGCTCAGGAATGCCAGAGCGTCGCCGTTCATATCATCGATGACGAGGTCAAAATGGCTTTGGGGGCTGTAATCCGCCACACTGATGACCCGCAGGCAGTGTTTGAGGGCTTCGGCGCCGGGCAGCCACTCGAGCAAGCGGTTGGGTGAGTTTTCAAAAAAACGGGTATTGAAGATGTCGCGGTTCAGGTTGACGGCCAGCGGGTAAATCTGCCCTTCCAGCAGGTCTTGGAAGAAATGGGTGCCGAGCGAGGGCTCATCCGGAATTCCGGCTTCGCCGCCGGTAAGCTCCACGATAGCCCTGGCGTTGAAGATATCGGCGTAATCCACGTGTACGCCCAGGTCGGGGTTGGAAGTGCCCCAGCGCCCGGGTCCCACGCAGATATAGTTTTCGTTATGCAGCGCAGCGTTAACTTTTCCGATGGCGCGTTCCAGTTGGCTGCGCTCGTCTTGCGTAGACATCGCAAAGTAGGCAGAGGGGCGGACGTAGAGGACATAACGGATTCCTTCTACCATTCCGCCGGCAACCACGCTGATGCCGGAGAAGATTTTGTCCGTTTCCGCCACGCGCTGCGGCAGTTCGTAGCTGGCTTCTTTGATTGTTCCCAGCGGCCGGCACTGGATAAGCGTGATTTGTACGTTCGGGCTGCCGTTTTTCTCCGCCACACGAGCGGTAAATTCGATATCCACCGGCGTGTGATACTCGCTTTCCAGCGTGGAAAGCAGCTCACGCATCAGCTGCGGGAAGTCGGTGCGGCGCAGAAGTTCGTCAAACGTGAGCACCAGATTCTCGGGTTTGCCTTCCACCAGATTGCTGCGCAGGGTCTGAAAATAGCCTTCGCTGTCCAATTGGGCCAGAAAACGCAGCTGTGGCACCTTCTGGTTGAGCACATCCTTGACTGGCAGAGTGGTGAAGCGGTTCTGCTGCAGGTCAATCAGGTCGATAAACTGTTGGGAGTAGCGCCGGATGGATTGGGCGGACGAGGAAGGGGTAAGCGTGGGATGGCTGAGCGCGATCAAACGGGGATAATCATTCCCCACGCGATCCACCGCGCGGGTTCCCAGCCCCCACACCAGGCGCACAAAGCCGTCCTGCGGTCGAATTTGCGGGGACCAGCGAAACTGGTTCTGGCTGTACCCGACGCCTGCCAGCTGCGGGAAGTAGTACTGCCCGATCTGCTGGCCTTCCACGACCTGGATGAGCAGCGCCATACGTTCGTCATAATCCAGCAGGCCGCGGCTTTTGCGGTAGAGCAGCGCCGGAGGGTTGAGCGTGGAGGCGTAAATGCGCGCGATGGCTTGTTGAAGTGCGCGCAGGTTTTCTTCCGGGTCCGCCTGGTTGGGCAGGAAAATGCTCTCGTACTTCCCAGCAAAGGCTGTCCCGAAATTATCTTCCAGCAGGCTGGAGGAACGCACAATCAGCGGACGTTTGCCCGCCATGCTCAGGATGGTCTCCTGGTGCTGGACCGAAGCCGGCGGGAAGTCCCCGCGGAGGAAATCCTCGACGATCAGCGGAAAATCGCTGCGCATTTGTTCTTCGTCTTTGTACTTCTGATCGTTCCAGTGGTGCAGGTTGTTGATGGACAGAAAATTGTAAAAAACATCCGAACCAATATAGAAAGAGGTCGGCGTTTGCAAGCTTTCGAGCAGGCGCGGGCTGGCTTTTTCCTTCAGGATCCGTGCCGCGAGCAGCATTCCGGCTGCTTTGCCGCCAATTCGGCCGCGTCCGAGCTTATGCTGACGGATTTCCGCCAGGTCTGACACCGTGAACCAGTCTTTGGCAATATTGATATAGGGCAGTTGGTCGCTGATAAGGCTGCGGATAAGCACGACTTTAATTTCATGCAGGCGTGCTTCGTGCGGGGCGCGTGTTTCCGCGGGCATCTTTTCAATCATCATGCCTTGGTTGAATAGCAATTCCGCTGGCGCGGTTTCGGGGTTGAATTCGATTGTAATCTCAGGCACCTGCACGCCGCGTTCGTTCAAGGCTGTCTGGATGAGCTTGGTAAGCTGCTCTAACCCGCAAAACTTGGCAAAGTAGGTATCCGTCAGCTGGCTGAGCATCGCGGTTTTGCGCTGTTCCCAGGTTTCGGAATCTTCCTCAGAAAGCGGGTCGCGGATGCCTTCGCGTTCCTGGGATTGGATCGCGTTCTGGACGGCTTCCGCGTTCAGGGCGCTCGGGCTGATCACGTTTTTGAGGTAGAGATCCTGGCGCATTAGCTCACGGATGCGCGTGGATAGTATTGGATATTGGGAGAGCGCCAGGTAAATACTGTAATAGCGGTCGCTGCCGCTTTGCGGTAAGCTCATGAGATGCCTCGCGGAGGGATATGCCTGATTTTATCACGCCTGGGATCGGACGCGCGTTGAAAGCCTTTGCCAGGGAGCAGATAATAATATAGATGTATTCCTAAATAATCTCCGAATCGAATGTGTAGATATTAAACTATGCGCAGTTATTCTGCATCACAAAGGCATCAGGCAGCGGAAGCGGTTCGTGCTGCGGGTTTCCATCCCCTTTTTCATTTTTGAATCTTAGCAACCCTATCAGTTCGCAGACTCGGAAAAGAAGAACCGGTCGAAAAATTCGACCGGTTCAATTCTCAACAGGCAATTATTAGCGCTGAATGTTCATCGGCATGATGATATGTTTGAAAGTGTCGTCCCCTACCGGGCGGATCAGCGCGGGCGTATTGGCGGCGTTGGTCTCCAGAATGACATTTGGGGTTCGGATGACTTCCAGTACTTCGCGCAGGAAGCGCACATTGAAGGAAATCAGCAGCGGCGTACCGTCCACGGAGGCATCCACGATGACTTCGGAGGAACCGGTTTGCTCGGAAACAGCGGAAATTTCAAGTTGGGATGTTTTTTCCGCGCCGCCTTCGGGTTGAATGTCCAGCCGGGCGATGAAGTTGCCTTCGCGCGCGATGATTTCAGTCTGCCGGCAGGCTTTCAATAGGTCAGCGGTGGTCAACACAGTGCGAGTTTTGAATGAGGGCGGAATAATCGCGGCGTAGTTGGGGAAGTTTCCCTCTATGAGCTGCGAGACAAGCTCCACGTCCTTGAGGTGGAAGACCACCTGGCCGCGCCCCACCGGGAAGTTCATCTGCAAGATTTCCTCGCCGTCCACAGCCACGCGTGAAAGTTCGGCAAGCGCGCGCGCCGGAATGAGCGCGTCCAACTTTTGGGCGGGCTTCTGCGCCAGGATAGCGCTGGCAATGGAAATGCGGTAGCCGTCGGTGGCAGCCAACACCAGGTAATCCCCGTCGACGGTCATGTGCACGCCGGTCAGGTTGGGGCGGGATTCGTCGTGAGAAGCAGCAAAAACTACGCGCTGAATCATTTCTTTGAAATTTGTGACGTTCAGCGGCAGGCTGGAGCTCGTATCCGCGGCGGACATGGGCGGGAACTCCTCCGCGCTGATACCTTTAATATCTGTGTTGAGCGTGCCGCAGCGCACATTCAGCGACTGCGTGCGCAAGTCCGCTGTGAGGGTGACATCGTCGCTGGGTAGGCTGCTCACCAGGTCAGCAAAAGTGCGGGAGGGGACGGTGAGGCTGCCTTCGTCCTGGACCTTAGCGCCGAGCCAGGCGCTGATGCCCAACTCCAGGTTGGTGGCGGAAAGCTTCAGCCGGCCGTTGTCGGTCTGGATGAGGATGTTGGCGAGCACCGGCAGCGGACTGCGCGAAGTGACGGCTCGGGCGACGATGCCGACGGCTTGGGCAAGCTGCTGCTGTTTTACGATAGCTTTCATGAGTTCCTCCCGCGGATGCAAATGGTCTTTAACCGGGTAAATTATACCGTGAAGCCGAGCATATTGCCAGGACCAGCACGCAAGATCCAGCACGAAAGACCAGCACGCAGGATATTGCATTTCTCCCGGGTTATGCATGCCCGCAGGGCGGATGAGGGTTCTTCTTCGACCTTCTCCGTGGGAGAAGCTGCCCGCAGCGCGGATAAGGGTTCTTCATCGACCTTCTCCGTGGGAGAAGCTGCCCGCAGGGCGGATGAGGGTCTTTCTTCGACGTTCTCCGTGGGAGAAGGTGCCCGCAGGGCGGATGAGGGTCTTTTTCGACCTTCTCCTTGGGAGGAGCTGCCCGCAGGGCGGATGAGGGTTCTTCTTCGACCTTCTCCGTGGGAGAAGGTGCCCGCAGGGCGGATGAGGGTTCTTCTTCGACCTTCTCCGTGGGAGAAGCTGCCCGCAGGGAGGATGAGGGTCTTTCTTCGCCCTTCTCCGTGGGAGAAGCTGCCCGCAGGGCGGATGAGGGTCTTTCTTCGACCTTCTCCGCGGGAGAAGGTACCCGCAGGGCGGATGAGGGTTCTTCTTCGACCTTCTCCGTGGGAGAAGCTGCCCGCAGCGCGGATGAGGGTCTTTCTTCGACCTTCTCCGTGGGAGAAGGTGCCCGCAGGGCGGATGAGGGTTCTTCTTCGACCTTCTCCGCGGGAGAAGGTACCCGCAGGGCGGATGAGGGTTCTTCTTCGACCTTCTCCGCGGGAGAAGGTGCCCGCAGGGCGAATGAGGGTCTTTTTCCCTTTCTTGGAACTATGTTTGTGCCAACGGAAAGTACCATCCCCCAGGCTGTGCAGAGGTGACCACAAACCTCATCAGACTCGCTGCGCCCGCCGGCTTGGCCTTCGGCACGTAAGCAGCCCCCCAGGGGAAGCCCTAAAAGGCAGCCGCGTCTGTCTGATTCTGCGCATTCAGGGGCGATTCCGGGATTTCCCCATACCGCGATGATATAATTTTCCGGCAGCTCACCGGGTTTTGCAGTTTCCTGTCTTCATTGGAGCCTTATGCCTTCCGAAACGAACCAGCTTCGCAGGAATATCCTTATCTTCAGCCTGTATTTCCTTGTCTTCTTCGCCGGCATGGGCTTTATTCAACCCTTCCTCAGCCTGCACTTCCGCGCGATCGGCTTCAGCGGCGTGCAGGTGGGAGCACTAGGCACTTTCAGCTCTTTGGGTCTGATCCTGACCGCCACGCAGTACGGCTTATTCTTTGACCGCAGCTCCCGAAAACGCCTGACGCTGGCTCTCTCCCTGTTTCTGCTTACCCTGACGCTCTACTTCCTACCCTTTGTGCGCGGCTTTGGCATTGTGCTCGTGCTCTTTGTTCTCCACCGCATCGTGACCAGCTCCAGTATCACCGCCACCGAAAACCTTTCTTATCAAATCTCTTCCGGCGGAGACGCCAACGGAAAGCCCTCCTTCGGAAAGCTGCGTATGTGGGGTTCAGTTGGTTTTGGTATCGCCGCGGTGATTGGCGGTTGGCTGTTCGGCGCGAAAGGAATCCTGGTAAACGACCAGCTCTTCCTGGCGTTCATGCTGGTTTCCATCGGACTAATCCTGTTTGTGATGCCCGCGGGTTTCTTCCGCGATGGAAAGGCCGACCAGAAACAAGGCGCTTCTGCGGGGCTCAAAGGTATCGTCAGTCTGATATTCGCGGACCGTTATCTTTTGCTGACCGTGCTTGCGCTGGCCCTGACGGATCCGCTCAGCGACGGTGTGCGCTCTTTTGAGCCCATATTCATGAAAGACCTGGGGCTTACGGAGAGCATCATCGGCGCGGCGGTCTCTCTGAGCTGCTTTATGGAAGTCCCGATCATGCTTCTGGCAGACCGCTGGATCCAAAAGTTGGAAGTCCACAAACTTGTGTTTTTCATCCTCATTTTTGACCTGACCCGCCGCCTGCTGGTTTGGTTTTTCCCGTTTGGCTGGCTAGTGTTTGTGTTAAATATTCTGACTGCGGTCAGCTTTACCCTGCGCCTGATCACCACCATCCACCTGATAAACTTGCGCGTGCCCCGGCAGTACACCACCACCGCGGTCACCTTTGTCAATATCACCCTGAACGGCACATTCCACATGCTGAGTAACGCGCTAAGCGGCGTTGTGTATGATAACTTTGGCGGACGGCCGATTTACCTGGTCAGCGCCTGCTTTTGCGTGGTCGCCCTGGTTTTCGCGCTGGCTGCCCGGCGCGCGCAAGCGCAGGAAAGCCTGCCGCCGGCAGCTGGATGATTTGAATCCGCCACATTTATGAAATAATGCCTACCGAGAGGATCATATGATCACAATAAGCGAATATGCTCGCATTTTAGAGGGGGTACAGGACATTATTCACATGCAGACCGAAGGACTTAGCGATTTCGAGCTGCTGGTGCAACCCCCAAACGGCGGCAACTGCATGGAATGGGTACTGGGGCATATCGCGAATGGACTGAAGACCATCCTGCGCGTCCTGGATGCCCTTCCACCGGAGAATTTACCCGACCTGAGCCGTTACCAGCGCGGCTCGGAACCCATCCTGGGAGCGGAACCAGGCCTGTTAGGGCGCGAGCGCCTGATAGCCGCCCTGGACATGCTGCATGCCGCCGCGCAAACCCGCCTGGGGGAGATGGACGAAGCGGCCTTTGACGAGGAAATCGTCATCTTTGGGGATCAGGCGCAGCGGCGCGGCTGGTGGGCGCTCTTCTTCCTGTTCCATCACAGCTATCACGTCGGGCAATTGGAAATCCTGCGCAATATCGCCGGCAGGACTGAAAAGCTTATCTGACCATATAATTTTCCTGCATTGGCGATGTTCTCCAACAGGCACGCAAGCTGCAAAGCCAACAGACCAAGCGGAGGATATTCACCTGTTTAGCTGCCGCCGCGCCAAGATTCCGGCGTAAGATAGAACCACTAAGTTGACGGAGAGCAGAATGATCCAAACCCGCGTTAAAAACCTGCTCAAGACCCGCCCGGTCGCTTTGATCCTGTTGATATTCCTGGCGTTCATCGCGCTTGGGATGCCGGACGGCTTGCTGGGGGTTGGGTGGCCTTCCATCCGGGCTGGTTTCGGTCAGCCGCTGGACGTCCTGGGTTTGCTGCTCTTCACTATGATGGTAGGCTACCTGACCTCCAGCTTCTTGAGCGGCGAACTGACCCGGCGCTGGGGCGTGGGGAAAGTTCTGATTATCAGCTGCCTGGTGACGGGTGCGGGTCTGATTGGATACACGCTGGTGCCGGGTTGGGGCATGATGGTAGCGCTGGGCTTGTTTGCGGGACTGGGCGCTGGCGCGGTGGATTCGAGCCTGAACGCCTACGTTGCCGCCAACTTTGGTCCCGGTCTGATGCAGTGGCTGCACGCCAGCTACGGTATTGGGGTTACCACTGGCCCGCTCATCATGACCGCGATGCTCGCGCGCTACAGCAGCTGGCGGCCGGGTTATCTGGTGGTGGGCGGCTTTCAGTTGGTACTGGCGCTGAGCTTTGTGCTCAGCCTGCCCCTTTGGAACTGGAAAAAGACAGAAAAAACTGAAGAAGTGGAACAGGCGCCTGTTACGAGCGCGAGCCTGAAAGAAACCCTGCGGCAGCCGCGCGTGTGGGCCAGCATGGCGCTATTCTTTTTCTATGTCGGGTCCGAAGTCACCCTGGGGACCTGGGTCTATTCGCTGCTTACCGAAGGCCGCAGCATTGACCCGAAGCTGGCGGGCTACTTTGCCGGCAGTTATTGGTTCACATTCACGCTTGGGCGGGTGTTGGCCGGGGTACTCACGCACAAAATAAACATACAGAAGCTGGTGGTCATCTGCATCGCAGCCGCGCTGGCAGGCACGGTGGTGTTGGGGCTGAACCTGGGCACCTGGGTGAACCTGGCGGCGGTGGCGCTGGTCGGGTTTGCCTTCGCGCCGGTCTTCCCGGGGTTAATGTCCGGGACGCCGGGGCGCGTGGGCCAGGCGCACAGCAACAATACGATTGGCATGCAGGCCGCGGCCGGCAGCCTGGGCGGCACCGGTCTGACCAGCCTGGTGGGCGTGCTTGCGCAGACTTTCAGTCTGGAAGTGGTTCCGCTGGTGCTGCTGGTATTTCTGGGCTGTTTGCTGGGGCTGTACCTGCTGTTCCGCCGCAAGGGGAATGCTGAGGCAGCCGCCGGGCAGTCTTAGGTCGGTCTGCGATTTCCCATCCGCCGTAATAATCCCATTCAGCCGTAGGGGCGAAGCACCCTTCATTTGCGCATCCGATAGGTCTTTGCGTTCTTACCGGGATGCTTCGCCCCTACACATAACTGTAAGAAACGGAGTTATTGGCCTGGCGAAGCGCTCCAAAGCTGTAAAGTTGCAGCCCGATCCACTCTTCAACCTTCCCTCGGGGGAAGGTGCCCGTAGGGCGGATGAGGGTCTTGAACCCTTTCCTGTTTAGAGAAGCAACCCACAGGTTGAACAAGAAAGAAAACTACCCTCATCAGTCGCGTTGCGCTCGCCAGCTTTGCCTTCGGCGCGCAAGCAGTGCTTTCGGCACGCAAACAGCCCCGGGGGAAACTCAGAGAAGAATTCATCAAATTCTTCTTACTCCGTGGTTGTTGAGCTCAATCCACCCCCCCCCCTCTCATCCGACTTGACGCACTGTAATTAACATCTATAATTCAATGACTGAAATATATGGAAACAGAACTGTCCGCTGAAGAGAACAGCCGCGCGCTGGATCTCCTTACCCAAATCGAAGCTAACCCCGACATCTCCCAAGCCAGTATGGCGGATGCGCTGGGCGTGGCTGTGGGCACCATCAACTGGTACCTCAAACGTCTGATTTCAAAGGGTTATGTCAAGGTCAAACGCGCCCAACGCAAAAAACTGCGCTACATCATCACACCCGAAGGCATCGCGCTGCGCGCAAGCCTGACCGTTGATTACATCCGCACCTCGTTCGACCTGTACCGCCGCGTGCGGGAACGCTCCGTGAAATGTATCGAGGAGCTTAGCCAGAACGGATACGGCAGCGTGCGCATCCTGGGAGACGGCGAAGTGGCGGAGGTTATCCGCCTGACCTGCATCGAACACGGCGTTGAATTGACTGAGGCGGTAGGCGCGCCTGAAATCCACATACAGGGCATTAAACTTGCACTTGTTTTTCCTGACGCGGAGGCAGCTCGCCCTCCTGCGCAACTAATCGTATTTCGAGGTAACTATGGACCAGATAATTAACTTTTCCGGAAAACGTATCTGCGTCACCGGAGGCGCAGGCTTTTTGGGCACGCATCTGATTGCGAACCTGCGCGCGAAAGGCGCAAACAACATCTTCATCCCCAAGTATGAAGACTACGACCTGGTGAATCCAGACGACATCGCGCGCATGCTGGAAGACTCGGCGCCGGATATCATCATCCATCTGGCAGCGCACGTGGGCGGCATCGGCGCTAATATGGCCAAACCTGCCGAATTCTTCTACGACAACCTGATGATGGGCGTGCAGCTGATGCACCAGGCCTGGAAGCGCGGCGTGGAAAAGTTCGTCGCCATTGGCACCATTTGCGCCTATCCCAAATTCACGCCTATCCCTTTCAAGGAAGAGCATTTGTGGGACGGCTACCCCGAAGAAACCAACGCGCCTTACGGACTGGCCAAGAAAATGCTGCTGGTCCAGGCGCAGGCCTACCGCCAGCAGTACGGCTATAACGCCATTTTCCTGCTGCCGGTCAACTTGTACGGCCCGGGGGATAACTTTAACCCCGCCAGCTCGCATGTCATTCCCGCCCTCATCCGCAAGTGCCTGGAAGCCAAGGAGCAGGGCGCCAGCGAAATCGTCGCCTGGGGCGATGGTTCGCCCACGCGCGAGTTCATCTACGTGGAAGACGCGGCGGAAGGCATCGCCCTGGCAACGCAGCGCTATAACGGCGCGGAACCGGTCAACATCGGCTCCAGCTTCGAAATCAGCATCAAGGATTTGATGGAACTCATCGCGCGCCTGACCGGTTTTGAGGGCGCCATCCGCTGGGATACCAGCAAGCCCAACGGGCAGCCGCGCCGCAAGCTGGACACCACCCGCGCGCGCGAGTACTTCGGCTTCAGCGCGAAAACCGACTTCGAAGAAGGTCTGCGCCGCACCATCGCCTGGTACCGGGACCACAGGAGCTGAAGCGCGTGAGCGAGGTCCCGAATTCCGCCAAGCTGGTTGTGCTCCGCCCCGCAAAGGGTTGGCTGGGCATTGACCTGAAAGAGCTCTGGTTTTACCGCGAGCTGATTTACTTTTTAACCTGGCGCGATATCAAGGTGCGCTACAAGCAGGCTGCTCTGGGCATTGCCTGGGCGGTGCTGCAGCCCGTGCTCACCACCGCGATTACCTCGGTGGTCTTTGGCATGCTGCTGAAGGTTCAATCCGACGGGCTGCCCTATCCGGTGTTCGTGCTCTCGGCGCTGCTGCCCTGGCACCTGTTTCAGCTTTCCCTGCAAAAATCCAGCATCAGCCTGGTGGGCAACGCCAACCTGATTACCAAAGTGTATTTTCCGCGCGTGATTATCCCGCTTTCTTCCGTGCTGGCGGTGCTGGTGGATTTTGCAATCTCGCTGGTGCTGCTCTTTATCACCATGGCTGTTTTCCGTTTACCCATCACCTTGAAAGCGCTCTGGCTGATACCGCTGACACTTTTGGCAGTCCTGGCGGCGCTGGCGGTGGGCTTGTGGCTCTCCGCGCTGAACGTGCAATACCGCGATATCCAGCAGATTGTGCCTTTTCTGGTGCAAATCTGGATGTACGCCTCCCCGATTGTCTATCCTATCAGCACCATCCCGGAAGGCACGCTGCGCAGCCTGTACAGCCTGAACCCCATGGTGGGGGTGGTGCAGGGCTTCCGGTGGGCTTTGTTTGGCGGCACGCCGCCGGACTTTACACTGGCAATTTCCAGCGCGGCGGTCGTGCTGTTGCTGATTACCGGCTTGTTCTTCTTCCGGCGTATGGAAAAAACTTTTGCGGATGTGGTGTGATGAGCGCTGCTGAGTACTCTATCCAGGTACAGGGCATTTCCAAGCGCTACAAAATCGGCGCAGCCCAACAGCGCGCCGATACGCTGCGCGACCTCATCACCAATCAGGTGCAAAGAATCGGACAAAGCTTCTCGCGCGAGGGGCGCGCCCGGAAAGCCGCCGACACCATCTGGGCGCTCAAGGACATCACGTTCGACGTCCGGCAGGGGCAGGCGCTTGGCATCATCGGGCGCAACGGCGCCGGCAAAAGCACCCTGCTCAAAATCCTCTCGCGCGTCACCGACCCGACCGAGGGCTACGGCGAACTGCGCGGGCGGGTGGGTTCGCTGCTGGAGGTCGGCACCGGTTTTCACCCGGAACTGACCGGGCGCGAGAATATCTTCCTGAACGGCGCGATTCTGGGCATGACCCGCAAAGAAATTCAGTCCCGCTTTGACGAAATCGTTGATTTCTCGGAGGTCGGACAGTTCATCGACACGCCGGTCAAACGCTATTCCAGCGGCATGTATCTGCGCCTGGCTTTTGCCGTCGCCGCGCATCTGGAACCGGAGATTCTGGTGGTGGATGAAGTCCTGGCGGTGGGGGACGCGGATTTTCAGCGCAAATGTCTGGGCAAAATGGGCGACGTGGCCCAACAGGGACGCACGGTGCTGTTCGTGAGCCACAACATGTCCTCCATTCTGCGCCTGACCGAGGAAAGCCTGGTGCTGGAGAAGGGCAAAGTGCTGCTGCGCGCGCCTTCCGCGGAAGCGGTGGACTTTTACCTGAACCGCGGACTGAACAAATTGGGAGAGCGCTTTTGGGAAGAGGATGAAGTGCCTGCCTCCGCCGCGCCCTTCCGCCCGCTGGCTATCCGTGTGCGCGCCAAGGACGGAAGCGTGTCCGATACCGTACGCAGCGTGGAGCCATTCACGATTGAAATTGAGTATGCCCTCAGCGAAGACCTGACCGGCTTGCGCGTGGGCTTTTACCTGATGTCCACCCGCGGAGAACCCATCTTTACCAGCTTTGACACCGACTCCAGCGAGCTTTTCAAGGCGTACCCTGCCCGTGCCAAAGGCACCTACACCAGCCGCTGCGTCATCCCTGCCAACACGTTGAACGAAGGCCGCTTTGTGTTGGGCATCAACGCCAGTTCCTACCACATCCGGCGCTACTTCCAGGATGAGCAGGCGCTGACTTTCTCGGTGGATGCCAGCGGCGCGCCGGGCACGCACTGGCCTGAGCCCAGACCGGGCGGCGTCCGACCGGTGTTGGACTGGCAGATTGCGCGCGAGGAGTGAGCATGGGCATCCGCCAACGCGTGAAAAACCTAATGGATGACCTGCCTTTTGGCGCGGACATCTACTGGCAGCTGCGCGGCAAGCGCAAGCCCTGGTCGGCGCATTATGAGCTGGAGGGCTTGAAAGCCGTCCTGCCGCAGGCGCTGGCTGACCTTGCGGCATCGCGGGCGCAGCAGAGTGACCTCCCCACGGAAAACTCGTCATCGCGAGCAAAGCGAAGCGACCTCCCCGCTGAAACCTCGTCATCGCGGGCCAGTCGAAGCGACCTCCCCGCTGAAACCTCGTCATCGCGAGCCAGTCGAAGCGATACCCGATGGGCACAATGTCTCCCCGCTGAAACCTCGTCATCGCGAGCAAAGCGCAGCGACCTCCCCGCCGAAACCTCGTCATCGCGAGCAAAGCAAAGCGACCTCACCGCTGAAGAACCTTCGTCCCTTGCAATGCCAAACAACCAGCCCAAAAAAGTCTGCCTGTTCGCCTCCCTGCACTACTGGATTGAAGAAAGCGCGCTAATCGGCCTGGCGCTGGCCGGGCAGGGGCACAACGTAAACCTGGCTTATCTGCCTTACGCGGAATGGGATAAGGAAATCACGCCCTTTGACTTGCGCCGGCAGGACCTGTATACCCGTGCGGTTTTCGCGAACGCCAAAGACTTCCTGAGCCTCACGCCGCTCGCGGATGAACAATACCCCGCCGGGAGCCTGCCCGCGGAAGTGCTCCAGGCAGTCGAGCAGGTCTCGGACTATGATACCCAGTACACCCTGCAAGTGGAAGAAACCGACCGCAGCTGCGCGCTCTACCGTCTGCGCTATTTACGCAATTTGCAAGCAGCCGGCGCGCTGTATGCCTGGCTGCAAGCCGAAAAGCCCGATGTGCTGATTGTGCCCAACGGCACCATCCTCGAGATGGGCGTGGCGTACCGCGTCGCGCGGCTGCTGGGTCTGCGCGTGGTCACCTTTGAATTTGCCGACCAGCGCGAGCGCATCTGGCTGGCGCAGGACGATGAAATCATGTCGCACGATACCAGCGCCCTGTGGCAGGCGCTCGGGGGGCAAAGCCTGCCCGAGTCCGCCCGCCGCGCGATGCTGAACCTGTATGCCGCCCGCCGGAACGCGAAACTGTGGGGCAACTTTGCCCGCCAGTGGCAGCAAACCCCGCTGCAGGGCGCCCGGGAGGTGCGCGCAAAGCTGGGTTTGGACCAGCGCCCGGTGGCCCTGCTGGCGACCAACGTCCTGGGGGACAGCCTCACGCTTGGGCGCCAGCGCATTTCAGCGAGCATGGCGGACTGGATTGTGGGCACGCTGGCTTACTTCACCCGCCATCCCGAAGCCCAACTGCTGGTGCGCGTGCACCCGGGCGAGCTGCTGACCCACGGCACCTCCATGGTGGAAGTTATCAACGCGAACTTTCCGCAACTGCCGGAGAACATCCATATCATCCTCCCCGGCGACAAAACCAACACCTATGACCTGGTCGAAATTGCGGATTTCGGGCTGGTCTACACCACGACTGTCGGGATGGAAATGGCGATGGCAGGGCTGCCCGTGATTGTGGCAGGCAAAACCCACTACGCCGGCAAAGGCTTCACGCTCGACCCTCAGTCCTGGGATGCCTTTGAAGACTTGCTGACCCGCGTGCTGGCAGACCCGGCTTCTTTCCGCCTGAGCCCACAGCAGGTGGAGCAAGCCTGGCTGTATGCCTATCTGTTCTTTTTCGAATTCTCGCTGCCTTTCCCCTGGCATTTGCTTTGGCTGGCAGACGATTTTTCCGCCCGACCGCTGCGTTTCGTACTTTCGCCTGAGGGACAGGCGCGCTTCGCGCCGACTTTTGGGTACCTGGTGGGCGAGCCGCTGGATTGGGCAGCCCGCGGACTGGCAAGGCTGAACGAACTGCCCGTTGAAACTGAGGAGAACGCATGACCCAGCACGACGTCAAACAGGAAATCGGACGCTTCTATAATGAGGTTGGCTGGCAGATAGAGCAGGACGGCAACTTCCAGAATGCCCAGTATGAAGACCTGCGCCCGGTCTCTGCTGAATACATCGCTAGGGCGCACGCGCGCGTGGCAAGGCACCTGCCCAAAAGCGGGCGTTACCTGCTGGACGCTGGCTCCGGACCTGTGCAGTACGACGCATACCTGCAGTACTCCAAGGGCTTCGAGCGCCGGGTTTGCCTGGACCTATCCTTTGTGGCGCTGAGGCAGGCGCGAGCCAAACTGGGCGCGCACGGCTGGTGCGTGGTGGCGGATATCGCCCATCTGCCCTTCAAACCCGAAGCCTTTGACGGCATCGTCTCGCTGCATACCATTCACCACCTGCCGGCGGATGAAAAACCCGGCTGCTACCTGGGTTTGTATGAACGTCTGTCCCCCGGCGGCAGCATGGTCACCGTGGACGGCTGGTCGGAGCACAAACTCAGGAAAACCTGGACGCTGCTGATCCGGCTGGCGGAAAGATTGCGCCGGGATAAAAAACCCGGACAGGCCGCAGGCGCGCAGTCCGCTCCCGCGGAAAGCAAGCCTGCCGGCACCTACGTGGTGAAAAACAGCGCTGCCTGGTTCAAAGCGGCGGTCGGCAGCCAGCTGCCCGCGCAGATACTCACCTGGCGCAGCGTCAGCGTGCATTTTCTGCGCACCGTTATCCAGCCGGAATGGGGCGGCAAGTTTTGGCTAAAAGTGCTTTATCGGCTGGAAGAATGCTTCCCCCGCTATTTTGGCGAGAACGGGCAGTATCCGTTAATCGTGATTAGAAAACCTGAATAATACGCAGCCGCGAAACAAGGAGTTCGTATGGAATGGAAAAATAAAGTCGTACTGGTCACTGGCGGCACCGGTTCCTTTGGCAAGAAACTGATCAAAATCCTGGTGGAAGAATACCATCCCGCCAAAATTATCGTCTTTAGCCGCGATGAACTGAAGCAGCACGAGATGCGTGTCAGCGGCTACAACCACCCCTCAATCCGTTACTTCATCGGGGATGTGCGCGACCATGAACGCCTCTTGCGCGCGTTCTACGGCGTGAATATTGTGGTGCATGCTGCCGCCCTGAAGCAGGTGCCGGCTTGCGAATACAACCCGATGGAAGCCATCAAGACCAATATTCTTGGCTCCAGCAACGTGGCGGATGCCGCGATTGAGAACGGCGTGGAAAAAGTGCTCGCGCTGAGCACGGATAAAGCGGTAAACCCGATCAATCTTTACGGCGCCACCAAACTGGCAGCCGAAAAGCTGCTCATTCAGAGCAATGCCTACGCCGGCGGACGCAACACGCGCATTGCCTGTACCCGCTACGGCAACGTGGTTGGATCGCGCGGCAGCGTGGTTCCGCTCTTCCTCCAACAGCGCCCCAGCGGGCACCTCACCATCACCGACGAACGCATGACCCGCTTCTGGATTTCCCTCGAGCAGGGCGTGCGCTTCGTCATCCGCTGTATTGAACAGATGCAGGGCGGCGAAGTGTTTGTGCCCAAGATCCCGAGCATGAACATGATGGACCTCGCTAAGGCTGTTGCCCCGGAAGCGCAGGTGGATATTATCGGCATCCGCCCCGGCGAAAAGCTGCATGAAACCTTGATTTCCGAGGACGAAGCCCGCACCACCGTCGAACTGCCGGATATGTTCGTCGTCCAGCCGGCATCCGCGATGTGGTTTGGGCGTGCCTGGGAAAAGCAGGGCAAAGCGCTGCCGGACGGTTTCCGCTATTCCAGCAACACCAATACTGACTGGCTGGACCTAGACCGCATCAACGAAATGATCGCTCCGATTGAAAAGGATTTCGAGAAGGACCAATTGGAATGAAGAAACTTCTGGTAACCGGTGCGAGCGGACTGCTGGGGCTGAACCTGGCGCTCAAAGCCGCCGACCTCGGCTGGGACGTAACCGGTTGGAGCGGCCGCCGCGCTTTGGCGCGCGTGCCTTTCAACGCTGAACAGGTGGACCTGGTAAATCTGGGGGATATTCTCGCGCGGGTTGCCGCGCTTTCCCCCGACCTGGTCATCCACTGCGCCGCGCTGGCGGATATTGACAAAGCTGAGCAGCACCCGGCGCTGGCGGAAAAGCTGAACGCCCAGGCGCCCGAAGCCCTTGCTGATGCCGCGCGTAAAATTGGAGCGCAGCTCATCCACATTTCTACCGACGCAGTCTTTGACGGCACCCGCGGCGATTACCGCGAGACCGACGAGCCGAACCCGATTAGCGTGTATGCCCGCACTAAGCTGGCGGGCGAGCGCGCCGTGTTCGCGGCGTACCCGCAGGCTGCTGCAGCGCGCGTAAACTTCTACGGCTGGTCCCCCACAGGTCAGCGCAGCCTGGCGGAATTTTTTTACACCCATCTGCGTTCAGAACATACTGTGAACGGCTTTACTGACGTATTTTTCTCTCCGCTGTACGTCGGGCACCTGGCTGATATTCTGCTGAAAATGGCGGAACAGCGCCTGGAAGGCTTATACCACGTCTTCTGCCCGCAGGCTACCAGCAAATACGCCTTTGGGGTCAGCGTGGCGCGCCTGTTTGGGCTGGATGAGAGCCTGATAAACCCGGTTGCGCTGCAGGAACTGCAGACTGGCACCCTCCGCTCGCTAAATTTGAGCATGAATACCGATAAATTGCAGGCCGCGTTGGATGAGCCTTTACCCGGCGAGGCGGACGGCTTGCAGGCTTTTCACGCGGATTGGCAGGCCGGCCTGCCCGACCGCCTGGTCGCCTCGATAGCCTGAAAATTACAGTTATCTGCTGTATAAAGGAGACGCCATGGAACTTACAATTGGCAAGCATACCGTAGGGGGCCCGCACCCGACCTATTTCATCGCGGATATCGCCGCCAACCACGACGGCAGCCTGGAGAGGGCGCTTGAGTTGATTCGGCTGTGCGCGCAAGCCGGCGCGAACGCCGCCAAATTCCAGAATTTCCGCGGCCCGAAAATTGTTTCGGATTACGGCTTCACGCACATGAACGCGCAGGTTTCGCACCAGGCGAAATGGCGCAAGAGCGTGGTGGAAGTGTATAATGCCGCTTCCATTCCCTTTGAGTGGACGCCCATCCTCAAGCAGGCCTGCGATGAAGCTGGCATCGACTACTTCTCCTCCCCCTACGATTTTGACGCAATAGATATGCTCGACCCGTTTGTGCCCGCCTACAAAATTGGCTCCGGGGATATCACCTGGCTGGAAGCCTGCCTGCGCATCGCCGGCAAAGGCAAGCCCGTGCTGCTGGCAGCCGGCGCTTCGGATATCGGCGACGTGCAGCGCGCGGTGGACGCTATCCTGGAGGTCAACCCCAGCCTGGTACTGATGCAGTGCAATACCAACTACACTGCCGCGGACGGCAACTTTGACAATATCAACCTGAACGTGCTCAAAACCTTCCATGCCATGTACCCGCAGCTGGTTTTGGGGCTTTCGGACCATACCCACGGGCACGCCACAGTTTTGGGCGCGATTGCCTTGGGCGCGCGCGTGGTGGAGAAACACTTCACGGACGATAATCTGCGGGAAGGGCCCGACCATGCTTTCGCGATGAACCCGCGCACCTGGGCTGAGATGGTAACCGCCGCCCGCCAGTTGGAGCGCGCGCTGGGCAGCGGCAACAAGTTGGTGGCGGATAACGAACGCGAAACGGTTGTCATTCAGCGCCGCTGCCTGCGGGCTGCCCGCGCTATCCAAGCCGGCGAGGTGCTCACGCGCGACATGATTGACGTCTTGCGCCCTGCCCCGGCCGGCGCGATTATGCCGTATGACATCCAGGCTGTGCTTGGTACCCGCGCGCTGGTTGCGATTGAGCCCGGCCAGGAACTGCGCTGGACTATGCTCGGCGCTTGACACATAGTCTTTTGATTAGAGGCAAACTTTGCGTGTTTTGTACTGCACCCGCTCCGACAGCCCGCACGACCGGCGCTTTCTGACCGCGCTCGGGCAGAGCGGCCACGAAGTGTACGCCCTGCGTCTGTTTGGGGGTAAACCCCTCACCCCCAAAGGCGTGACCGAGGTGCCCTGGCAGGCTGTCAGCAGCCCGCTCAGGCTAACCGACCTGCCCGGGCAGCTGCGTCAGCTCAGGCGGCTGCTTGCCAACCTGCAGCCGGACCTGGTGCACGCCGGGCCTATCCAGGACCTGGCATTTCTGGTTGCCCGCGCGGGGTTCAATCCGCTGCTGACCATGAGCTGGGGCTTTGACCTGATGAAAGACGCCTACCAATCGCCGCTTGGCCGCTGGCAAACGCGCTACACTCTGCAGCGCTCCGACTATGTTACGTTGGACTGCCAGGCCACCGCCGACCGCGCTGCAGCCTTTGGCTTCCCGCGCGAACGCATCTGCGTGTTCCCCTGGGGAGTGGACCTGGACTTTTTCTCCCCGCAAAACAGCGTGGTGCCTGGCAAAAGCTGGCGCGCCGCGCAGGGTTGGGAAGATAAAACCGTGCTGCTGTGCCTGCGCTCCTGGGAGCCCAATTACGGCGTGGACGTTTTGGCGCGCGCCTTCGCCAGGGCGGTAAAAGAAAATCCGCGGCTGCGCCTGATTCTGCTGGGGGACGGCTCTGAAGCAAATAAAATCCGCGCGCTCCTGCGCGGAGTGGAAGACAAAGTCTATTATGGCGGGCGTGTGGAACTTTCCGCGCTGCCAGGCTGGTACGGCGCTGCGGACCTGTACGTCAGCCCCTCCCACGTGGATGGCTCGTCAGTTTCGTTGTTGGAAGCGATGGCCTGCGGTTTGCCTTCCATCGTTTCCGACATTCCTGCTAACCTGGAATGGATTCAGGACGGCCTGAACGGCTGGGTCTTCCCGGACGGGGACGCTGAAGCCCTGACCAGCACTATCCTGAGCGCCGCGGAACAGGACTGGCGCGCGTATAAACTGCAGGCTCGCCAGGACGCCGTGCAAAAGGCGGACTGGAACAAAGGCGTGCGCAAGCTGCTCGCCTGTTATGAAGATACCGCCGCATTTGGAAAATCGAGAAAACTATGAAAAAGAACACCCTACTTGTCCTTTGCGCCCTCAGCTTGCTGGCGGCCGCCCTGGCGTGCAACATGCCCCTCAGCCCGCGCTCGGCGCCCGAACTCACCCCAACACCCGACTACGGCATGACCTGGTACCAGGGCGAGGGTATGCAGATACTGCTCCCGTACACCTACGTAGCCCGCAACATACAGGACGACATGCCCGGCATCCTGGCTGCCATCCGCTCCTTTATTGGCGAAGGT
Organism: Anaerolineaceae bacterium UBA6073; assembly: GCA_002436085.1. Classification (GTDB taxonomy): domain Bacteria; phylum Chloroflexota; class Anaerolineae; order Anaerolineales; family Anaerolineaceae; genus Mesolinea. The sequence goes on from DIXT01000019.1 coordinate 57,720, forward strand.
CAGTCCCCGCTTTCCTCACTGGTGGACAACCTGGAAGGCAACGTCGCATGGTGGGGTTACGACGCGGGCGCGCCCGCGGTTTCACCGGTGCAGCTGCTTGTCCTCAAAAACGAATCCCTGGAAAAGACCCCGCTCAGCCTGATCAGCACCGCAATGCAGCTCTTCTTGGGAAAGAACGCGGAATCATTACAGACCACTTCCTACACGAACAACGGACGGGACGTCACGCGCTTCAGTTATGCGCAAGAGAATAACGGCTGGCAGGCTTACGTCTTTAAGGAACAGGGTCAGATGTGGATAGCGCTGTTCATCACCCCGCCCGCCAATCTGGCCGCCCAGCAGGTCTATTTTGAGTACAGCGTCAACTCCATGCTGATTGCTCCGCTGCAGGAGACACCCCAGCCATAAAAGGCGGATTATTATGACGGAACCAAAAGTCCTTGCGATTATCCAGGCGCGTATGAGCTCCAGCCGCCTGCCTGGCAAAGTGCTGCGCGACCTGGGCGGGAAGCCGATGCTGGAGCGGGTTATCAGCCGCGTCAGCCGCGCGCGGCATATTAATGGGTTGGTGGTGGCTACCACCGTGGACAGCACCGATGACCCGATTGCCGACTTCTGCGCCCAGCACGGCACGCCCGTCTTCCGCGGCAGCCTTTACGACGTTCTGGACCGCTACTACCAATGCGCGCTGCAGAACGGGGCGGATGTGATTGTGCGCATCACCGCCGACTGCCCGCTGATTGACCCGCAGGAAATTGACCGTGTTATCGCGGCGTTTCTGGAAGGGGACTGCGACTTTGCTGCCAACCGTCTGCCCCCGCCGCAAAAGCGCACCAGCCCGATTGGAATGGACACCGAGGTATGCAGTTTTGCCGCGCTGGAACAAGCCTGGCAGAATGCTGCCGAAAAGTTTGAACGCGAGCACGTCATGCCCTACCTGTACGACACGCCCGGGCGCTTCAGGGTGCGCGTGGTGGAGACCGCGCCGGACATGGGGAACCTGCGCTTTACCGTGGATACCGAGGAAGATTTGCAGGTTGCCCGGGCGATTTACGCCGCTTTTGGCAACGATGACAAATTCAGCCTGGATGAGATGCTGCGCTTGAGCGCGCAAAACCCGCAGTGGCAGCACAGCCTGGTGGGGGTCCAGCATAAATCCTTCCTGGACGTCGACGAGCGTGCGGCTGCGCAGGCGCAGGAACCCGCCCCCGCGCCCATTGCGGTAGCCAAGGATGAGACGCCCATTTCTGCGGGTCTGAAAAATGCGAATTCCTCCACTGAGATTTCAGGAGCCCAAAGCTCCCCGCGCTGCCCCTTGTGCGGCGCCAGACACGCGAAAGTGCTTGAAAAGGTCAGCTCGTTTGGTTTCAGCGTGCCTTATTACCACTGCAAAGCCTGCGGTTTTGTCTTTCAGGACGCTGCCGTCAGCAAAGCCGCCGATCCCGCCTTTTACGCGGAGACCTACCGCAAACTTTACCAGGCGACCGAGGAGCCGACCCCCAAAGACCTGCGACAGCAAAGCCTGCGCGCGGAGAATCAGGTGCGTTTTTTGCGTTCTTGCTCGGTGAACGCCCTCGGGCGCGTACTGGATATTGGCGCTTCCAGCGGGCGCATGCTGCTGGCGCTGCGCGAAGCTTACCAGGCGGAATCTGTGGGCGTGGAACCCGGCAATGCCTACCGCGCGCTGGCGGAGGCAGAAGGCTTGCGCATGTTCCCTTCGCTGGAAAGTTTGCTTGCCAGTCAGCCGCAGCCCTTTGACCTGGTCAGCCTGATGCACGTGCTGGAGCATTTTGAAGATCCGCTCGGCAGCCTGCGGCAGATTCGCGAGAAGCTGCTTTCGCCCCAAGGTTGGCTGCTTTTGGAAGTGCCGAATTTTTACGCGCACAACAGCTATGAACTCGCGCACCTGAGCTGCTTTACGCCCGCCAGCCTAAAGGAAATGCTGCGCAAAGCCGGCTACCGGGTGGTCAGCCTGCGAAAACACGGCTATCCGCGCTCGAAGCTCTTTCCGCTCTTTTTAAACGTGCTGGCAGTGCCGCTGGAGAACCCGCCCGAGCCGATGGAAACCCGGGTGGAACGCTGCGTGCCCATCCGCCGGAAATTGGCCATGCTGTGGCGAAAAATTCTCTCGCGCCTGCTGCCGAAAAGCGCCTGGCTGCCGCTGGAGGGATAAACGATGCCTTACGAGGAATATCAGGTTGATATGAATGACAGAATGCCGAGCGGGCGGCACGTTCTCGTCATTGCGAACGAAGTGCGGCAATCTCCCGGCGAGCCAACAGGGAGACATTGTGCCCATCAGGTATCGTTTCGCAGGACCTGTACCCTTCAGGGTATCGCGATGGCAAATCATCTACCCACAGGGAGACATTATGCCCATCGGGTATCGCTTAGCAGGACCTGTACCCTTCAGGGTATCGCGATGACGAACTTTCTACCCACAGGGAGATCGCTTCGTAGGCTCGCGATGACGAAAGATGTGAGTCCCGCTGGCAGTTTGCTCGTCATTGCGAACGAAGTGCGGCAATCTCCCGGCGGGTCAACAAGGAGACATTGTGCCTATTGGGTATCGCTTCGCAGGACCTGTACCCTTCAGGGTATCGCGCTGACGAAAAACATGAGTCCGGCAAGCGGTTTGTCCTGCCGCTGGAGGGATAGGCGATGCCATTAATCACGCTTTTCAGCGCGCCCAAACCCTTCACCAACCCGCACATCGGGCTCATTCAGCGCAACGCGCTGGCGTCCTGGCAGGCGCTGGGCCCGGATGTGGCTGTCGCCTTGGTTGGGGATGAGCCTGGCATCGCGGAAGCAGCCGCGGAATTTGGTTTCACGCATTTGCCGCAGGTCGCCGTCAGTGCGTTAGGCACCCCGCTGATCAGCTCGATCTTTGCGTTGGGCCGCGGCCTGAACGACAGCCCCTACCTGGCGTACGTGAACGCCGATATCCTACTCTTTGCGGACTTCGTGGACTGCACCCGCCGCGTAGGAGCGGAGCTGGAACGCTTCCTGATGGTCGGGCGGCGCTGGAATTTGCGCGTGGAAGAAGCGCTGCGCTTTGAACCTGAGGGGCAGGCCGCGCTTAAGCAGAAATTGCGCGCTGAGGGCCGTCTGCATGCCCGCGCCGGCAGCGATTACTTCATCTTTCCGCGCACCTGTTTTGTGCAGATTCCCGATTTCACAGTCGGGCGCGCCGGCTGGGATAACTGGATGATTTATCACGCCCGCGCGCAAGGCTGGCCGGTCGTTGACGCCAGCTCCGACCTGCAGATAATCCATCAAGACCACGATTACAGCCACCTGCCAGACGGTCAGCAGCACTACCGTCTGCCTGAAACCGGTGAAAATGTACGCCTCGCTGGCGGCTGGCGCACTATTTTTGTGCTCGACGACGCCTCGCACCAGCTGCGCAACGGCAAGCTCAGCGCCTTTCCCCTCAGCTGGAAGAAATTCTGGCGTGAAGTCCAGCATTACCCGCTGCTTAAATGGCATAATTACGCGCTTACGCAAATCCTCTTCACACTTTTCCATCCCAAACGCGCCTGGGGTGAATTCTGGAAGAAGCGCGCGTTTGCAGAAGCCAGCAAGGAAGCATAGAGTATGCCCAGAATCGGCATTAACCCCTCCCGCAGCCAGACCGTCAGCTTCACCCCACCGCGCGTGACCGTAGCGGTGCTTGTGTACGCTCCGCATCAAGCCGGCTACTTCCAGCACCGCATGGACGTTACCCGCCTGACGTTGGAGAGCATCCTGGCCAACACCGAGGACCCCTATGAATTGCTGGTCTTTGATAACGGCAGCTGCCCTGAAATGGTCGCGTACCTGCAAGAGCTTTTCGCGCAGGGAAAGATTGACCGCCTGGTGCTCTCTGCACACAATATTGGCAAGCTGAACGCGCTCTACCGCATTGCGCAGCTGGCCTCCGCCAGCGTGATTGCCTACAGCGACGACGATGTCTACCACATGAAAGGCTGGCTGCCCGCGCACCTTGCCGTTCTGGATAGCTTCCCGAATGTTGGCGCGGTTACCGGCTTTTACATCCGCCAGCGCGTGGTCATGAGTTCGGACAGCACCCTTGCGTGGGCCGCAAGCTCTGCCGAGGCGCTGAAACGCGGCCTGTTGATGCCGCGCAAGTGGGAAGAAGAGTACATGGACAACTCCGGGCGCACAGAAGAGCGCTACCAAAGCGAAGTTGCCGGGGTTGAGGATGTAGTGGTGTCTTATCACGGGTTGAAAGCCTGGGTCAGCGCGCACCACTTTGAGGTGCTCACACCCAAAAAAGTGCTGCTGGAAGTGCTGGACGAGATGCTGACCGACGGCTGGAGCGACCAACTGATGGGCAGGATGGTTGAAATGGACGACCGCATGGACGCCAAAGGCTACCTGCGCCTGACAACCTACGCGCAAACCATGCGCCTGCTGGGCAACGCCCTGGACGAAGAGGTCGTCGCCCTGGCAGCGCGGGACGGCATCCAGGCCGAGGCTGCGGCCGGCGCGAAACCCCGCTCCGGGCTGCTGGCAAAAGCGGCTGCCAACCGACGCGTGCGCAATGGCATTCAGGGTTTAATCAACTGGCTTTATGGGCTGCTGCACCAGAACGGGAGGGAATAGTGCGTTTTCTCATCGTAGGTTTAGGCTCCATCGGCAGGCGGCATCTGCGCAACCTGCGCGCGCTCGGGCAGCAGGATATCCTGCTTTACCGCACGCACCGCGCCACGCTGCCGGATGAAGACCTGGAAGGGCTGCCGGTTTTCACGGATTTGGCACAGGCGCTGGCCGAAAAACCGCAGGGCGTTATTATTGCCAACCCGACCGCCGCACACTTGGGCACAGCGCTGCCTGCTGCGCGCGCCGGCGCCAACCTGTTGATCGAAAAACCCGTTTCCCACACGCTGGAAGGTCTGGACGAACTGCGGGAAGCCCTGGCGCTTAACCACGCCCGCGCGATGGTGGGTTTCCACTTCCGCTACCACCCGGTGCTGGCTGAAATCCGGCAAATCCTGACTGAAGGCAGCCTGGGATGGACGCTTTCCGGCCGCGCCCACTGGGGCGAGTACCTGCCCGGCTGGCATCCCTGGGAAGACTACCGCGCTTCGTATGCCGCGCGAATGGACCTTGGCGGCGGCGTGACGAACACGCTCTCACACCCCTTCGACTACCTGCGCTGGATGCTTGGGGAAGTCGTTTACGTGAGCGCTGCGCTGGGCAAGCTCAGCGACCTGGAACTGGACGTGGAAGATAACACCGACGCGCTGCTGGAGTTTGCCAACGGCGCGCGGGTGTCTGTCCATCTGGATTACTACCAACAGCCGGCTTCCCATACCCTGGACCTGAGCTGTGAGCGCGGCCGGATCCTATGGGACAATGCCGACGGCAGCGCGCGCGTATTGCCCGCGAACGACCTGAACTCCCGGCAGATAATCCCCCCGAGCGGATTTGAACGCAATGAAATGTTCCTGGCGGAAATGGCGGACTTTATCCGCCTGTGCCGGGGCGAGCATTTTGAGTACTGTTCGTTGGAGGACGGCATCCGCGTCCAGCAAATTGTGGCGGCGGTCCGGCAGTCCCACGCGCAGGATGGCCAGCGCGTCAGCCTGGCATGAAAGCGGAAGGCGCCCCGGTGGTAAAATCTAAACAGAAATTCACGGGATTTATATAAAAAATGGAACAAAACGTCCTGGAAAAATTTAATATGAGCGGGCGAACGGTGCTGGTAACCGGCGCGGGCGGCCTCTTAGGCAAACAGTTTTCGTTGGCGCTGGCACAGGCTGGCGCGAACATGGTGCTGGCAGACCTGGCGGAAGACCAGGCGCAGGCGCAAGCGGAATATATCCGCTCGCTGGGCCTAAGCGGGGAAGCTGTGCGCGTGGATGTGATTGACCCGATCTCCACGTGGGCGATGGTTGCCCGGACGCTGGAACGCTTTGGACGCCTGGATGTGCTGATTAACAGCGCGGCGATGGACCCGAAATTTGACCCGCAGCATGAAGGGCAGCAATCTGCCAACGCCTTTGAAACCTATTCCCTCGACAACTGGCGCAAGGCTCTGGACGTAAACCTCACGGGCATGTTCCTGGCATCCCAGGCAGCGGTGGAGCCAATGCTTGCGCAGGGCGCCGGCGTGATTGTGAACATCTGCTCGACCTACGGCTTAAACGGACCGGACCAGCGCATCTACGAGCGCCCGGACGGCAGCCGCTCCTTCAAGCCGGTCTATTATTCCGTCACCAAAGCCGGTGTTTTAGGCTTCACGCGCTATCTGGCGGCTTATTACGCCGGCAAGAACATCCGCGTGAACGCGCTTACGCCCGGCGGCGTGTATAACGGGCACGACGAACAATTTACCCGGTCCTATTCTGCCAAAACTATCCTGGGCAGGATGGCGAACCTGGACGAGATGAGCGCGGCGATGCTCTTTCTGGCGTCGGACGCGTCTTCTTACATGACCGGCAGCAATCTGGTGGTCGATGGAGGCTGGACGGCATGGTAAGGCAGCCTGAAGTGTTGGCGCTCATCCCTGCTCGCGGTGGTTCCAAGGGCATTCCTCGCAAGAACATCCGCGATTTTGCCGGCGCGCCCCTGATTGCCTGGAGTATTGCTGCTGCTTTGCGCGCTGAAGCGGTCACCCGCGTGATTGTCTCCACGGACGACGAGGAAATCGCGGCGGTGGCGCGCGAGTGGGGCGCGGAAACGCCCTTTTTGCGCCCGGCGGACCTGGCACAGGATGACACCACCGATTACCCGGTTTTTCGGCAAGCCCTGGACTGGCTGGCTGCGCACGAGGATTACCATCCGGACGTGGTGGTGCAGCTGCGGCCGACCTCGCCGGTGCGTCCCCTCCATTGCGTGGATGAAGCGGTTAGCCTGCTGCTGGCGCACCCTTCCGCGGACTGCGTGCGCGGGGTGGTGCCTTCCGGGCAGAATCCCTTCAAGATGTGGAAAGTTGACCCGAAAAGCGGGCGCATGCTGCCTCTGCTGGAAGTGGAAGGCGTCGCCGAACCCTACAACGCCCCCCGCCAGAGCCTGCCCAGAACCTATTGGCAGACCGGGCACATTGACGCCATCCGCGCCAGCACGATACTGGAAAAAGGCTCGCTGACAGGCGGCGAAATCTTACCGCTGATGATTGACCCGCGCTACACCGCGGATATCGACACACCTGCCGATTGGGAGCGCTGCGAGCGCCTGCTGCAGGACCCGCAAATCCAGGCGGTGGATCCGCTGGTCAACCGGCGCCCATTCCCCGCCCGCGTCAGCCTGCTGCTGATGGACTTTGATGGGGTCCTGAGCGACGACCTGGTGCTGACCGACCAGGATGGGCGCGAATCGGTGCGCTGCAGCCGTTCGGACGGCTTTGGACTGAGCCTGCTGCGCGAAAACACGGATATTCAGGCGGCGGTGCTTTCCCGCGAGGAAAACCCGGTGGTCAGAGCGCGCTGCCGCAAACTGAAACTCGATGTTTTTCAGGGCGTCCGGCAAAAAGACCAGGCACTGAGAGACTTAATCCAGGCGCACGGTTGGAACCCGGCGGAAATCCTGTATGTCGGCAACGACCTGCACGACCTGGCGGTTCTGCCCCTGGTCGGCTTTTTTGCCGCCCCTGCCGACGCGCATCCGGATGTTTTGCGCCGGGCGGATTTAATCCTTAAACATCGGGGCGGGCGCGGCGCAGTGCGCGAACTGTGCGAACGCTTGCTTTTGAACCCACACCACAAAAACCTGGAGATATTATGAACCGCGAAGTGACAATTGGAAACCGTAAGGTCGGGGACGGGCACCCGGCATTTATCATTGCGGAAATTGGAATTAACCACAACGGCAGCCTGGATTTTGCCAAACAGATGATCCTCGCCGCGCAACAAGCCGGCGTGGATGCGGTGAAATTCCAGAAGCGCACCCCCGAACTGTGCGTGCCGGAACACCAGCGCAGTCAGATGCGTGACACACCCTGGGGTTACATCAGCTACCTGGACTACCGCTACAAAGTGGAGTTCGGGCAGGAAGATTACCAGGAGATTGACCGCTACTGCAAAGAGTTGGGCATAGTCTGGCTGGCTTCCTCCTGGGATATCCCTTCCGTGGAGTTTATGGAGCAGTTTAATCCGCCCGCGCACAAAATCCCTTCCGCGCTGCTGACCGATCACGCGCTGCTGCGTGCCTACCGCGCTACCGGGCGCCCGCTGATCCTCTCCACGGGTATGTCCACCCTGGAAGAGATTAAAGAATCGGTCGCGCTGGTCGGCGAGGAGAATCTCATCCTGTGCCACACCACCAGCAGCTACCCCTGCCCTCCCGATGAGCTCAACCTGCGCATGATCCAGACCCTGCGCGGGATGTTCAGCTGCCCGATCGGCTATTCGGGTCATGAGGTCGGCCTGGTGCCTTCCGCCGTGGCGGTTGCCCTGGGCGCCTGCCTGGTGGAACGCCACATCACACTGGACCGCGCCATGTGGGGCAGCGACCAATCGGCTTCCGTGGAACCGCAAGGCATCGAGCACCTGGTGAAGTACATCCGCGTCACCGAACAGGCGCTTGGCGATGGTGTCAAACATGTCTATGAAAGCGAACAATCATCCCTGAGCAAGCTCAGACGCTTCAGTCAGTAGGTATGACAGCTAAAAATCTTGTCGACCGCGCGCGCAGACGCCTTACGCTCACCCGCGCGCACCAAAGCAGCAACCAGCGCACCCGCCGAATGGCGGAGCTGGTGGCAGCGCATGCCCCGGAACCCGCGCGGGCGCCTGTGGTCTTCTTTAACGCCAGCTCGCGCCTTTCCGGGATAAGCCTGAATGCTGCTTTTAGCATACTGACCGGCTGGTCCCTGCGCCTGCAGGGCGTTCCGGTTATCAATTTCGTCTGTCAGCGCGGCATGACGCAGTGCGTTTTGGGCACCGACCGCGGCGAGCCCCCCAAAGCCCCGCCCTGCGCGAGCTGTATGCGCCAGTCGCGCGCGCTGTATCACGGCGGCAAGAATGTTTCATTTAGCTTCCAGCCGGACGCCGCCCTCGATAAAGCGTTGGAAAGGCTGGACCTGGCGGGCTTGAGCGCGTTTAGCTGGAAAGGTATGCCCTTGGGCGAGCTGGTGTTGCCCAGCGCGCGCTGGATCCTGCGCCGGCACCACTTGCAAGAAGACTCGACCACCCTGCGGATCCTGAGGGAATACATCCGCTCCGCCTGGTCGCTAAGCGGGCGTTTCAGCAAACTCTTGGACGAGGTGAAACCTGCCGCGCTGGTTGTCTTCAACGGCATGCAGTACCCCGAAGCCGCCGCGCGTTGGGTTGCCCGCCAGAAAGGGCTGCCAGTGTATTCGCACGAGGTCGGTCTGCGCCCGATGAGCGCATTCTTCACCCCCGGGGATGCTACGGCGTATCCGCTGGTGCTCCCGGAGAGTTTTGAACTGAACGAAGCCCGGAATGCCAGGTTGGACGCCTACCTGCAGAACCGCTTTAAAGGCAACTTCATCATGGCAGGGGTGCGTTTTTGGCCGGAGATGAGCGCGGTGGACCCTGAGTTCCTTGCGCTGGCCGCAGGCTTTAAGCAGCTTGTGCCGGTCTTTACCAATGTGATTTTTGATACCAGCCAACCGCATGCCAACCTGCTGTACGAGGACATGTTCACCTGGTTGGATGATGTGCTGGACACCGCGCGGGCGCACCCGGACACGCTGTTTGTCATTCGCGCGCACCCGGACGAAGCGCGCAAAGGCAAAGCCAGCGAGGAATCGGTGGCGGAGTGGGCGCAGCGCCGGCGGGTGGAACAGTTCCCGAACGTCCGCTTCATCCGCCCGGAAACCTACATCAGCTCTTACGATTTGATCCGCATGGCGAAGTTCGTCATGATTTACAATTCAACCATCGGATTGGAAGCGTCCATTCTGGGCGCGCTGGTGCTGGCTGCCGGTCGTTCGCGCTACAGCCAGGCAGACACTGTGAATTTTCCGCACAGCCGGCAGGAATACCAGCGCGAGCTTGAAGCGCTGCTGGTCGCGCCGGAGGTACGCGCCCCCGAACGCTACAGCCATAACGCCCGCCGCTTTTTGTACTACCAGTTGTACCGCTCCTCCCTGCCCTTCGACGCGTTCCTCGCAGAAGACCAGGTCTGGGCGGGCTACGTGCGCCTGAAAGAATTCGAGTGGAGCGCGCTGCTGCCGGAGAACTCCATGACGATGCGTGTTATCTCGGATGGGCTGCTGGGCGGCGGAGATTTCCTGTTGAAGGAGGATTAGATGAACCTGGATAAAACTGTTGCGCTGGTGCCCATGCGGCATGCTTCCGTGCGCGTGCCCGGGAAAAACTACCGCCCCATCGCGGGCAAACCGCTCTACCACCACATCCTGGAAACGCTGCTGGCCTGCCCGGAAATCTCACAGGTCGTTGTGGATACGGACAGCCCGGTGATTCTGGAAGGCCTGGCCAGGGACTTCCCGACGGTGACCGCGCTTTTACGCCCTGAACACCTGCGCGCGGATACCATTCCCACCAATGAGATTTTGATGCACGATACCGCGCAAGCGCCCGCCGACCTGTACCTGCAGACGCACAGCACCAATCCGCTGCTGCGCGCGCAGACCGTTTCCGCCGCTATCCGCGCTCTTCAGGAGGTTTACCCGGCTTACGACTCGCTCTTTGGCGTGACCAGGCTGCAGACCCGCCTGTGGGACGAACTGGGCAGGGCTATCAACCATAACCCGGCCGTGCTGCTGCGCACCCAGGACCTGCCGCCCGTGTACGAAGAAAACTCCTGCATCTACCTCTTCACGCGCGAAACCTTGGCGCAGCGGCGCAACCGCCTGGGCGAGCGCCCGCTCATGTTCGAAATCCCGGCGGAAGAAGCCTGGGATATCGACGAAGAAATTGATTTTACCGTGGCGGATGTGCTGCTTCGCGCGCGAAAGGAAGCAAAATGAAAGACGTTCTGATTTCCGCCCCGTATATGCTGCCCTTCATGCAGCGTTTCACGCCGGTTCTGGAGCAACTTGGTATGCGCGTGATTATCCCGGAGGTGCATGAACGCCTTTCAGAGGAAGAACTGCTGGCGTATGCCGGTCAGTTTGATGGGACCATCTGCGGCGATGACCGCTACACGCGCCGCGTCATCCAGGCTTGCCAGCCGCGCCTGAAAGTCATCTCCAAGTGGGGCACCGGCATTGATTCCATTGACCAGGAAGCCGCGGCGGAATTCGGCGTCGGCGTGCGCAACACGCCCAACGCCTTTACCGTGCCTGTCGCGGAGAGCGTGCTCGGCTATATGCTCAGTTTCGCGCGCTGCTTTAATGCCATGGACAGCGCGATGAAAGCCGGGGAATGGAAAAAGATACCCGGCTACACGCTCAGCGAAAAGACCCTGGGCGTGGTCGGCGTGGGGAACGTGGGCAAGGCTGTCTTGCGCCGCGCCCGCGCATTCGGAATGAAACTGCTTGGCAACGACATCGTGGAAATTGCCCCGGATTTTTTGTTGGAAAACAGTGTGGAATCCGTCTCGCTGCGCGCGCTGCTGGAGCGAGCGGATTTTATCAGCCTGAACTGTTCGCTCACCCCGTCGTCATTTCATCTGATGAACGCAGACAGCTTTGGCTGGTGCAAACCCGGCGCGGTGCTGATTAACACTTCCCGCGGACCCGTGGTGGAGGAGCCCGCCCTAGTGCGCGCGCTGCAGTCCGGCCGGTTGGCTGGCGCGGCATTGGACGTCTTTGAGGTGGAACCCCTGCCTGCCGAGAGCCCGCTGCTTGGCATGGAGAACGTTTTGCTTGCGCCGCACAATTCCAACTCCAGCCCCTTTTATTGGGAGCGCGTGCATTGGAACAGCATCCGCAACCTGGCGCTGGGTCTGGACATTCCCGTCGGGGATATCGCCAGCATAAAGGCGCTGGAACAGCAGGCCTGAAAGGAAAGGGACGTATGACCGAACAGACACAACGCGTTGTCTTGATAACCGGCGCTGCCGGGGGCGTTGGGCAGGCCGCCGTAAACCATTTCTCTACTCACGGCTGGCGCGTCATCGGCGTGGACCGTAAAGACCGCCCCGCGGATTTCCCCGCGGAGGGGCTCTACCTGCAGACGGACATCGCCCTACCGGAAAACCTGGAAATGGTCTTCCGGGAGGCAGCCAACTTTACCCCAAAATTGGACGCGCTGGTGAACAACGCCGCGTATCAGATTGCCAAGCCGCTGGTGGAAACCACGGTGGAAGAATGGGACCTGGTGATGGCGAGCAATCTGCGCCCGGTTTTTTTAGGCGCCAAGCTGGGGCACGCCCTGCTGAAAGCCGCGGGCGGCGCGATTGTGAACGTCTCGTCCGTGCACGCGGTAGCCACCTCTGCCAGCATTGCTGCTTACGCTGCCAGTAAGGGCGGGGTGCTGGCGCTTACGCGCGCCGAAGCGATTGAATTTGCGCCTGACAATATCCGCGTGAACGCGGTGCTGCCCGGCGCGGTGGACACCCCCATGCTGCGGGCAGGCTTTAAGCGCGGTCACCTGGCGGCTGGCTCCGAAGAAGAGCAGTTAGCCGCCCTGGCGCGCAAGACCGTCAATGGACGCGTGGCAAAACCGGACGAAATCGCTTCGGTAATTTACTTCCTGGCGGATAACACCCAGTCCAGCTTCATGACCGGACAGGCTGTGGTTGTGGACGGCGGCGCGACCGCGCGCTTGAGCACGGAGTAGGCGCATGCCCGAAAAAGCAGGTCTGAACCTCCCTCCGCGCCTGATGGATACTGCCCGCAGGCTGTATGATGGCGCGCGCAAGCTTCCTGAACTGCCCGCGGCGTATTTGCATCCCTGGCGGCGTGAGTCCATCCGAAAGCTTAGCCTGCTGAAAGACGCGCACAAGGGCGAGCGCTGCTTCTTAATTGGAAACGGACCCAGCCTTAAACACACCGACCTTTCCCTTCTAAAGAACGAGTTTAGTTTTGGCTTCAACCGCATCTTTCTGGCGGCGGAAGAGCTGAACTTCACACCCTCGTGCCTTGTCTCCATCAATGACCTGGTCATCGAGCAGTCCGCGCAGGAATTTCGTAAGCTTGCAATGCCCAAGTTTTTTGCCTGGCGCTCGCACCAATGGGTCGGGATGGATGCCCACACCCACTACCTGTACACCAGCTACACCACGCCCAAATTTGCGCGCGACGTACGCGGGCGGGTGTGGGAAGGCGCCACGGTCACAAACGTCGCCCTGCAGCTGGCGTACTTCATGGGCTTCAGCACGGTTATTCTGGTTGGCGTGGATCACAGCTTTGCGACCAAGGGCACGCCCAACACTACCGTGCAGTCCGAGGGAGACGACCCCAACCATTTTTCTGAGGCATACTTTGGCAAAGGCTTCCGGTGGCAGCTGCCCGACCTGGAGACCTCGGAGCTGGCTTACCGCATGGCGCGCGAGGCGTATGAGTCCGACGGCCGGCAGGTGTTGGACGCGACCATCGGGGGCAAGCTGCAGGTTTTCCCCAGAGTCGCGTATGCAAGTCTGTTTGAGTGAGTGCTCCCAGAAGCTTGTCATCCGGAGGCACCCCTTACCCCTCTGTGGCGCCTCTTGTTATCCCTTTGCGCTTCTTGTCATCCTGAAGCGCAGCGAAGGATCTGGCTTTTCCTTCGGGAAAGATTCTTCACTTCGGCCTGTACCCGTCAGGGTATCAGAATGACAGACCACATGTTGTCGTGAAGCGCTTTTTTGTCATCCTGAAGCGCAGCGAAGGATCTGGCTTTTCCTACGGAAAAGGTTCTTCACTTCGGCCTGTACCCGTCAGGGTATCAGAATTACAAACTTCTTGTTAAGCTGGGAAAAGCCAACATGTAGTTCACCATATGAATATAGCGACCAAAAACTACTGATGCCTGTCACAGGCAGTTATCATTATCTAGCTTTTTATACCAAAAAGTCAGACGATACCTGAGTACCTATGTCCTACTTTGTCTACATCCTAACTAATCGGAATAACAAAGTTATGTATGTTGGCATTACCAATAATTTGGAACGCCGCGTAATTGAGCATAAACAGAAACTTGTAATGGGTTTCACAAAGAAATACCACGTCGACAAGCTTGTCTACTATGAAGAAACAACAGACGTAAATGCTGCAATTTCCAGAGAAAAACAACTCAAGGGTTGGTTGAGAGCGAAGAAAAACCTTTTGGTAAGCAGCATGAACCCTGATTGGCATGACTTGTCTGAGGACTGGCATTAGAGCGGGCAATATGATTCTGTACAGCACGCAAGCGTAGTCTCATATATTCTTCATAGTTCTAGTCTTAGTGTGCGATTCTGGTGCTTTGCCATACTAAGTGCCCGCACATCAAGACTTCTGTTCAGAGGCCTTACGAATATGAATAGTGATTAGATTCTTCACTTCGTTCAGAATGACAAGAACTGGTCATCTTAAGTACTTCTTGTCATCCTAGCACAGCGAAGGATCTTGTACTTCCAGAAAGATAGATTCTTCACTTCAGTCTGTACCCGTCAGGGTATCAGAATGAAAAACCTGTGTTACCTGAAAGCAGTGCGATGCGTTAAGCGCCAATCCTCTCTTCTGTGCGTATGGGTATAATACACACATGCCCGAATCTGCGTTTGTGTCCATCATCACCCCATCCTTTAATCAAGCTCGCTACCTGGAGCAAACCATGCGCTCCGTGCTGGAGCAGGACTATCCGCGCATTGAATACTGGGTCATCGACGGCGGCTCGACGGACGGTAGTGTGGATATCATCCAGCGCTACGCGCCAAAACTGACCGGCTGGATTTCCGAAAAAGACAGCGGCCAGGCCGAGGCGGTCAACAAAGGCTTCACGCGCGCCAGCGGCGAATACGTGGCCTGGCTGAACTCGGACGACCTGTATTACCCCGGCGCGCTGAAAGAAGCCGTCCGCGCGCTGGAAGCTAACCCGAACGCGCCCTTTGTTTTCAGCGACGTGGAATCCATTGACGGAACGGGCAAAGCCTTCAACCGCATGCGCTACGGTAGTTGGGGGCTGGCGGACCTGATGCGTTTTCGGATTATCGGCCAGCCGGGGGTGTTCATGCGCCGGTCTGCCCTGCTGGAAGCCGGCTTTCTGGATACCAGCTACCATTACATCCTGGACCACCACTTATGGCTGCGCCTGGCGGTGCTGCAGGAGCCCTGTTATATCCCTGGCGCGCTGTGGGCGGCCGCCCGCGTGCACCCGGACGCGAAAAATACTGCCCAGGCGGCTGCTTTCGCGCCGGAAGCTGAGCGCCTGGCGGAATGGCTGCTCGCGGACCCGCGCTTTAGTCTGCTGGCGAGCCGCATGGAGAAGCAAATTCGCGCCGGCGCCCAGCGCTTCAGCGCTTTCTACCTGATGGAAGCGGACCAACCCAAAGCGGCGCTTGCACACTACGCCCGCAGCTTTCGGCTCAGCCCGGATGCCGCGCTGCAGGATTGGCGGCGTATCTTAGCCGCAGCTGCTGGCGCGTTGGGTCTGGGCGCGCTGACGCGCAAAGCCCGCCAGGTCAGGCGCGAGCGCTACAATTCACACACCGCCAGCGAACGGACGGACAAATGAACGCCTCTGCCTATCCGAAAGTATCCATCATCACGCCGTCCTACAACCAGGCAGCCTATCTCGCGGAAACCATGCGCTCGGTTCTGGAGCAGGATTATCCGAACCTGGAATACATCGTCATTGACGGCGGCTCCAGCGACGGCAGCGCCGAAATTATCCGCGGGTTCTCGCAGCGCCTGGCTTACTGGCAGTCCCAGCCCGACCAGGGCCAGACGGACGCCATCAACCAGGGCTTTGCCCGCGCCAGCGGCGACATCCTGGCCTGGCTGAACTCCGACGACCTGCTCTTGCCCGGCGCGGTCAGCGCTGCGGTGCGGCAGTTGCAAGCCCACCCCGAGGCTGGCATGGTCTATGGCGACGCGCTGCTCATCAACGCAGCCGGAAAGAAAATTGGCGATTTCCCGGCCGCGCAAACGGACTACCGCAAACTCCGCCGTGGTTATGTGCATATCCCCCAACAGGCCGCGTTCTTCCGGGCGGAGTTGTGGAAGCAGGTTGGCCCGCTGGACCCCGGTTTTTACTTTGCGATGGATTACGACCTATGGGTGCGCCTGGCCGCGAAAGCCCCCCTGGTGTATGTGCCTGAGCTTTGGGCGGCTTTTCGTCTGCACGGGGATGCCAAGTCCATTGCCGCGGACGACCGCTGCTGGCCGGAGATGCTGCGCGTGCACTACCGCGACGGGGGTAAGCCGCTGGCGCCCATTGTGGCAAAGTATTGGGTGCGCAAACTGGTGGCCCCCATCCTGATGCGCCGGCGAAAAAAGCAGCTTACAAAAGGCGAATAGGCTAAGCACGCTTATAGGGTAAAGTTTATTTACCATTGAAAAAAAGATCCTTCGCGGGCTCAGGATGACAAAGACCCTGACCGCTGATTCCAGCGAGTAGCTCCAATCCTGATGCGCCGGCGAAAAAAGCAGCTGGCGTTAGATGAAT
Source organism: Anaerolineaceae bacterium UBA6073 (assembly GCA_002436085.1). Classification (GTDB taxonomy): domain Bacteria; phylum Chloroflexota; class Anaerolineae; order Anaerolineales; family Anaerolineaceae; genus Mesolinea. Next base: position 74,165 of record DIXT01000019.1, read on the forward strand.
AAACTCAGCAGGGTGCAGCCTGAGGGAGAGACCCCAGCCGTTGCGCTATTTACTCAATAAAAAACAATAAAAACCCTTGCTTTATTGGTGCGTCTGGTATAAAATATTTGCAATTAGATAGCCTTATGGGCGCCGGATCAAGGGAACCGGCGCAAAAGGATCGCCAGTAACAGAGGACGCAGATTAGTGGCGATCCTTTTTTAATGGCTTTCGAAAAAGGCAACCGAAACGCCGTCTCCGCCTTCTTTTTCCCCGCCCTGTTCCCAACGCTTGACCAGATGTGAATGCTCCAGAACGTCCCGCACTGCCTGCCTTAACGCTCCGGTGCCCTTGCCGTGGATGATGCGTCCGAAGAGCAAGCCGGAGAGATAGCCCTGTTCCAGATACGCATCAAGTTTATCCAGCGCGTCTTCCACCCGCATTCCGCGCAAATCCAGTTCCATCCCGGGGGAGGCCACGCTGGGCAGCTGCGTTTTGCCTGCTGTGGGCTTGGGGGCTTCCACAGTCGCATTAAAATCCGGAGCGGCTTTGCGCTCCACTTCCTGCGGCTTCAGGCGCATACGCAGCATGCCCACCTGAACTTCGATTTCGTCATCGTTCGCGGAGGTCACCACGCCTTCTGTCTTGAGTCTGCGCACCATCACACGCTCCCCGGGCTTAAGCGGTCCGCGTTCAGGTTTCTGCCTAGGGGCGTGCTTCTTATGGGCGGCTTTCTCCTGCCGTTCTTCCACCTGGTCCAGCTTCTGTAGAATTGGTTCCAGGTCTGCCACCGGCTCGTTCTTTCTCAGCATTCCACGGCGCAGGTCGCCCAGTTCCGCGCGCAAAGCTTCCAGTTCTTCCTCTGCTTTTTGGCTGGCTTTTTCAAGGATGCCAGCCTTTTCTTCCTCAAGCCGGTTCAGACGCGCGTTTAATTTCGCGCGCTGTTCTTCCAACTCCCGGCGCAATTTTTCCGATTCTTCGTAATTGGCGCGGGTCAGGTCGCGCTGGCGGTGGATCTCATCCAGTAAGTCTTCCGCGCGCAAATCGGTCGGGTTAAGTTCCGTGCGGGCATCGTCTACAATTTCCTTGGCGAGCCCCAGCCTTTCGGCGATTGCCAGCGCGTTAGAGCGCCCCGGCAGGCCAAGAATCAGATGATAGGTGGGTTTGAGCGTGTCCAGGTCGAATTCGAGGCTGGCGTTGATAACGCCTTTGGTGGCATGCGCGAAAGTTTTCAGCTCCGGGTAATGGGTGGCGACGATATTGGTAATCCGGCGCTCCAGCAGGTAGGTCAGCACCGCCCGAGCCAGCGCAGAGCCTTCCTGGGGGTCGGTGCCCGCGCCGAGCTCGTCCAGCAGCACCAGCGAGCGGTAATCCGCGCGCTTGAGGATGCGCACAAGCTGGCTGATGTGCCCGGAGAACGTGGAGAGCGACTGCTCGATGGACTGTTCATCGCCGATATCGGCGAAAACGTCGCGGAACAGGCTCAGGCGCGAGCCGGACTGCGCCGGAATTTGCATGCCGGATTGCGCCATCAGCACCAATAAGCCGACGGTTTTGAGCGAGACGGTTTTCCCGCCGGTGTTGGGTCCAGTAAGCACCACCGAGAAAGTTTGTTCGTCCAGAACCACGTCAATCGGGACGACTTTGTCCGGGTCGAGCAGCGGGTGCCGCGCGCGGCGCAGCATAATGACGCTGCCCGGGTGAAATTCGGGCGTTTTCTCTGCGAATGGCACCAATTCCGGCTCCACGGCGCGCAGTTCTTCGGCGTAACGCGCTTTCATCAGCGCCAGGTCCAGCGCCGCCATGGCTTCCACGCTCAGCTTCAGGCTTTCGGCTTGCTCGGCAATGCGCATACTCAGCCCGTGCAGCACGCGCAGGACTTCGTCGCGCTCCTGCAGTTCCAGCTCGCGCACCTTGTTGTTCCACTCCACCACAGCGATTGGCTCGATAAAGAGCGTCGCGCCAGAAGCGGACTGGTCGTGCACGATGGCTTTGATGCGCCCCTTAAACTCCGCGCGCAGCGGCAGCACATAGCGGCCCCCGCGCTGGGTGATGATAGGTTCCTGCAGCATGCGGGCGCTGTTCGCGTCGTTGATATAGCGGGAGAGCCTTTCCATCAGGCGCGCGTGGCTGACCTTCATTTCCGAGCGGATGCGCCCCAGGGCTTCGGAGGCGCTGTCCAGCACCTCGCCGCGATCGGAGATGGTGCGGGTGATCAGGTCTACCAAACCCAAACCGTCCGTCAGACCTTCCGCCAGCTCCGCCATGCGCGGCGCGTCTGCGCGGTGGTCTTCCAGGACCCGGCGGGCGGTGCGTGAGATGATCAGCGTGGCGCGGATGGCCAGCAGGTCGATCGCTTCCAGGGTCACGCTGCGCAGGGTCAGGTCCACCAGCGGGCGCATGTCCACCGCGCCGCTGAAGTTCAGTTCGTTGTTGACTGAGAGCAGGAAGCGCGCTTCGCGGGTGAGCAGCTGCATTGCCTGGGCTTTTTCCAGGCTGCTGGTGGGGCGCAGGGCGTCCGCCAGAGCTTCAGAGGCGCTGAAAGAGGCGAACGCTTTGAGTTTTGCCAGGATTTTCGGGTATTCGAGCAGGATGAGGGACTTCGGGTTCATGACCAGAAAAGTGTATCATGATTGCCTTTTTCCGAGGCGGCAGGAGAGGATACTTCAAGCTGCCTCCGAGGGGCTGCTTGAGGGTGGTGGATGCTAAGCTGGCGAGCGCAGCGAGACAGATGCGGGTCTTTTATCAAGCGCATCTGTCCTGTTGGCACTCTCTCCTCTGGAGGCGATGATTAAAAGACCCTCATCCGGTCACGTACTGTAAAAGAAGCTTCTCTTGGGACTGCTTGCGTGCCGAAGGCAAAGCTGGCGAGCGCAGCGAGACTGATGAGGGTATTGCGTGACCCTCATCCGCCCTGCGGGCACCTTCTCCCGGGGGAAGGTCACAAACGATGATTCGCCCCGCTGGCACCTTCCCCACGGAGAAGGTAGAAAGACGCTGATTCGCCCTGCGGGCACCTTCTCCCACGGAGAAGGTAGAAAGACGCTGATCCGCCCTGCGGGCACCTTCCCCCAAGGGAAGGTAGAAAGACCCTCATCCGCCCTGCGGGCACCTTCCCCCAGGGGAAGGTACAAAGACCCTCATCCGCCCTGCGGGCACCTTCTCCTCGGGACGCGATAATAGAAGACCCTCATCCGCGCCCAGTCTGGTGGCCGGCAAGAATAATGTCGCCCGTCATCAACTCCGCTGAGTACATTTCCCCATGAAAAAGATTCGGGAATTGAATTTTCCCCTTGAATATCTTATAGTATAAACATCCGGGCACTGTGTCTGGAAAAAGATCCACTCCCGCGCTTTCGTCCACACTACTCATATGTTACGTATTTTCAGGTGCGGTATTTGCCAGGTCTGATTATTTCTGCGCCCAGCAATCAAGTTGGAAACTGCTTGGTTTTAAACACCATTGATAAACCAGCGTGGAAGCAACGCCGTCTACACTTTAGCTATCCAATATAGCAAAGGATAGGATAACCAAACTATGAAACAAACCATTCTTACATTTTCAGCAGCGCCTGCGCAAGTACAACGGCCGCTACGACGGCTAGCGCGCAAACAAAGACGCAAGCGCAGGTAAGCTCGCTTCAGGCAACCCTTGCAGCATCTGCAACGGCGGCAACAAGCAGTTCGGCTGCCGCGGCTGAAGACCTGCCCTATATCTTTGAGCGCTTTTATCAGACGGATAAAGCCCGCTCGGCGAACCGCGGAAAAATGGGACTGGGGCTGGCAATTTGTAAAGCGCTCACGGCGGCGCAAGGCGCAGAGATTGAAGCGCGCTCGACCGGCAAAGACCAGGGCACCACGATTGTGGTTAGCATAGCCTGCGGCGGCTGCGCGGAAAGCTGAACCGCCGCCCTGTGCAAGTTCCGGTACAATAACAGCATGCTGCTCATCCATAACACATCCTTCGTATACCAACTCACGCCGACTGCCCAGCGCGGCAGCGCGCTCGGGGCGCTTAATCCAGTGCCCGACGGGGCAGTCCTGCTGGACGGCGGCCTCATCCTGGCAGTCGGCGCGCCGGCGGAACTGCTGCTCCAGCATCCGGAAGCGGACTTGCTGGATGCCGGCGGTAATGCCGTTTTGCCCGGCTTTGTGGACCCGCACACCCATCTGGTCTGGGCGGGAGACCGCGCCAACGAGTTTGAAATGCGCCTGCAGGGCATGAGCTACATGGAAATCATGGCTGCCGGCGGGGGCATCGCGGCGACGCTGAAAGCCACCCGGGCTGCCAGCCTGGAACAACTGCTGGAGGAGACCCGCCCGCGCGCGCGCGCCGCGTTTCAGCACGGCACCACCACGCTGGAAGCCAAGACCGGCTACGGGCTGGACCTGGAAACCGAGGTTAAGCAGATGGACGTCTTGCTGCGGCTGGACGAGGAAGGACCGCTGCAAATTATCCCGACCTATTTGGGCGCGCACGCGGTGCCGCCCGAATTCAGCGGGGATACGGCCGGGTATGTGCGTTTCCTGACCCTTCAAGCCCTTCCGGAATTGAAAAACTGGTGGCAAGCCCGGGCGTTGGAGCGGCCGCTGCCCTTTGTGGATGTGTTCTGCGAAGAGGGTGTGTTCGACCTGGGGCAGACCCGCGAGATTTTGAGCGCGGCAGCCGAACTCGGCTTCCCGCTCAAGCTGCATGCCGATGAGTTTGCGAACCTGGGCGGCGCCAGTCTGGCGGTTGAGCTGGGCGCGCTCTCAGCGGACCACCTGGTGAAAACCTCCGCGGAAGATATCCGCAGGCTGGGCGGCTCGCAGACCGTTGCGGTCTCGCTGCCGGGCACGCCGTTTGGGCTGGCGCAAAGCGCGTACACCCCCGCCCGCGAGATTATCGCGGAAGACGGGATTTTGGCGCTGGCTACCGACCTGAACCCGGGCACGAGCTGGAATGAATCCATGCAATTCATCCAGGCGCTGGCCTGCCGCTACCTGCGGCTGACCCCCGCGGAAGCGCTGGCTGCTGCGACCATCAACGCTGCTGCCGCGCTGGGGCTGGCTGACCGGGTTGGTTCGCTCAGCCCAGGCAAACAAGCTGACCTGCTGATCCTTAACGTCCCGGATTACCGTTCACTCAGTTACCGTTACGGCACAAATCTTGTATCTACTGTCATCAAGAAAGGCGTCGTATATCGGCTGAGCGACTTATGAGCATTTTTGCCAATTGGGAATTTATCCGCCAAGCGAATAACCTGGTGATCTTGGTGCTAGGGCTGGTTGCCATTGTGATCGTACTGCGCGGGGTCTTCAAGGTTGCTTGGCGCGTGATCAAGGTGATCCTGATTTTGGCTAGTGTGCTGCTTTTCTTCGGCTGGCTGCTGGGTTACATCCATATCACTTTCGGCTGAGGTGGATAATCTAAAAAACGACGAAAAAGGCGCGGCAAGCACCGCGCCTTAGCTTGAGTTTCTCTTTTGGGGTGAACTGAGTTTTACTTTACTGGAACAACAAACTCAAAACGGTAATTGGTCAACAAGGGATTGCGCGGAGCTTTGACGTTGGATTCATCAAAAGCCGGCGCACAAGGACCAATCGTCCAATCTATCGTGAGGTTGAGTTCGGAGGTGATGTTGCCCTTCAGGCTGTAAGTATAGACAACTTGAGTGGGATCACCTGGTTTCACTTCATAAGATTGGAACATTACGGAAACTGGTTCTTCGGCAACAATATAGAGGTTGCAGACTAATTTTTCAAAGCCAGTAACTCGGTAGTTGGAAATCTTTTCTTCATAATCGACGCCGCTCATCGTCAACGTGAGCGTGAGTGTATCCTGGCTGGCTTGAGCAGAGCTAATGCCCAGCTGGATCTTCTCTCCAGCCGGTGTAAAGTTTTGCACCGTCACTGTCGCAGGATAATTTTTAGGAGTTGGAGATTGGGCGGCAACATCTTGCGTGCGGGTGAGTACAAAAGCTCCGCCAGCAAGCAGCATAAGGCTAGCCGCAAGGATTACCCAATATTTTGTCTTCATTTTTTCTTTTAATTTCTAACCACTTGACAACTTAACCATGGGCGGAACCCTCAGGCACTGACAACTATGAGCATAAGCCCTGCGCGCTGGCCTATCAAGACGAATTCTGAAGGGTGTTGAAAAACATAAACTCGTCCGTTTACATCAAAGATTACATCAAAGCCCTTCGAACTCAATAATTTTAATTATAATCATTGTTATGAAATCGAAACCTTTACTTCTTACAAGTTTAATAGTCCTGCTCTTCGCGGCAGCATGCCAGCGTAACGCCCCGGCTCCCACAGAGAGCATCTTTACCACAACGGGATCACCGGAGCCTGCCATGGGTATCTATGACTGGTCCGCCCTCGATAAGCAGCTCGAAAGCTTCGTGCCTACCACCGTGCCCGGCCTAACATTTTTGCTGGCCAAAGATGGGCAAGTTCTCTATGAAAAAGCGCTTGGAAACCAAACATTGGATAGCGTCTTGCCCATCGCCTCAGCAACCAAGATGCCGTCATCGCTCGTCATCCTGACCTTGGTGCAAGACGGGCTGATTGGCCTGGATGAACCCATCGGCACCTATTTACAAGGGCATATTGACGTGCCGGCGGATAAAGCAGCCATTACCACCCGTATGCTGCTCAACCATACCTCCGGACTGAACAATAAACCTGCCTGTGAGTTCCGTCCGAAATCGATGCTGCAAACGTGTGCTCAAGAAATCCTGAATGACCCACTCCAATTTGCGCCGGGGACGGAGTTCGCTTATGGCGGCGGAGGCTTTCAGGTGGCTGGCTACCTGGCTGAAGTGGTCAGCGGCATGTCCTGGAATGACCTGTTCCAGGAACGCCTATCAAAACCGCTTGGGCTGACCCAATTCTCTTACACCAGGGGACCTTTAAGTAGTGAAACGAATCCGCGCCTCGCCAGTGGAGCATCTTCCAATGTGACTGATTACAATAAAATCTTGCAGATGATTTTAAGCAATCGGAATGACGGCTCCGGGCCTTCGATTCTCATCCCCGAAACAATAACGATGTTGACTACCAGCCAAATTTCGGGCTTGTCTGTTTTGGAAACCCCAGCCGACACTCACCTTTACCCTGGTTACAGTTTTGGGTTTTGGATCTCGGATCCATCGCTCTACCCTGGCAGTAATGGACCTGAGGTGAGTGATGAAGGGGCCTTAGGTTGCACGCCTTGGATTGATTTTGATTTGGGCTATTCTGCCGTCCTGCTGATTAAAGCAGATGGAGAAACAGGAAGAGAGATTTGGAACGCCATTCGGCCGTTGATTATCGACCAGCTTTCCCATTGATCGCTCGCTTGGTTTGAAACCAACAAATTCGTTCAATTTGACCCCTAATGGTGAGGGTTTTGTATAAGGAGCAGAACCCTCACCGGGAGGTGTTTAACCGCCTTATTGTTCTCGCCGATCTCCAGAGTCCGTCGCCTGCCTATAGGGTGCCGAGCGAGGAAATGGACCACAGGTCTCCCTCGTTTCAATCGCGCATGGCCAGCGATTGTCACCCTAGCTTAGTCAGTTTCTTTGAGACCGATAAGTCATCTGTATGGGTTAAACCGCCAATAATTTTAAGGTTAATTAGAAATGCCTAATGCGGGTAATTTATAAGTTGTCATAATGGCGGATATAGTCGTCAATATGCTTCTTTTCTCACAACTTATCTAGCAACTAATTCTTGTCAACAATTTTACAAGAGAGCGCTGAGAAACGCTCATCAATCGATTGCCTTCGGTTTATTCAAAATCAATCGGCTCGTATACCCTCACCCTGCCCTCTCCCAGCTTCGTGTCATGCCCGCTCCTGGCATCCATATGCTGGGAGAGGGAATTAAAGGGGTGGGGATGATGAACTTATTCCGTTCTCTTTGAATTACGTTATTCAAATATTAATCATTTGGACATTTTCAACACCCTCTCTAACATATTTTTTGACTCCCAGGCTTTATAATTGCGCCATGACCATTACCATCGCTCAAGCCCGCACCTGGTATCAATCCGCGGACCCTGTGCATGATTTTGAGCACGTCTTGCGTGTGTACCAGCTCTCGGAAAAAATCGCATTGGCAGAAGGCGCGGATCTTGAAATTGTGCATGCCGCTGCCCTGCTGCACGATTCGGTCGGCTCCGCCCCCGGCGGGGACGGGCAGGAACGCCTCGGGCACCACCTGACCTCTGCGCAGTTCGCCGGGGAAGTGCTTGCGGCCGACGGCTGGCAGACCGAACGCATCGAAGCCGTGCAGCACTGCATCCGCGCGCACCGCTTCCGCCACCAGGGCGAGCAACCGCAGACGCTGGAAGCCATGTGCCTCTACGACGCGGACAAACTGGACGTTTTGGGCGCGATTGGCGCGGCGCGCACGATTGCTTTTGCAGCATTGGCAGGCCAGCCTTCGTACTACGAGCCCTCGGAACGTTTTTTGCGCGAGGGCAAGCTAGAACCAGGCGAACCGCACAGCTCTTATCACGAATACCTGTTCAAACTGCGCAAAGTGAAAGACCAGCTTTTCACCCCGACCGGCAGGGCCATCGCCGAACACCGCCATAAGTTCCTGACGGAATTCTACGCGGAGCTGCAGGCTGAATGCCGCGGGGAACGTTAGCGAAAGGGGACCAGGATGATTGGGGCAGTCATTGGCGATATTGTTGGTTCGGTTTTTGAGTTTGACAACCAACGTTCGGTAGATTTTCCACTTTTTTCCAGCAGTTCCACTTTCACAGATGACAGCGTCCTGACCTTTGCCACTGCCGCGGTGCTGCTGGGCAAAAGGGATTACGCCGCCGCGTACCAGGACTTTGCGCGCAGGTATCCGGATCGCGGTTACGGCGGAAACTTCTACCGCTGGATTTACACAGACGACCCCAAGCCTTACAACAGCTTCGGGAACGGCTCGGCTATGCGCGTCAGCCCGGTGGGCTTTGCCTTTGAAAGCCTGGAAGAGACCCTGGCGGAAGCGCGGCGCAGCGCTGAGGTGACCCACAACCACCCGGAGGGCATCAAAGGCGCCCAGGCGACCGCCCAGGTGATTTTTATGTCCCGCAAAGGCGCGACCAAAGCCGAAATCAAGCAGGAAATCACCCGACGCTACGGCTATGACCTATCGCGCCCGCTGGACCTCATCCGCCAGGTGAATCGGTTCGACGCAACTTGCCCGGGCTCCCTCCCTGAGGCTCTTAGCGTGTTCCTGGAAGGCGAAGATTACGAGCACACCATCCGGCTGGCGGTTTCTATCGGCGGAGATACGGACACCATTGCCTGTATTGCCGGCGGCATGGCGCAGGCCTTTTACGGCAGCATCCCGGCAGGGATTGTGCGCGACGCCCGCGCGCGCATTTCGGCGGAATTTGTGGACATTCTTGACCGTTTTCAAACCCAATTTCCGGCCGCGTCCCCGCTGCTGACGTAAAAAAAAGTGCATTTGCGATAGAATCACTCCGTTAGCTCCGGGATCTGATAAGCCTTGCCCGGGAGTTACTTCCTTCGAAAAAAGGTTAATGAACAGGTGTTGTGATGACTTTACCCATGATCCTGCTGCTTGTGATTATCTTCATCGCGATTATTCTGTTCGCGTTGGACGCGCTTCCTGCGGATGTCATCGGCATTGGCATCATGACGGCGTTGGTCGTCACTGGCGTCCTTACTCCTGAGGAAGGCATCCTGGGGTTTGGTTCCGAAACCGCCATTAAAACCCTCGGTTTGCTGCTGCTCACCACAGCGCTCATCAAGACCGGTTTTGTGCAGATGGTCACCCGCCGGATTGTGCAAGGGGTGGGAGACAATAAAAACCGGCTGTTTTGGATTGTCTCGCTGGGTACCGCCGGTATGGGTTCCTTCACCAGCAACACCGCCTCCACAGCCTTCTTCCTTCCGGTGACATTGAGCGTTTCCAAGAAGCTCAAGCAGCACCCCTCCAAGATGCTCATGTCCATGGCGTTTGCGGCTATCCTTTCCAGCTCGATGACCGCCATTGCTACCTCCACAAACCTGGTGGTCAGCGGCCTGCTCACGTCTTACGGGCTGGAACCTATGGGCATCTTTGAACTGACCCCTATTGGCATCCCGATTCTGATTGTCGGCTTGTTATACATGTTCTTTATCGGCCGAAAACTTATCCCGGAACGCGAGCTGGAAGGCAACAACCGCTATCTTCCACGGGATACGCGCTATTACGCCGAAGTGGAAATCCCCAAAAAATCCCCCTGGGTTGAAAAGGAAATCCAGCAGCTCGGTTTGCGGGATGAATACGACATCTCCATCATCAATATCGAACGCCCGGGGGAGGGCGAAGTAAAGCCTTCCGGTAAAACCAGGCTGCATGCCGGCGACCAGCTGGTTTTGGACGGCTGCCGTGAAGGGATTTTTGCCCTGAACGACCACAAAGCCGTCCGCTTTACCAGCACCCCGGAAGAAGATCTGCCGGAAGCAATCAAGAAAAAATACGGCATGGCGGAAGTCGTGCTGCTGCCAAGTTCCAGCCTGGTCGGGCAGACATTGCGGGGGCTAAGCTACCGTAAACGCTTTGGCATTCAGGTGCTTGGGATCCAGCGCCGCGGCAAGGTCTTGCGCGAACGGCTGCTGAACGAACGCTTGCAGGTCGGCGACCAAATGCTCATCCACGGCGACCCGGAAACCATCGCCAGCCTTGAGAATGGCGAGAACTTCAGGATCATCAGCGACACCATCGAAGAGCCCAAGAACACCAAAAAAGCGCCCTACGCGCTCATCATTTTCATGCTGAGCGTCGGGCTGGCGGCAGCCAACATCCTCCCGCTGGCGGTATCCACCATGATTGGCGCGCTGCTGATTTTCGTCACGCGCTGCATCACGCCTGCTGAGGCGTACAAAAGCATGAACTGGAGCGCGCTGATCTTGATCGGGTGTATGCTGGCGCTGGGGAAGGCGATGGCTACGTCCGGGCTGGCGAATTACCTTGCCGGAGAGCTGGTTGCCTGGATAGGCACCGGGCATGCCTACCTGCTGCTGGCGGGCTTCTTCATGCTTTCCATGATTTTGACCCAGCCCATGTCCAACCAGGCGGCGGCGGTGGTGGTTCTGCCGATTGCGATTGAAACCGCGCTGCAGTTGGGGCTGAACCCGCGCACTTTCGCCATGATGATCGCGGTTGGGGCAGCCACCTCCTACATCACCCCGCTGGAGCCGGCCTGTATGATGGTTTACGGCCCGGGCAACTACCGCTTTATGGACTTCGTAAAGGTCGGTTCGCTGCTCACGCTGCTGATCTTTGGGATTTCCATGCTGCTGGTGCCTGTGCTCTGGCCGTTTTAGCTTTGCGCGGTTTTTTATAGATTAAACGCCGGGAAGCGCGAATGCTCGTCCGGCGTTTGTGTTTTCTGGTAATACAGACTGGCGCTTAATCCCCGTTAAGCACTTCCACGCTCACGCCAAAACTCTGCGCGCTCATTTCCGGGCTGCCGTCCACCGAGCCGGCAAATATCAGGGTAAGCGTGCTTTTTCCGGCTTTCAGGGCTTTAAAGCGCAAGGTGGTGGTGCCTCCGGCGGCATTCACGCCGTCATCCTCCACGTACACCGCCTCGCCGTCCTGCTTCAGAATCTTGCTGTCCAGGTCCTGCACCCTCCAGCTGAAGCCCTCCTGAGGGATGGTAGGCAAGCGCACTTCCAGGGTATCCCCGACCTGCATACTGACAGCAGTCGGTTTGATGGCGGGCTCAACCACGACGAGCTTGCCTTCCAGGCTTGGTTCCGCCCCACTGCAAGCAGCAAGGCAGATGGCAAGGAGCAAAAAAGCAGTAAGGGCAAGAAATGTCTTTTTCATCGCGAACCTTTCATGAGAGCATAGGCTGGTTGTTTAGACCAAAAGTAATAAAATTGAACATTAATCTATTATACTGCCTCTCCGTGTGTTATAATGTGAAAATTAGTGCAATCCCGTCCTTTTACTTTAAAAAATCAACTTTATCGTTTCACCCGGTTTAACTTTTCAGGATTAAGGAGCAATATGAAGACAAAACGCGCAGTGAAAGCAATTCTCTCAACTTTATTGGCATTGATGGTATGTACGGCGCTGCTTGGCAGCGCTGCAGCCGCCGCCCTGACGCAGGACGAGCCGCCGGAAAGCGGCAGCCCGCAAATTGAAGTCATTTCGCCATATTATTCCGAGGAGCTGATTACAACTCCGGACGGCACACAGATCACCGGCAGCATCATCAACGGTCCTTCAAAGCCCCTGCCCGAGTACCAGGCAGAGCGCGAGGCCTCGATGACCGCGATTGAACCCGAGGGCACAATTGCGAATTTTCCCTCCTTTGACTGGGTGTTCGGCTGCTCCGCAGTTTCCGGGGCGATGATTGCGGGGTATTATGACCGCACCACCTACCCGAACATGTACACCGGACCTGCCAACGGCGGGGTGATGCCCCTGACCGACACCACCTGGCCGACCTGGTCCGATGGGCACGTGACATACCCTAATAACCCCCTGATTGCTTCCCATAACGGGATAGACGGCAGAACGATCAGGGGTTCCATCGACGATTACTGGATCCAATATGGCAGCACTGACAACGACCCCTACATCACTGGCGGCTGGGCGCAGCACGCCTGGGGAAACGCCATTGGGGATTACATGAAGACCAGTCAGTCGGCATACGGCAACACCGATGGTTCCACGACTTTCTACAACTGGGGTAGTAGCTCGCCGGATAAGCTGACCTGCGCGGATATGGAATACTATAATTTCGACCACCTGGACGGAACCTACGGCCGCAAGCTGTTCTATGAAGCGCGCGGTTACAGCGTGAGCGACTGCTTTAATCAGAAGACGGACAACAATGGGGGTGGGTTTACCCTGAATAATTTCAAAGCTGAAATCGATGCGGGGCACCCCGTGCTGCTGAACCTGGCAGGGCATTCCATCGTGGGCTACGGCTACAACGGCTCCACCATCTACATCCGCGATACCTGGGATAACGATCCCAGCCATACCTACACGATGCCCTGGGGCGGCAGCTATTCCGATATGGCCTTGCTCTCGGTCAGCGTGGTGCACCTGACACCAACTGTGAGTTACAAGCAATACCTGCCGGTATTGTGGAACGCTGCCGCCCCCGCCCCCAACCCGTTCCAGAACCCGGGCTTTGAGCAGGGGCAGGTTGCCTGGACAGAATACTCTTCCGGCGGTTGGGATCTGATCTGGCTGGCTGAGAACGCCCCTGTCGCGGCACACGGCGGGTCCTGGCTGGCCTGGTTGGGCGGGGCGGATAGCGAGACTGCGCGGCTCTCGCAGACGATTACCATCTCCGGCACAGCGCCCTACCTGCGCTTCTGGTATTACTCCGAGTCCGAAGATGCGTGCGGGTTCGACTATTTCAGGATAAAGGTCAACGGCACGGAAATCTATGAATTCAGTCTGTGCGAGTCCAGTAATTCAAACGGCTGGGTTCAGGTGGTGTTGAATCTTGCAGGGTTTGTGGGCACCAACAAAACAGTGATGTTTGAAGTTACCACGGACGGCAGCCTGAACAGCAACCTGTTCCTGGATGATGTTTCGATGTCCAGCTCATCGACGCCGATGGAGGAAGAACCGGTGCCGGCGGAGTACTATCCCGGCTCGGCGCTGCTGAGCAAGTAGGCGCTTCATTCTTGAACGTGAGACCCTCCGGGCAGCCGGGGGGTCTTTTTTTTGGATGGAAAACATTCTCCGCGCGCGGCGGAAGGTATAATCAAATGGTAACCCAAGGGAAATGCTCGTCTTCCCGCATTAACTTAGCATGATAAGGACCTGCCCATGCCCGCACCTGAGTAAAAAAGGGGCTAATTGGCATATGTAACGAAGAAGATAGCGTTGATCTATGAAAACGTGCGGATGTGATTGTTTGGACGAAATTTCCCAGAATCGATTGATCCCGATTTACTAAAAACCGTTTTATCCAGTTTCCTTTCTTGTGGATATTCCTTAGCGCAGTCGTAGTAAGAAAATATTTTTATCCAATCTTAATTTATTGTCCAGTTCAAAAACCCTGTATTTTCATCGCAATAATCTTCCACTCTATATTTAACCTCTTTATCTTCATATTGCCCAAAATATGCAACTCCCCCATTAGAACAAAGCAAAACAATATTTGAGTTGTGATAAACTTGGAAGTATCCTGATCGGAAGTCTTGGTCATTGCTATCTATCTTCCCAATATATTTTTCAGAGACATATCCTTTATCGACATATACATCGCATGTAAGGTCAGACTTATTATTTATTTCAAATAAATAATAATAATTTTCACCGACGACATTATTGATCTGAAATATTTGGTCACCTGCAATGGGGGAGGTGAAACGACCAGACAAATCTAGACCAGACGAGTAAGGCGTAATACTCTCAAATGATAATTCTTTTGATTCAAACGGACCTGTAATTTTTTTTGTGGAACTCGCCTCAAGAGTTCCCACATGATCTTCATCAACAAAAACATTGACGGGGACAAGAAGGTAGTTCCACACTTCAATTGTGCACATTGAATTTGAGAAATCGATTGTTGCTTTAAGATTTCGTGCATGGTCAAATAATGACTTTCCTTGGAAAAGCGAACCTTCACCTATGATAAATGCAATAATTAACCCACCTATTATTGTTAAGATTAAGTTTTTGACCCAGGATTTACTATCCATCCCTTTTCCTTTCTCAGAATGCTAAGAAACTCTGATACAAATTATTTATGATTATACTCTCTAGAATTTGGAACCTTTCTCCAAAACTGATAATTGATAAAGATTGATTAAAATGAACTTAATAATCGAAACGAGTAAGTGACCCATTATCAAACGAAGATCAGTATAAGGATTCAAAATGACTTGTTGAAGGCATTTCAAAAACCTATGGCAATGAAAAAAAACAATCAAAGCGAGACCTCTCCGAGGATTGGTGATCTTCTATAGGGAGATCGCTTCGCAAGCTCGCGAAGACGACCCGATTCGTCATTGCGATGGAGTGCCAGCGACTGAAGCAATCTCCCACTTTGCCAACGGGGAAACACAGTACCTTTGAGCATCACTTCGTTGCAACCTGCACCCTTTAAGGTATAGCGATGACGATCCGATTCGTCATTGCGAAGGAGCGTCAGCGACTGAAGCAATCTCCCCCCAGGCTGAAAAGGGAGAGCTTCGCAAGCTCGCGGTGACAGCTCGATCCGTCATTGCGATGGAGCGCCAGCGACTGAAGCAATCTCCCACTCTGCCAACGGGGAAACATAGCACCCTTTCAAGTATCGCGATGACGAACAAAAGTGAGATCGCTTCGCAAGCTCGCGATGACGAACTTAGGATCAGCTGGGAGATCGCTTCGCAAGCTCGCGATGACGAAATAACGCGATTAGCTAACGAAGAAATCATGCATAAGAGCGCAATCCAAGTAGAATTGTGCTATGTCATATGATAATGATTGTGTCTACATCATGACCAATAGATACAATACCGTCCTATATATAGGAACAACTAGCAATCTTGCCCGACGTGTCCATGAGCATAAACTTGGCATAGGTGGAAAGTTCACCTCGAAATATCAATTAACTAAACTTGTATATTTCGAATGCAGTGGTGACATGAATGCAGCGATTGCCAGAGAAAAACAACTTAAAGGCGGGTCCAGGGCGAAGAAAATTGAATTGATTAACAATATAAACCCTGAGTGGCGAGACCTCTCCGAGGATTGGTGATCTTCTATAGGGAGATCGCTTCGCAGGCTCGCGATGACAGCTCGATCCGTCATTGCGATGGAGTGCCAGCGACTGAAGCAATCTCCCCCTTAGCCAGCAGGGAGATCGCTTCGCAAGCTCGCGATGACGGACAAAAGGGAGATCGCTTCGCAGGCTCGCGATGACGAACAAAAGGGAGATCGCTTCGCAGGCTCGCGATGACGGCCGATTCGCGATGTCCCCCCTACTGCGTCGCGCAGGAAATGCACGGGTCAAACGCCCGCACCACCCGCCCGACCGCCTTTTCCAGCTCCAGGTTGATGCTGCCCGGGTGGATGTAGCGCTTGCCCGCCACCATCAGCGCCCGCTCAATCGCCTTCATATTGTGTACCGTGGGGATGATGAACTGCGCGTCCGCGATCAGGCCGTTCTCCACCACATAGCGGTGAATCAGCGGGCCGCGCGGGGCTTCCACCAGTCCGTAGCCAATCCCGTCTTTGGGGGTGTAGCCCACTTCGGTCTCGCCGTGTTCCAGGTCATCCGCCAGCAGCTCAATCGCGCGCTCCATGGCATACACCAGCTCGATGCCGCGGCACAGGTCAAAGCACAAAATCGCGTGGGCGGGGCTGCCGAAGCTGGCCCGGAAGCGTTCCAGGTAGCTGTCCGCCAGCGGGGTTTCGAACGCGCTGGTGATGTTGATGCGCGCCAGGCTGTTCGCGCGCAGGATATGCCCCTGGTAGCTGGTCTGCCCGGCGTAGGAATACTCAGTCTGGGTGAATTCAAGGCGTTTCTCAAACTCCTCGGGGGTGAAGTGTTCTTTTTCCTCGCCGTCCGGGCTAAGCACGCGCATATGCCCGCTGTTCAATTTTGGTTTTAAGGACATGGTGGACGAGATGTAGTAAGCGGGTTCGTCATCGCCCCAGGTGCCGATGCGTTCCTTCATCGCGACAGACATATCCCAGTAGGCGTTGAATAACTCGCAGGCGACTGGCAGCATTTTGCGCAGTTGCTCCAGCATCGCGTCCGCGGCCTGGCGGCTGATCCCGCCGGTGACGCCGCCGATATGCGCTTTGACAGGGTGGATGAACTGACCGCCCGCCAGCGTAATCAAATCGGTGCCGAGTTTGCGCACCTTTAGCGCTTGCTGGGCAATTGAAAACTGCGCCTGGCGGTTGGCTTCGCTTTCGTCCATATCAAACAGGCTTTCCACGTTCACCCGATCCGGCATGGTGAAGATGAACAGCGAGGTGGCCTGGTTCTGGATAAGCTGCCCGAGCAGCAAAATCTCGCGTATCTCGCAGGCCATCGGCGGCGGGGTGACGTCGAAAACTTTCTCCAGCGCCTTCACGGAGGCGACGTGGTGCGCGGTGGAACACACGCCGCAGATGCGGGGCACGATCACCGGCATCTGTTCGGCCGGCGTGCCGACCACGAAGTTGCGGAAGCCGCGCAGCTCGACTGCCTGGAATTGCGCGCTGAGGAGATTGCCGCCTTCTTCCTCCATCACCACGCGGGCGTGCCCTTCAATCCGGCTGAGTGGGAATGTAAGCGTGGTCATCAGAGCACCTTATCCTTGCTGCGGATGCGGCGGTTGCCGCCCGCGTAGTCGGAGAACTGGAACAGGAACATGGAAAGCTGGGGCGAGCGCAGCGCCTCGTTCAGCTCCTCAGACGGGATGTTGGTCATGCGCTCAAACACGCGCTGGATGCTTTCCATCCAGACCCCGGATTCCTTCTCGATGAAGGCGTTGGACGGCCCGCGGCAGCCCACGCAGGGGTGCCCGGCGCGCGTGCAGGGCGCGCGGCAGCCGCCGCGCGTGGACGTGCCCACGCACAGAAAGCCCTGGTTCACCAGGCAGATATCAGGGTCCAGGTCGCCTTTCTGGAAACCAGTGATGTGGTCCGGTTTCATATCGTTCAGCTTGCGCCGCCCGCACTCCGCGCAGACGATAGAGGCAGCCTTAAAGCCCTGCGGGTCCAGCAGCGCGCCCATAAAGAGTTCAGGCGTGGGCGGGCAGCCCGGCAGGTAGAGGTCAATATCCACATAGGCGTCCACGGGGTGGGTTTTGCTGAGCAGCTGCGGAAGGTGCGCGCGCTTCGCCTGCGAGAGGAATATTTCCCGCACATCGTCGCGGTCGCCCAGGTTGGTGACGCCGCCGGAGATGGCGCAGGTGCCCACGGCAATCACGCGGTCCACCAGCTTGACCGCGCGCTGGAGCTTGTAGGCGTCTTCGTCGTTGCGCACCCCGCCGGAAATCAGCAGGACCTCAATATCATCCGGGATGTGGTGCGTGGAAACCACCAGCGGCATATACACCAGTTCATACTTGTCGTACCACTCCGAAGCGTTCAGGAGCGAGACCTCGCAGCCGGCGCAGCCCGAAAGCTGCAGTACCGCGAACTTGGGTATTTTTTTCAGAGCGCCTTCCATAAGCCTCTCCTTTTCCACAGAAATGAGGAGTTTATCAACAGAATTCAGGGTTTTATCAACAACTTATCCACAATAGATTTTACCTTTATCAGCAGGATTTTGGGACAGCAAATCCGGTTTTCTTTCCGCGCGTTCTCAGAACAAGCCCGCAGCGCGCCGGTTTGATGCTACAATACCTGCACAATCCTGCGTAAAAGGTGGCGCTGATGCAACCTGAACTGAACTTTATTACCGATATTGCCATGGAAGCTGGCGCCATGCTGGCGCGCATGCAGGACGGCGACCTGGACGTCCAGCTTAAGGGGCGCGCTGACCTGGTTACCCGCGCCGACAAGAGCGTGGAGGCGTTCCTGATTGACCAGGTGCTCCAGCGCTTCCCAACCCACGCGATTATCTCCGAAGAAAGCGGCAGCCACCCCGGGGATCCGGAACATCAATGGTTCATCGACCCGCTGGACGGCACCCTGAATTACGCGCATGGTCTGCGCTATTACTGCACGACCATCGCCTACGCGCGCGCCGGGCAGCTGCAGTTGGGCGTCATCTACTCCCCGCGCGAGCAGGAGTGCTTTACCGCCGAGCTGGGCAAGGGGGCACACCTGAACGGCAAAGCAATCTCGGTATCTTCCGCGGAAAAGCTGGAGGACTCGCTGCTTGCCACTGGCTTTCGGGCGACGCTGATTGATACCCCCCGCTCGAACTATGACAACTTTTTGCGCCTCTCGCGGATTGCGCAGGGCGTGCGCCGCCTGGGCTCAGCGGCAATGGACCTGGCTTACGTGGCGTGCGGCCGGTTGGAAGGCTTTTGGGATATCCAGCTAAGCCCCTGGGACGTGGCAGCCGGCGTGCTGATTACGCGCGAAGCCGGCGGTATTGCCGAAACACTCTACGATGAGGGCGACCTGCTTTGCAGCCCTGTGGATATTCTGGCGGCCAACGCGAAGGTGTTCGCGCCTTTAAAAGCCATTCTGAACGCGGAACGCGTACGCTAAGCGCGGTAAAGCTGCGCCTGTTTTCCTTAATTGCCTGCCGAACGGCTCGTTAAGGCGTAAACAGTGCCGTTGTCGCTGGTAAAGTACACCGCACCTTTAGCAAGCAGAGGAGAGGACGTAATGCTCGCCCCGGTCTCATAAATCCAGATTGCCTGCCCGGAAGGGATATCAATGGCATACAGGGCGCCCGCGCCTGTGCCAAAGTAAACCATAGGCCCGGATACTGACGGCGCTGAGGAAATCGCGCTGCCGGCGTTGAACGCCCACTTTATCTCGCCAGTGCATAGTGAGACAGCCAGCATATGCCCGTCATCGAGGCCAAAAATTACCACACCGTCAACAATCGCAGGCGCGCTGGAGACAATGTCCGTTTCAAAGTTAAACACAGGTTCACCATCGCTCAGCCGCAGGCCTGTAAAGGTTCCAAACCCGCCAACGTAAACCACCCCATCCGCGATTGCAGGGCCGGTAATCTGGTTCCAGGTGGGATACTCCCACAGCTTCTGCCCGGAAATCTTATCCAGGGCGTAGACATACAACTCCGCGCTTGCCCCGCCGCTCTGCGCGCTGGCGAACACCAGGGTATTTCCGCTCAGCGCGGGCGTAACGCGCACCCCTTTGCTGATTCCAGAACTGGGGTCGGCTGTGCCGGCAACCTCGAACTTCCACAACAGCTGTCCGCTTTGCGGGTTCAGAGCGTAGAAAAATCCGTCCATACTGCCAAAGTAGACGCCGTTTTCATCCACCGCGGGGGAGGAGGAAATTGCTCCGCCGCTAGGATAGGTCCATAGCTGCTGGCCGGTCTGGCTGTTCAGCGCGTAGAGCAGGCCGTTCGCATCCCCGACAAAAAGGGTATCGGACCAGTAGGCGGGCGCTGAACTGACCGCGCCGCTTGTTTGAGCTTTCCACAAAAGCCCTCCGGTCTGGCTGTCCAGCGCGGTAAGCCCATCCGGACTGCCGACGAGCAGCTGACTGCCCACCAATACCGGGGACGCGCTTGGTGTCGCGCCTGATGCCTGCCAGAGAAAGCCAGCGTTTTCCATAGGCGCTTCGGCAGTAAAGACGCCGCTGCGTTCCGGGTTTCCCCGGTATATCTCCACGGTCTGGGGCAGCACCGGCATTGTTGTCGGAATAGGCTCTTGCGCGGCCGGGTTTTTTGTGAGAATAACCGCTTCAGGGGCGGCTTTTTCAACCGAAGCTGCGCAGCCTTGGGTGCAAAACAGCATCATGAACACAATTAAAACAGGCAGGATTTTGTTCTTTGGCATCTGAATACCTCCGCTGATGCGTAATTAATTATGAAATAGCTGGATTAACAACAGTATACGTCTGATTATTCCAGCCGTAAACACTAATTTGCATGGAACAATGATTTATTGCTGGAGATTAGTATGGAACTATGCGCTCTGACAGGCTGGCAAAACTTACCGCTCAAATCGTCAGTTCCGCGATGAGCAGCTCGAACGCAACCTCGCCGGGCATGCCGCTGCTCTTCATGTCTTCATCAATTTGCAGCAGCCTGCCGAACACATCCAGCAGCTGCGCCATGCTGAAGCGCCGCGCCTGACTGGTCAGCTTATCCGCCACGAACGACAGCACATGCAGCTCTTTTTCCACCTGCCGGCTGCTGCCGCCCTCGTCCAGAATCTCCCGCGCCTGGATGAGCAGGCGAAACTGGCGGTAAATCATACCCGAAAGTTCAATCATTTCGTTCTTCTCGCTCAGGATTCGGAATTGGGTCATTGCTTTGGAGCCGTTGCGTTCCCCTAACGCGTCCACCAGACTGAAAATGTTGCCTTCCTGTTCCTGTGAGGTCAGCAAGACTACGTCCTGCGCGTTCACCGCGCGGGCGCCGTTCAGGTAGGTCAGCAGTTTGGTGATCTCCTGCGCCGCGCGCTGGGTGTTGTTCCCGACGTAGCTTGCCAGTAAGTGCGCGGCGTCGGTGCGAAATTCTCCGCCAGCCTCCCGGGCAGTTTTGGCGATCCAGCCCGGCATGTCCGCGTCTTCGGGCAGGGCGCAGTCGATCACGCGCCCGGCGTCCGCATGGGCGCCCAGCCATTCCAGCAGCCAGGCATATGCGCGCGCATTCTCCCAGTATTTTTCTCCACGTTTGGTGCTTTGTGAGTCTTCGACAACCAGCACCAGCGCGGCGGTGTCCGGCAGCCCCTCCAGGATTTCCAGCAATTTTTCACGTTCAGCGGGGTTCAGTTTGGTCAGGATTGGGCGGGCTTTCCAGACGACCACCAGCCGGCGCTCTGCCAGGAACGGCATGGTCAGGCAGTCGGCGCGCAGAGCTTCCAGGTTAAGCGTTTCGCCGTCCAGCACGGTCGTGTTCATCTCCGCCATTTGCGGGTCCCCCAGTCTGGCTTTGATTTCCGCCAGCAGAGCCTGAACGCGCGTGCCGTCATCGCCGCGCAAAACTGTAAGCCTTGCCAAATCGGTCATCAGCCGCCTATCTGCCAGTGTTGATTTTGTGCAAAAAACTTTCGCGCAGGCGGGTGGAGGCAACCCGCGTTACGCGCTGGTCGCCCTGCTCGGCGCTGGTGGTGAGCGTTTTTTGGAGCAGCGGTCCCAGCGGGCGCGCCAGAATGAACACCGGCAGCGCGGTGAGCAGCGCAATCATAAATTGTGGGAGCCGCGGCTTCTTTGAGCCGCTGCTGGCCCACAGCATCAGCCAGGCCGCCGCGCCTGCTGCCAGCGCGGGCGCCGCCAGGTTCGTGCCGCAATGCGGATGAATGGCGAGCTGGTTTTCACCGGCTTTCAAGCGCTTTTCAGCCTCCAGGGCGGCTTCGGTCACAATTTCCGTCGGCAGGTCGGCAACCAGCAAAAAACCCTGCGGGTTAGAGAGACCGGCCATCTGCACACCTTTGTATTTTTCCGCCAGGACCTGCATGGTGGCGTGCTCGAGAGCGTGATTGCGCCTTACAGCGCCTAAAATTGGTAATCTATCCAGCCAGGGAGCTGTCATCGGGGTCCGCCTTTCATTTTTAGTCTGAGTTTTCCCATAACGCGGAAGCAAGCGCGTCTCGTAGGGAACGGCATTCAAGCACTTCAATCCCGGTTGGCCAGGGCTCGTTGGAGCGCAGGCGGCGTGGGATGACGGCGCGTTTGAAACCCAGGCGGGCGGCTTCGCGCAGGCGGGCGGGCATCTGGCTGACCATGCGCAGCTCGCCGGAGAGACCCACCTCGCCAATCAGCACGGTATCTGCGCGCAAGGGAATATCTTTGATAGACGAGGCAATCGCGGCAGCGGTCGCCAGGTCAGCAGCCGGTTCGGACACACGCAGCCCGCTGACCACATTCGCAAATACATCCTGCTCGCCCAGATGCAGGCCAAGGCGGCGGGTGAGCACCGCGGTGATGAGCAGCAAGCGGTTGATGTCAACCCCGTTCGCGTTCCGGCGCGGGTTGCCAAAGCTGGTATGCGTGGTGAGCCCTTGGATTTCCACCAGCAGGGGGCGCGTGCCTTCCATCGTGACGGCAACCGCCGAACCGGGCGCGTTAATCAAGCGTTCCGCCAGGAAAATCTCGGAAGGGTTGCTGACCTCCACCATGCCCTTCTCCTGCATCTCGAACACCCCGACTTCCGAGGTGGCGCCGAAGCGGTTCTTGACCGAGCGCAGCAGGCGGTAGGATTGAAATTGTTCGCCTTCCAGGTAGAGCACTGTATCCACGATGTGCTCCAGCACGCGCGGGCCGGCGATGGTGCCTTCTTTGGTGACGTGACCGATCAGGAATATGGAGATACCGCTGGATTTGGCCAGCTCGCGCAGCCGCGCGGCGCATTCGCGCACCTGCGAGATGGAGCCCGCCGAGGATTCCATCTCCGGCAGGGTCATGGTTTGGATAGAGTCAATTACGACCAGCGCAGGTTGTACGGTCTGAATGTGCGCAAATATAACCGCGAGGTTTGTTTCTGTCACCAGGAACAAATTCCGCGGAAGGGCGCTCTCTCCGCTGGCACTGTTGCCCGCGAGCCGCATGGCGCGCATTTTCACCTGGCGTTCGGATTCCTCGCCGGAAACATACAGCACAAGGTTTTGTTCGGCCAGTTCCATCGCCAGCTGCAGGGTGAGCGTGGACTTGCCGATGCCCGGGTCGCCGCCAATCAGGACGACCGAACCGGGCACAATGCCCCCGCCCAGCACCCTGGCAAATTCCTGCATGCGCACCGGCACGCGTTCTTCGCGCTCGCCTTCGATATCCGCCAGGCGGCGCGGCTGGGAGGACGCATTCAGCCCGCGCACCGCGCGGGCTGAATGATTTACTTCCGGTTCAACGACTTCCTCAACCATGCTGTCCCAGCTGTCGCAGGCAGGGCAGCGCCCAAAAGACTGGGAACTGACCTTGCCGCACACCTGGCAGACATAACGTGAGTAAGCTTTTGCCATTGCTTATGCCCCTACCTTTTCCGGGTTGTCCGGCTGGCTTTGCGTTTCGCGGCGTTTGAGCACAATTTTCCTGACTTTATCCCCGTCCGCGTCCAGGCTTTCCTCCAGGTCCACCAGGATGCTGTCCCCATTGGTAAAGGTGTGGGCAAGCAAGGCGTCGGAGAGCGGTTCTTCGACCATTTGTTCGATCACGCGCCGCACGGGGCGGGCGCCCATTTCAGGGTCAAAGCCTTCATCCGCCAGGTAATCCAGCGCGGCTTCGCTGGCCTGCAGGGTCAGCTCGTATTCCTCGAGGCGCTCCGAAACTTTGCGCAGCTCCAGGCTGACAATCTCGCGGATATCCGTGCGGTTGAGCGCCCGGAAGACCACCACGGAGTCCAGGCGGTTCACGAATTCAGGCCGGAAGTTGCGTTTGAGCGCTTCCATCAGCTTCTTTTTCATCTCAGCATAGCTGGACTGTTCTTCCAGCGCGCTGTCCACTTCCAGCGAGAAACCGAGCGAGGACTGACGTTTAATCAGGTCCGCGCCGATATTGGACGTCATGATGATGATGGCGTTGCGGAAGTCGACCTTGCGGCCTTTCGCGTCGGAGAGGTGCCCTTCTTCCATGATTTGCAGCAGCAGCTGCAGCGCTTCGGGATGGGCTTTTTCCACTTCGTCGAACACCACAATGCTGTAGGGCTTGCGGCGCAGCGCTTCGGTCAGCTGCCCGGCTTCTTCGTAACCGACATAACCAGGGGGCGCACCGACCAGCCTGCTGATGGTGTGCCTTTCCATGAATTCGGACATATCGATTTGAATCAGGGCTTCTTCGCTGCCAAACAGCATTTCCGCCAGCGCTTTGGTCAATTCTGTTTTCCCGACGCCAGTGGGGCCCAGGAACATGAACGAACCGACCGGCCTGCGCGGGTTTTTGAGCCCGGCGCGCGCCCGGCGCACCGCCTTGGCAACGGTTTCAATGGCTTCCTGCTGCCCGATGATGCGTTTGGAGAGTTCTTCCTCCATATTGAGCAGGCGGGCGGATTCCTCGGTCGCAATTTGCGTCAGCGGAATACCGGTCCACATGGAGATGACCTCGCCGATGTCTTCCGCGCTCACAGTGGGCGCGGATTCGCGGTCCCAGCTTGCTTGCATCGCCTGCAGATTTTCTTCCAATCCGGCTTGCCTGGCCAGCAGGTTCTGTACCTCATCATTATCCTCAGCCGCGCGGGCGCCTTTCAGGTCTTTGCGGAGTTCGCGCAGCTCGTTCATCAGTTCCTTGCTGCTGACAGCCGACTCGCTTTTGTACATGCGCACGCGCGAGGAGGCTTCATCCACCAGGTCGATGGCTTTGTCCGGTAGAAAGCGGTCGGTCACGTAGCGGGAGGAGAGCTTGGCGGCGGCTTCCAGGGCTTCGTCCGAGATATGCAGGCGGTGGTGCTCCTCGTAGTTCGCGCGCAAACCCTTGAGTATCTCAATCGTTTCGTCCAGCGAGGGCTGGTCGACCACAATAGGCTGGAAGCGGCGCTCGAGCGCGGCGTCGCTTTCGATGTTCTTGCGGTATTCGTTCAGCGTGGTGGCGCCAATTACCTGAAGTTCCCCGCGTGACAAGGCGGGTTTGAGGATGTTGGCAGCATCTACGGACGAGCCGGCGGAACCGGCCCCCACAAGCATGTGCAGTTCGTCAATAAACACAATCGCGCCGGAGCTTTTTAGCTCGTCAATCACGCGCTTCAAGCGTTCCTCGAATTGACCGCGGTACATGGTGCCCGCTACCAGCGAACCGACGTCCAACTGCAATACGCGCTTGTTCAGCAGCAAACCGGGCACGTCGCCTTCGACGATGCGCTGCGCCAGCCCTTCCACGATGGCAGTTTTGCCCACGCCGGGTTCGCCAATCAGCGCCGGGTTGTTCTTGGTGCGGCGCGCCAGGATCTGGATGACGCGCTCAATTTCCTTCTTGCGCCCGATAACCGGGTCCAGTTTGCCCTCTTCCGCCAGGGCGGTCAGGTCGGTCGCGAGCTGGTCCACCAATGGGGTTTTGCCGCTTTCTTTTTCCTTGCGGCGGGAAGAAGGCCGGCTTGGGCTCACCTGGTTCTGGTCAAAGTCGGGCGGCGGCGCCTGCCGGGTGTCTTCTTCGCTGTCCTGACGGGTTTCCGAAATCACCCGGCGCGTCTGCCGGCGGATTTGCTCGGGCGTGGCGCCCAAGCTCTCCAGCACTTTCATGCCCTCGCACACCGGGTAGCGCGCGATAGCCAGCAGCAGATGCTCCGTACCGACTGTGGATTGCCCGCTGTCCTTGGCTTCTTCCAAGGCCAATTCCAGCACACGTTGGGTATCACCGCCCAGCACCATATCCCCGGAATGGCTTCCGATGCCGGTTTTCTCTTCCACAGCCGCGCGGACGGAATCCAGTTCCATCCCCACGTCGCGTAAAACACGATTCGCGATCGTGCCTTCTTCAATCATCAGTCCAAGTAAAAGGTGCTCCGTCCCAATCGTCTGCTTATGCATCCGCTCAGCTTCAGTCTGAGCATGGGCGAGGACCCGCTTGGCTTTTTGGGTAAAACGATTAATGCCAGCCAATGCATACCTCCAATTGTTATATGGCTCCGAAAAGAACCCCTGCCGCCCCTCCCCGTAGTATGGATTTCGGCAGGAAGAAATCTTGCGGGTAAGACCTGCGCTGACGCGCGGTCAAAGTGATTTTTACGAATCTCTTGATACTTTCATTTTACCAAATTATCCCCCCGCTTTTTCCTCTGTCCAGAGATTATGACGAAACGTTAATACGCCAGTTGCCGGCGCGGAGCTTTATTCGGACGCAACGCTACGCTCCACGCCGGCGGGCGCAGGCTTCAATACATGTAGTTAAAAATCTGCCCGCTGTCGATAACGGTCTGTTCAAGAGTTTGCAGGTTTATTAATTTCAACGCGATGTTTTGGTAGTATCCATCCGCGCCAACCGTGCCGGTTGTGACCACAAGGTACTGGCTGTCCGGGGTCCAGCTGAAGATGTCAATCACATTCTCGGCAAGCACCCGTGCCTGGGCTTGCCCGGGAGCGCTCTCGCTGATGCCATTAGCCGGCAGAACGATCAGCTGATTGCCGCCTTTGTAATTCGGGGTCCAGGGGCCAGCCCATCGCTCTGCAGATGGGAACTCAAGCGCGGCAAGATACTCGGAATTTGGCGACCAGTGCAATTCCCACAGAAGCGTGCCGCTGGTCGCGCCGGTATAAGTCAAGCGAGCGTCTTCCTCGCCAAGGGCTTTAATGTGGATTTCGCCGGCGCCCTGTTCGTTGAGTTTCGAGTCATCCAGTTCCGCCAGCCAGCGTTCGTCCGCGGAGATGCGCGTGTCCCCGCCTTTCTGCCAATACACCGCGCCGGTCTGCCGGTCGTACACAAAATCGGGAATCCCGGCATTCTCCGGACCGCAATAGAACGGATCGCCAGTGATGAAACGTCCGTCCGGAGTCACACCTATGCCGGTGCTGTTCCCGGTGAATGAGAGGTTTTGCGGGAGCGGGAAGCTGTCCACTACGGTGCCCGCGCGCGGGTCATAGACCAGAATATTGACCCCGGTAATGTTGGAGGAAGGCTCTTCCCAAAAAACACAAGCGCCAACCTGTTGGGTTACGTACAGATTGTCGTGTGCGTCCCAGCCCAGGATGTTTTCCGTTGCCCACATCTGCGTATCCCCGTTCGGGATGCGCGCAAAGCTGTGGTCCTCCAGATTTAGAACAATAAATTCGCCATACTGCTTGTTGAAAGCGACGAACGTACCAGAAGGGGAGACTTTTGGATACGAGAAGGAGCCTTCCAGTCCGCTTGGGGAACCCGCCCCGGTGAGCGCGAATTTTTCGCCTGTGTCGGGGTAATAGATCCAAATCTGGTTGTCTTTCGCGTACGCGATTGGCCAGTTGGAGGGCGCAGCTTCGGTCGGTTCGGGCGCGCTTGGAGGTGCTTCGGTTGCTTCTGTGGGCAGAGAGCCTTCGGGAGGTGGCACGGGGGTCATGTCATCTCCGCCTGAAAGGTTCGTTGCTTCAGTTTCCGCGGGCTGTGGGCCAGTATTTCTCGGCAGGAAAAACGAGCAGCAGCCGGAAAGCAAGAATGTAATGATCAGCAAAAAAGTTAATATTGGAATACGCCGCATCTGCACCATTCCCTCCTGGTGTGATATTCGCCTTCTTACGGGACGAAAAATACTATCCCTGCTGGTATTGTAACAAACATTTCTGCGCTGACCCCCAAAATTCACGCATGCAGGCTAAAAATGCTTAGCCAGACAACATTCAGCAAGCCGCCCGGATTTTGGCGGGGCTTTTCGGAAGTCATCTTGATTACCGACATAATCCTGCCGTTCCTGCGGCGCTAAACCAGCTGTCAATACAACAGGAGCGGATAATTCCGCTCCTGTTTTTGTACTATATAGGGTGGGGCTATTTTTCATGCCAGGCTTTGGCGTACGCCGAGAGGATGCGTTCGCAAATCGCGTTAAAGTTCTCGTCCACCTTTTGGCGCGCGGGGTCGGCGCGGTGCCAGGCGATAATTTCCTCAGCCCCGCGGGAAAAGGGCGTGGTGCATACAAAGTCCGGCACGACGCGCTTGATTTTGCTGTTATCCAGGATGAAGCTGTGGGCCTTATCTCCCAGCAGGCTTTCGCCCCAGATCGGGTCGTAGGCGGCAATCAGGTCCGAGGGCACATGCACCAGCCTGGGCTGAACGCCCACCGCCGCCGCCAGGATTTCATGGATCTGGTTCCAGGTCAGCCATTCATCGGAAGTGATATGGTACGCTTCGCCAATCGCGCGCGAACTGCCCAGCAGCCCCACAAAGCCCTTTGCAAAATCCGAACTATGAGTGAGCGTCCAGAGCGAGGTGCCGTCGCCGTGCACAACCACAGGCAAGCCTCTCAGCATGCGGTCAATGGTTGTCCAGTTACCGTGCACGGGCACGTAAACCTCGCTGTACGTGTGCGAAGGACGCACAATCGTGAAGGGGAATTTTTCCTCGCGGTAGGCGCGGAGCAGGCGTTCTTCACAGGCGGCTTTATCGCGCGAGTACTGCCAGACCGGGTTATCCAGAATGGCGGCTTCCGTCACGGGTAGGGTTGCCGGCGGAGTCTGGTAGGCGGAGGCGGAACTGATGAAAATGTACTGGCCTGTGCGCCCGCGGAAAAGCTGCAGGTCGGTCTCGATATGCTGCGGGGTGAAGGCGATAAAATCCGCCACCACGTCAAAGCGCAGGCTGCCCAGGGCCTCTCGCGCGGCGTTCGGGTCGCGGATGTCCGCGTTAATCACGCGCGCGCCTTCCGGCAGAGGCCGGAGCGACTGACCCCGGTTAAGCAGATAGAGTTCCACGCCGCGGTCAAGCGCTAATTTTGAGCAGGCGCTGCTGATGTTGCCAGTGCCGCCGATAAATAATGCTTTCATGTCAGCCTCCTAAATTCTGCCAGTTCGCCCGGGAAAAATTCGTGCGCGGGCGGATTTGTCACTCTGCTATTTCTGCTTGAGCAGCTGGTTCTGGTTGCTTGCGGTTTGCCCACCACAGCGTGAGCGAGAGCAGCGCGAACAGCAGCGCTACGATGCTATACGCGAGCCGGATGCCCAGCCTGTCTGAAACGATGCCCAGCCCGAGCGGCAGGAACAAAATGGCGGTACCGGTTGCCAGGGTTGCCCGCGCGCCGGCTTTTGCCTTGAGCTCTCCGGCTGAGGCAATCGCGAGCGAAACGATGACAGGGTAAAAGTTAGCCCCACCCAATCCTATAAGCGTCAGCCCGACCAGGCCCAGCAGTGGGGTGATGCCGCTCCAGAACAGCGCGAAGCCGACGATGGCAAGCGAAATGGAGCCGGTGAGCAGCTTCATTGGGGACACGCGCTCCAGAAGGCGCGAGCCGAAAAAGCGCCCGACAATCATGCCAGCCATGAAAAGGCTGACGGACTGCGTGGCGGTGTTCTTGCTGAAACCAAGCACTTTCTCCACAAAATCCGCGCCCCAGTAAATGATGCAATACTCCACTGCAATCCCCAGCATCAGCGCCAGCCAAAAAACCCAATAGCGCCCGGGCAGCTTTCCGCTTTGTCTTGCGGGGATTTTGCGCGCGGACGCGCTTGCTGAGCTGCGGCTGACTCGCAGGAGCAGCCAGAACCCTAAGCTTAGGGCTGCCGCCGCGACCAATACGACAGCCGGGCGCCAGCCAATGGCTTTTTGCACCAAAAAACCGACCAGCAGCGGGGCGATACCGGCGAAAAGGGACGCGATGGTGTTGGCTTCGGAGATGCCCACAGGGCTGCGCGCGCCCATTTCTTCATCCAGAATAGCCGGATAGATAGACAGAATCAGCGTGCCGATGCAGCCCATCAGAAAAATGCCGAAGATGGTAACCGCTGGCGATTGGCCAAAAGCCATAATCATCCCCCCAACGCCCAAACCCAGCGCGCCAAAGGCCATCACCTTCCAGCGCGGAAAGCGCGGAATGAAATACGCGCCAAGCAGACCGGTGACCAGCACACCCGCCGCGAAAGCCGAAAAATGCGCGCTGCTGAGCGTGTAGCTCATTCCAAATTCGTCCTTCAGGTAATTCGTGACCGGACCCGGGACGTTGAGCATAAACACGTACAGAGAAAGCAGCGCATAAATCAGCCATGTTTTGCGCGTGCGGGTATTTTGGGCGCGTTCAGGTTTCACAACTCTCCTTGGGCGCTCAATTAGAGCGCGCTTCATCCTTCTGTCCGTTTGTATCCCCCGGGATAGTGGTTTTCGGCGGGTCTGAAAGACTCTTTAGTCTAGCGACAAGAACGTATCCAACCGTCGGGAAAACGAGGATATTGATCATCACTCCGATGCCCAGCGCGAAAGAAGCCCCCTCGCTGCCGTTGAGCCAGAAGCCGATCAGCGAACTAAGCAGCAGGATAAGCGCGGCGCTGATGCCGTAAACCAGCAGAACTGTCAGGATAATTTTGAGCGCAGAAGGCTTGTTTGGCGGCTGCATGCCGCAATTATAGACGGATTTGGCGGAACGCGTGCTTAAGCAGCAATATCCAGCAGCCGAGGCACGCTAAGTGTGGTTTACCATTTGTCCGGGTCGTTGTCGCGTTTTTTAGGTTCGCCTTCCAACTCTTTCTTGTAGTTGTATTCCCCCCAGCGATTGGCGTATCCGCCCCAAGCCTTCAGAGCGATCAGCAACCCCGCCATCGGCAGCCCCAGCGCGCCGAAAAGCAGGCCTGTCCCTGCTGCGTTCCAGGCGCCCGACATGCCCGCCGCCTGGTAGCCGATGATGAAGAAACTCACAACCAGCAGCAAGGCAATTATTCCGTAACCAAGCAAAACCCGTAAAATAATTTTTTTCATCAGCACAATGTTTCCTGTTTATCCTCAGGTTCAGCCACGTGCGCACGCTGTTCTGATCTAATGGGTCCGGGCAGCTTGCCAGCACCAGCTGCACCCATTCTTCCTACGGCTTACTGTGGGCGTCAGAAGCTGATCGCAGCGCTTTTCACAACGCGCACCCCGGCTTCTGCTAACGCGGCGTTCCATTTTTCAATCAGCGCGGCAGCGTCCTTGCTATAGCTGCTGTGGGCATCTCCCGCCAGCGTTACCTGATAACCTTCCGCCAGGGCGCCAAGGCAGGTGTTTTTCACGCAGCCGTGCGTCACCATACCGCAAATGACCACGCTGCCCACGCCGCGCTCCGCCAGCAGCTGCTTGAGCTTCGTATTCTCAAACGCGTTTCCCTTTTCTTTCATAAGCTTCAGGTCCTGCGCTTCCGGTATCAGGTCGGGGTGCAGCTGCCACCCGGGAGTCCCGGGAATCAGGTCGCGTGCGTCGCTATGTTGGACCCAAACCACCGGCGCGCCGGCCTCCCGGGCTTTAGAGGCCAGGGAGAGGATATTCGCCAGCAGCATTTCGGATTGATATACGGGCGCGCTTTTGGTGAACATCGCCTGCTGGACGTCGATGACAAGTAGCGCTGTGCGCTGCGGGGGTTTCCGGGTTGGGATGCGTAATTCATTCTGGTTCTCCTGGGGTGGGTTTTTCCTCAGGCGGAGCTTCTTGCGCAAGTTTCCGCTGGGGGAGCGTTTGTGCGGCGCGCCCGCGCGTCAGCTGAATCACCAGCAACGTCAACCCGGAGCCAACCAGCGCGCCGACCGCGGCGGTCAGCAAGGCGCCGCCCAGGTTGCCATGCCAATACACGGCCATGGGCGCATTACGCGTTGCGGTGGGGCTGGAGGAAGGAACAGGTGTGCGGGTTGGGGCAAGGGTAGGCGTGGGCGTGGCGCTGGGCAGTGGCAGGGGTGTTTGGCTGGTGGGCACTGCGCCGATGGGCGTTGGCGCGAGCGGTGGCTGGACGCCGGTGCGGATGACCAGGCGCTGCCCTTCGTAGATGGTTGTGTCTGCGGCCGCCATGCCGTTCAGGCCGCGTATGTCGTCCATGGTGACCCCGTATGAAACGGCAATGCCCCACAGGCTTTCGCCCGGGCCGACAATGTGAATGATGACGCCTTCGGGGTTGGGCGTGTTGGTGATGAGCGGCACGAAAGGCGCGGTGGCTTGCGCGGGTAGGGCGGTCTGGCCGGGCAGAGGGGTGTTCTGGCTGGCGCGGCTGCCCGCGCGCACGTTCAGGGTATAGTAGACGTTGCCATCCGCGCCCACAGCTACCCCCGCCCCGGCAGCGCCGCTGGCGTATCCAATCATAGGCTCAAGGTGGACCCAATCTTGCCAGATTTCGTACACGGCAATGTGCGGGCTCATGAAGCCTGAGGAACCCATCGCGATGTTTTCGTTCAGCCCGACATCCCAGGCGTAACTGCCGTCGGAGTGGCGGTGCGTGCTTTGCATGTTGTTCGCCTGGTATTGGGTGTGCTGCTGGGCGTAGTCCATGATCCAGGAGTCGACTGTGTAGGGATCCAAGCCTTGTGCGGCGCGCAGCGCGTTCACTTCGGCGATGATATCGTATCCGGTTTCGGATTGAGCGTGCACGCCTTCCGGGAGCAGGGATAGCAGGGCTATCGATGCCGTAAGCAGCAGGAGGAAGGCAGTTTTTGCGCGGTGAGTTTTCATCTTTTGTTAGCCTTGGAACGATTTCATTATAGCGTATGCGCTGGAGACTGAAAAAGAACGCATGGCCAAGAGCGCTTGAAGCCGATAGGGTAAAGCCCGGATTTGAGAGTTTTATTGATACACTTTCACCAACCAAGCCTTTTACACCAGGTAAAAATTTCACTAAGGTTCGGTATGATTCTGAGGAGAGAGGAATAAATATGGATCTCAGGAAACGCGTTCTTTTTCTTTGTACTGGTAATTCCGCCCGCTCCCAGATGGCTGAAGCTTTCGTCCGCAAATACGCGGGCGACCGCATCGAAGCTTACAGCGCGGGGCTTGAGCCGAGGCCGATTCATCCGCTCACCTATCGGGTGATGGAGGAAATAGATGTATCCCTGGCAGGTCAGCGTTCCAAGCCGGTTGAGGAATATCTCACGAAGGTCCATTTTCACACGCTCGTGACCGTATGCGACGACGCGGAAAAGAACTGCCCGACCGTTTGGCCGGGGCTGGTAACACGCCTGCATTGGTCGTTTGAGGACCCAGCCGCGTTTGAAGGGACGGACGCTGAAAAACTGGAAAAATTCCGCCAGGTGCGCGACCAAATTGACCAGAAGGTCCGCGCGTGGCTGGAGTTGGACTAAGCTATTACGGTGAGTGTTAGAGCAGCCCGGTCTTGGACACTCTCGCGACTATCCAAAAACTGAGGCTGGAGAGGCTTTAAGTGTGTTTATGCAGTCAGTAGGAGCCCTGTGGTCAAACCCACTCGCTCGG
>DIXT01000019.1:107525-120875 GCA_002436085.1 Anaerolineaceae bacterium UBA6073
GGAGACCTGCGGTCAAATTCCTCGCGCGGTCAGGAGACCGGCGAGATTAAAGGAGACCTGTGGTCAAACCCACTCGCGCGGTCAGGAGACCGGCGAGAACAGAGATGTGTTTATGCAGTCAGTACGCGACCTGTGGTCAAATTCCTCGCTCGGTTAGGAGACCGGCGAGAACAAGGATGCACTCAAGCGGTCAACAGGAGACCTGCGGTCAAATTCCTCGCCCGGTCAGGAGACCGGCGAGAACAGAGACCTGCGGACGCATTTATCAATGGTGATCTAAAGAAAGACGATTGGAGACCTTTGGTCAAATTCCTCGCCCGGTCGGGAGGCCGGCGAGATCAAAGCTGAGTATGTGCGCGTTTCATAACAAAAAAATAGGCTGTCGACAGGCAGCCTATTAATTATTGGATCGCTTTACGGCGTTTCCACGTCCTTGGCCCACTCGCGCTCGCGCAGATACCAATCCACCAGCCGGCTCACGCCTTCTTCCAGCCCCACCTGCGGTTCCCAGCCCAGCCGCGCCCGCGCCTTGGACACGTCCGCCACATTGCTGAACACATCCGCTGGGTGCGTGGCGATATAGTGCAGGTCCGCCTTTTTGCCCAGCCGTTCTTCCAGCATGCCGATCAGGCGGTTGATGGTGATGACCTCATGCCCGCCCAGGTTGAACACGTCGTACCCGACCGGGCCGAGCGCCTGTATCGTCCCGCGCGCGATGTCGTCCACGTAAGTGAAGCCGCGCGACTGCTCGCCGTCGCCAGTCACGTACACCGGGCGCCCTTCCGCGATCCATTGGCAGAAGCGGAACATGACCATGTCCGGCCGCCCGGCGGGCCCGTAGACCGTGAAGTAGCGCAGCACGGACACATCCAACCCGTACAGGTGGTGGTAGGCATACGCGAAAGCCTCCGCGCCCTTCTTGCTGGCGGCGTACGGCGCGAGCGGATGGTCGCTGGGGGCGCTTTCGGCGTGCGGGGGCGTGCCTTCGTCTCCGTACAGGCTGCTGGTGGAGGCCAGGACGAACTTTTTGACGCCTTTGCGCGCGCAATATTCCAGCATGTTCAGCGCGCCGAGCGTGTTGGTGTACAGATAGCTCCAGGGGTCCTTCATGCTGGCGCGCACGCCCGCCACCGCCGCCAGGTTAATGACAGCTTCGACCTTCGGCACGGACGCGTCCAGACGCTCCAGAATGGCTTTATCGGTGATGTCATCCTGTAAAAAATGGAAGTTGGGCTTACCCTGCAAGCCGTTCAGGCGGTAGTGCTTTATGCGCACGTCATAAGCCGGGCTGAGGTTGTCCAGCCCGTACACTTCGTGCCCTTCCCGCAGCAAAAAATCCGCCAGGCGGGAACCAATGAAGCCGGCGGCGCCGGTGAGCAGGTAGCTTGCCATCAGAGTTTGAACACCTTCGGGCTCTTCTTCGCGATGTTCTTGAGGGTGTTGCGCGCGTCAAAAATCAACTGGGCTTTTTCGAAGACCAGGTTGTAATCCACCTTGCTGTGGTTGGTGATGATGGCAACGAGGTCCGCTTTTTCAACCGCGGCGGCCAGGTCTTTCTCGGAATTCATGCGCACAAACTCGTAATCCACTTCCGGCACGAAGGGGTCGTAGTACGAAACGAGCGCGCCCTTCTCCTGCAGCAGGTGGATCACATCAAAGGCCGGAGATTCGCGCAGGTCGTTCACGTTTGGCTTGTACGCCACGCCCAAAATCAGCACCTTGCTGCCGTTCAGGGGCTTCTTGTAGCGGTTGAGCGCGTCCTGAATTTTAGTGACTACGTAGCGCGGCATGTTGGAATCAATCTCCGACGCCAGGTCGATAAAGCGCGCGGTGTAGTTGATGGATTTCATCTTCCAGGAGAGGTAGAGCGGGTCCACCGGGATGCAGTGACCGCCCATGCCCGGACCCGGCGTAAACTTCATGAAGCCGAAGGGTTTGGTGGCGGCTGCGTCAATCACTTCCCAGACGTCGATGCCCAGCCGGTCGCACATCTGCGCCAGCTCGTTGACCATGGAGATATTAATCATGCGGAAGGTGTTTTCCAGCAACTTGGTCATCTCCGCCACTTCCGCGGTGGAGACGGGCACAATCGTTTCCAACGCTTGGGCGTACCAGGCTGCGCTGACTTCCGTGCAGGCCGGGGTGATGCCGCCGACGACCTTGGGGGTGTTGTAGGTGGTCCAGTCCGTGCGGCCGGGGTCCACGCGCTCGGGCGAAAAAGCCAGGAAGAAGTCCTCGCCTACCTTCAAGTCGCAGCATTCGCTCAGCTTGGGGAGCACCAGCTCGCGCGTGGTGCCGGGGTAGGTGCTGGATTCCAGCACGATGACCATGCCGCGGTGCAAGTAAGGCGCGAGCGACTCGCTGGCGCTGGCGATGAACGACAGGTCGGGGTCGCCGGTTTTACGCAGCGGGGTGGGCACGCAAATGGAAACCGCGTCTATCTCGGTCAGCAGGCTGTAATCGGTGGTGGCGCGCAGCCGGCCGGCTTCCACGTGCTTGCGCACCACAGAGTTCGGGACGTCCAGGATGTAGCTTTCGCCGCGGTTGATGCTGTCCACCTTTTCCTGGATCGGGTCGATGCCGGTCACGTTGAAACCCGCGTTGGCAAAGGTGACCGCCAGCGGCAGGCCCACATACCCCAGGCCAATGATGGCGATATTGGCTCTGCGTTTGTTGATTAGTTCCATTATTTCGTCTTTAACCATAGTTCACCTGGTTTCTCAGTGTATATTTCTAAAAGAGACTTAATTGTTCCGGCGGCGTTTCCTTGTGCGTTTCCGGTGGAGCCGCGGGAGTTGGCGGCGTTTCTGCCTGCTGCAGGAACTGCTTCAGACGGCCAAAATCCTCCAGCAGCGTTTTCTTCAGGTCCGGCTGGTGCAGCGCGGCAGCGGGATGGTACATTGTGACTACCACGCGCCCGTCCACCTGGTGCGGGCGGCCGTGAATTTGGCTGATTTTGCCATTCGTTACGAACTTAGCCATGGAGAATCGTCCCAGCGTCACAATCACGCGCGGGTTAATGGCTTCAATCTGGGCGTTCAAATATTGGTCGCAGGCTTTCAGTTCCTCGGGTTCCGGGTCGCGGTTGCTGGGCGGGCGGCATTTGACCACATTCGTGATGAACACCTCCGCGCGCTTCAGGCCCGCGCAAGCCAGCAGCTCATCCAGAAACTTGCCCGCCTGCCCGACGAAAGGCTGCCCTTGCTGGTCTTCATGGTAGCCGGGTCCTTCGCCGATGAACATTACCCGGCTGCTGGCGGGGCCTTCCCCCGGGACGGCAAGCGTGCGCCCCACGGATAATGGGCACGCGCGGCACTGCTGCACCTGCGCACGGATAGCTTGTAAGCGTTCTTCTGCTGGCATGGATAGGTCTCCGAAACTAAATTTTACCCCAATACAGGCTCAAAAACCGCTTTCCGCGGGTTTTAATAGCTTTTGTAAAGCTTCAGGCTGAATTTCTTCCAACGTGAGAAGCAGCGCGTCCTCGTGGGTATCCTCATAATACCCGGCGCGCAAGCCGACCGGCTTGTATCCCATGCCGTAATACAGGTGCAGCGCGGCTTCGTTGCTCACGCGCACTTCCAGCACGGACTTGCGCGCGCCAAGCTGCCATGCTTCCAGCAGCGCGGAAGCCAATAAAGCCCGCGCCACGCCGCGCCCGCGGTGCTCCAGAGCGACCGCCAGCGTGGCCACCTGCGCTTCATCCGCTGCCAGCCAGATCACCACATTGCCGATAATCTGCTTTTGCGCGGCTGCGTCCGTTGATTCAGCGACCAGACAAATAGAAGATGCGTCCGGGCGCAGTTCGTACGCAAACGAGCTCGGCGGCCACGGAGTGCGGAAAGAAAGCCGGTCCAGCGCTTCCACCTGGGGCAGGTCAGCCTGGGTCATCCGGCGCAGACGGATGGGGGCAGGTGAGCTCATTCGGGGACGTTGCTGAGGGTATGCACGTAAATGGGGGAGAGCGCGGCGGCATCGTCCGCTTTGCCATCCAAGAGGCGCTGCCAGGCCAGCTCCGCCAGCACAGCCGGGCGGCGCAGGGACTGGGAGGGGCTTGCCAGGCGCGCGGTCTTCCACTTGCGCCCCAGGATGCGGCGCTCTTCTTCGCCCATTTCCCCGCATACGTACACCGGGGAGTTGATCGTCGCGGAGATTTCGCGCGCGTCGGAGACTTGCACTTCGCCCTCGCGCGACCAATGGCTGTTGGCGGCCAGGTAGCGCGCCCAGGCAAAGCGCCCGCGCCCCACCTGCAGCAGGGCAATCATCGGCCGGCGCAGGATGGGCTGCCCGGCTGCCAGGATATCCAGCGAGGGCACCCCCGCCACCGGCAGCCGCAGCGCCAGCGCCATGCCTTTGCACACGCTCATTCCGATGCGCAGACCGGTGAACGAGCCGGGGCCGAGCGCGATGCCCAGCCCGGTCAGGTCGCTCTTACGCGCGCGGGTGCGGGCAAAGAGCTCGGAGATGGCGGGCACCAGCTCGGTGGTGTGGTAGTGCTGGCTGCGCCAGGTCTGTTCGAAGAGGATGCGCGTGCCGTCAAACAGCGCCAGTCCGATCCAATCGGTGGATGTGTCTATGGCTAAAAGCATCAGGAAGCTCCAAAGATCATTTTTTCCAGCTCTTTGCACATCGCTTCGTAGGCTTTGCCGCGCGGGGTAAAGACCAGGTGGCGCTGCTCCAGAGCCATGTACTGCATCTGGATCCACAGGCGCTCGGCGGGCAGGTGGGTCCGGATCAGGTCCGCCCATTCCAGCACTACCGCGCCGCGCTCCAGCATACCGGGCAGGTCCAGCACGGCGATATCCAGGGCGCTGCCGGAGAGGCGGTAGGCGTCGGTATGGTAGAGGTGCGTGCCCTCGGGGTGGCGGTAGTCGTTGATGATCACGTAGGTAGGGCTGGAGACGGGGTCCGCGGAACCCCAGCCCTGGGCGATGCCCTGTACGAGCGTGGTCTTGCCGGAGCCGAGCTCGCCTTCCAGGCAGATGAGCTGGCCGGGCCGCAGCAGGCTGCCCAGGCGGATGCCGACGCGCCGGGTTTGCTCGGGGCTGTGCGAGAAGAATTCGAGGGTGTTAGGGCTGAGAATTGGCATAGGTTTCTTATAGATTAATTTAAGCAGATTATACCGCAGGATGGGGGCAGTGGAGGGTCATGCTGAGCCGCAGGCGAGGCACCCTGGTGAGCACGCAGTTTGGGCTTAATTTGTGGGGTGAGTACAGCATGTGGATTGGGTGCGATGGGTGGGTTGGGTGCGATGCGTAGGTTGGGTGCAGCGACGCAGGAGCGAAACCCAACAATGATACCCAACAAGCTCCACTAGAAGTGACAAACGATTAGCCCGTAGGTTGGGTGCGATGAGTAGGTTGGGTGCAGCGGCGCAGGAGCGGAACCCAACGCCACTACTGCTTGAGCGTGGAGCAGCGAGGAGGTGAAATTTTGCGTTATGGAGACCTACGGTCAAGAGCCTTGCATGGTCGGGAGACCATGCAAGAATGGTCCGTCACTGCGAAGGAGCGCTAGCGACTGCGGCAGTCTTCTTGTGTACTAAGAGGGAGATCGCTTCGGAAGCTCGCGATGACGAATGGTCCGTAACTGCGACTGCTTGCGTGCGGAGCAATGAGCGCCAGCGACTGCGACAGTCTGCCTATGTACTAAGAGGGAGATCGCTTCGGAAGCTCGCGATGACGAATGGTCCGTCACTGCGACTGCTTGCGTGCGGAGCAATGAGTGCCA
This sequence comes from Anaerolineaceae bacterium UBA6073, assembly GCA_002436085.1. GTDB lineage: Bacteria > Chloroflexota > Anaerolineae > Anaerolineales > Anaerolineaceae > Mesolinea. Next base: position 113,256 of record DIXT01000019.1, read on the forward strand.
GCGACTTCAGCGGTCTTCCTGTGTACTAAGAGGGAGATCGCCACGCTGCGACCTGTACCCTTTAGGGTGTCGCGATGACGAATGGTCCGTCACTGCGACTGCTTGAGCGTGGAGCAGCGAGCAGGTGAAAATTTGCGTTATGGAGACCTACGGTCAAGAGCCTTGCATGGTCGGGAGACCATGCAAGAACTGAGAGGACTTGTCACTGCGAACGAAGTGCGGCAGTCTGCCTGTATGCCGAAGGGCAGATCGCCACGCTGCGACCTGTACCCTTTAGGGCATCACGATGACGAAAAGTTTGTCACTACGAAGGGCGAAACCTAACCATACTCGGTCTCACAGCGAAACAAGCAGGGACAGGCATCGCTGCGTCATAAGCCGTTATATGCAACCAGCCTACAGACACGCCCTGAGCATACCCGCTTTAGCGCCAGGGCACCGGTAAAATCCCCTTCTCCCGCGCTTCAGGGATGGTAACCCAACCATAATACTGTTCCCCGGCATCTAACTTAGGGCTGTCCCTTTCCCAGCTGTTGTTGCCATATTCCAGCGCCTCGTTAAAATCCGCTTGCCCGATCAAGGTCGTCTCAATGAAATAATACGAAGCGTTTTCCTGGTCTGTACGTACTGCCAAATAGGCATGCCCGGGGATAAGCACAATAGCGGCTTCCATATCCATCGCTTCAACTGCCGCGGCGTACAGGAACACTAACTCAATGCAATTGCCCCCCTCCTGCTCCAACACTTCGTATGGCAGACGGATGCGTTGGGAATCTTCCGGCGTAAAAGATACCCAGGTGCTCACATAGGTCAGGTTGTACTCTTTCTCAGCCTGCCAAACTGCTTGCAGACGGTCCCATACACCGCCGTTGTCATCCTCTATATGACCGCCGTAGCCTGACCATATTTGTCCGGAGGACGTGTAATTGGCGGCACGGCGCAGCAGCTCCTCAACGGCGGGATCGTTAGCAATAACGTATACCGCCAGCAAGTCGTGGTTTTCCTGCTCGTCAAACCCGTTCACCCAGGCGTAATCGCGCCGGGAATAGAGCAAAATCTCATTGCTTTCCGATAAAAGCAGGTCGCCTTGCCCTTCCGTCAACAGAGTCACCCGGATGAAAAAATTCGCGTAGCGCTGGGAGTTCAACTTTTCCATCGATTCGGGGATGAGGCGCGGGTTTTGGCGAATTTCCACGCGTTCCCCTGGAGCGATTTCGACCGTGTCCGACGAAATGGTGGTGTACCCATCGATTTCTGTTTCCACCAGGATAGACGATGTTACGCTGCTGTTGTTTGTAATGTAAATCTCGACAAAATCGTCCAACAGGCTGCCGTAGAGGTGGTAGTAGCTTGTGATGAGCTCGCTGGTGTAGGTGTATTCAATGGAATAAGGAATATCCTCAGGGAGACTTGTTGTGACCGCTTCTGTCGGGATGTCCGGCGCGGCGGTTTGCGGTGCGGAACAAGCGCTAAGGAGCATGGAGAGCGCTAATAGCAACGAAATAAGCACTACGCCAAATTTTTGCCCATGTTTCATCCTGACCACCTTTTCTTTTGGGTTCGTCAAAAAGAGGAGCTATTGATGTAAAAAATACAGTCCTTGAATAATGTAATTATAGTATGAATAATTTTGCATGTAAACGAAAATGCGCACGAAAATGCGCGCGGACGGGGGCAGGATTCCGGGTTTGTATGGTCGTTGAAGCGTGATGGTTAAGATTGAAGATTAACCGTGGATGCAGTGTGCAGAGTAAGGATTGGTTGTTTGGGGCACGTAGGTTGGTCGCAGCGACGCAGCCGCGAAACCCAACACCAACGCTCACCCACCAAGCGATTTCTGTTGGGTTGCGCTCCGACGGTTTAATTGTTAATAGAGACCCCGATGTCGCTCCACCCAACCTACGACTGCTGCGAACGAAGTGCGGCAGTCTGCCTGTATGCCGAAGGGCAGATCGCCACGCTGCGACCTGTACCCTTTAGGGCATCGCGATGACGAATGGTTCGTCACTGCGACTGCTTGCGTGCGGAGCAATGAGCGCCAGCGACTGAGGCAGTCTGCCTGTATGCCCTTGCAACCCTTGCATGCTCAGGAGACCATGCAAGACCTAGATATCGTGGTCGAATGGCCTCTAATAATTCTTTTTTACTTCGATAACTCATCATTTGCTACCTCTCTGCGGTATCATTTTCCGCATTAGAGTAACATTCTTTATGAGCCATCGTTCTTTTGTAAAGTTACATTAATATTGAGGCAATGCGCGGATGGCTGGTATATAATAATTGGAAACAACATCAGAATTGGGGTGGTCCATATGAGAAAGTTGCTGACGGCATATCTTAAATCCGTTGCGTCTACAACGATGCAGGGCGATGCGCGTGAAGAGTCGTATTATGACTCCCTGAAAACGTTGTTTACTGATTTCCCTCTCGAAAAAGATCGAAAAACAAAGGTCACAGTGCTGCCCAAGCCGACCGAGGCTGGCAATCCCGATTTTCGTGTATGGGATGGTGATCACTTCGTGGTCGGATACATCGAAGCCAAAACCCCTGGCACCAACCTTGACCAGGTGGAGACCTCAGAGCAGCTTCAGCGCTACCTGCATACCTTTCCAAACCTCATCCTCACAGACTTCTATGAATTTCGTCTTTACCGCAATAGGAAGGAGACAGATAGAGTTGTCATCGCGCGCCATTTCACGGCTCAAAAGCTAAGAACTACGCCACAACTGGAGCAAAGCGAGCAATTTGAAAAACTTGCCTCCCGGTTTTTCAGCTTCAAGCTCCCAAAAACTTTTACCGCTGAAAGCCTGGCTATTGAGCTGGCAAAGCGCACTCGCTTTTTGCGCGACCAGGTGGTGGCGGAAGAGGTGAAAGAAGCTGAACAGGGCAAAGGCAAAATTTATGGCTTTTATCAGGCGTTTCAGAAGTATCTCATTCCCAGCTTAACCCCCGAGCAGTTTGCCGATCTTTATTCTCAGACCATCACCTACGGCTTGTTTGCTGCCCGCACCCGCACTCCCGGAGACTTTTCCCGACGTATGGCTTTTGAAAATATCCCGCACTCCATTGGCGTATTGCGGGATGTATTTAAATACATTTCATTGGAAGAGCCTTCACTCCAGATGGAAGTCATAGTGGATGATATCGCCGCAATTCTGAATGCAGCTGAAATCGGAAAGATTCTGGATCAGTATTACAAAGAAGGTAAGGGCGAAGATCCCATCGTGCATTTTTATGAGACCTTCCTGAACCAATACGACCCGGCCACCCGTGAACGCCGCGGGGTTTATTACACCCCCGAGCCGGTGGTAAAGTATATTGTCAATTCTGTGCATCACCTGCTAAAGACCCGCTTTGACCTGCCTGATGGGCTGGCGGACCCGTCTGTAACCGTGTTGGACCCGGCCGCGGGCACGCTCACCTTCCCTGCGGAAGCCATCAAGCTGGCAGTCAAAGAGTATGTGGATAAATACGGCGAGGGCGGCAAAAAAGAATTCATCCGCAACCAGGTGCTCAAGAACTTCTATGCCCTTGAATTGATGATGGCGCCCTATGCCATCGGGCACATGAAGATGAGCTATTTGCTTGAATCGCTCGGTTACCGCATGGAAGGTGAGGACCGATTTCAGCTTTACCTGACCAACACGCTTGAGATGGAAGATATCGCTCAGATTGAAATTCCGGGTATAGGCTCCCTTAGTGAGGAAAGCCGGCTGGCAGGCAAGGTTAAGAAAGGACCGATTCTGGTGATTATGGGCAACCCGCCTTACTCTGGCAGCTCCGCCAACAAGAATGAATGGACCGAAAAACTTTTAAAAGAAGACCTGGATGGGGCGCAGAGTTATTACAAGGTGGATGGCAAGCCCTTGGGTGAAAAAAACCCTAAATGGCTGCAGGATGATTATGTCAAATTTCTGCGCTTTGCCCAATGGAAGATACAAAAGGCTGGCAAGGGCATCGTTGCCATGATTACCAACCATGCCTACCTGGATAACCCCACCTTCAGAGGAATGCGACAATCATTACTGAAAACTTTTGATGAGATTTACATCCTTGACCTGCATGGAAATAGTCTGAAGAAAGAAGCTGCGCCGGATGGCGGAAAAGATGAAAATGTGTTTGATATCCGGCAAGGTGTAGCAATAGCTCTCTTTATTAAAAGCTATCAAATACAAAATCAAAGCATTGCCAATATTGACTTATTTGGAACAAGAGAAAAAAAATATACTTGGCTTCGAAATAATAACTTCAGGGAAGACAATTACCAACAAATATCCCTTTTAAGCCCATATTATTTCTTTATTAAGCGTAATACTGTAGAAATTTCTCATTATCTAAATTGGCCAATCTTAACGGACATATTTCCTGTTAATAGTGTCGGTATAGTTACTGCCAGGGACAAATTAACAATAGGGAGGTCCGAAGAAGAAATTTGGAATAGAGCGATGACTTTTGCGCAGATGGAGCCTGAATTGGCAAGGGTAGCCTTTGATTTAGGTGATGATGCAAGAGACTGGAAGGTTTCACTGGCTCAGGATGATTTACAGCAAAATGGTCTTACAAAAGATAAGATTAAACCAATTTTATATCGACCATTTGATAGGAGATATACATACTACACCGGGCGGAGTAGGGGCTATTTATGTATGCCTAGGTCTGAAGTTATGAGCCATATGTTTGAGAACAATATTGGATTAATTTCATCTAGACAAATGGATAAATCATTAAAAGAGCCGATATTTGTTACTAATTCAATTATTGATGCTCACTCAATTACTTCAGCAGTTTCAATTTCTTATTTATTTCCCTTATATATATATCCCGATAGAGGACATCTAACTTTGTTCAGCAAATTAGAAAAGGAGATGAATATATCTGACCAAATATATGGAAATCTCAAGAGCCGCTACATAATAGACCCCACACCTGAACAAATTATTAACTATATTTATGGTGTGCTGTTAAGCAATTCTTATCAAGAAATATATTCTGATTTCTTACAGTCTGACTTTCCTCGCGTTCCCTTTACATCAAATTACGAAGTCTTCCAATCCATGGCAGCCCTGGGCAAACGCCTGATTGACTTGCACCTGCTTAAAAGCCCGGAACTGAACCAACCCACGGTCAAATACCAGGGGCAGGGCGATGACAATGTCATTGAAAGACCTCGCTTTGACTCTGATGAAAAACGCGTATACATCAACAAGACCCACTACTTTGAAGGCGTTGAACCGGAAGTATGGGAGTACCAGATCGGCGGCTACCAGGTGATGGATAAGTACCTGAAGGACCGCAAAGGACGCAAGATGGACGACCCCCGCCATTACATTCAGATCGCCGCAGCCCTTGCCAAGACCATCGAAATCCAGGCGGAGATTGATGAAATCTACCCTGAGGTTGAAAAAGACTTGATTGAGTTTTTGTTATAGAGAAGGAACTAAATGTCGCTATATGAAAATTGGGCATTATATCTTGCGATTTATGGGGCAGTAATCTCAACCATTTTGGGGATTAAAGAAATATTAAGTTATCGTAAAAAGGTCTCAATGTTTATTGAGTACATAGCTTTCGAAGAACGAGCGCAATTGTTGATTAATAATAATAGCAAGAGACAGATTACGATAATTGATGTTTCACTTGAAGTAAAACTTGATTTTGGATGGGATCAAACACCGAAATCAGAAATTTTTGCCACATTTGAACGATTTCCAATATCGATTCAATCATACAACTATCTATTGTTGCCTCTCTCCGATTTTGTTTCTCATGCACTTACCGAATCTAAAGACAAGATAAAAATCGAAGTAGTTGATTCCGATGGAAAGACATATTCAAAATATACCTATCGGTTACTCAATGCTAAGTGGGGTGGGATAAGTAAAACGTAGAGGAATTTTACCCCCCCCCTCACTCCCCCTCTTTCCCCCCCTCCTTCGGCAGGTGCGCCTTCATCCTCCTGGCCAGCTCCCGGCGCGTCAGCAACACGCGGTGACCGCAGGTGAGGCATACCAGACCAATATCCGCGCCCAAACGCACCACTTCCCACTCAAAACCCCCGCACGGGTGGGCTTTGCGCAGGCGCACACGGTCTCCAAGCGCTATTTCAGTCAGCATAAGCCTATTATATCCGCATGATATAATCCCGAAAGAAACGCCATGCTGGACCTCTCCGCCACCGAACTGATTTCCCGCCTGCTCACCCTGGTCATCGCGCTCACCCTGCACGAGTACGCCCACGCCCGCGCGGCCGCCTTCTTCGGGGATGACACCCCGCGCCTGGCTGGCCGGCTGACGCTCGACCCCCTGCGGCACCTGGACCCGCTCGGCTCGTTGATGCTGGTGGTGGCGGGCTACGGCTGGGCCAGGCCCGTGCCAATCAATCCGGCGGTTCTCAGGCAGCGCAGCCGCGCGGCGGTGATGCTGGTCTCGCTGGCGGGTCCGTTCTCAAACCTGCTGCTGGCTCTGTTGGCAAGCCTGCCCTACCACCTGTTGCGGGCGTCCGCGGGCGCTTCCAATGGTGCGCTAAACTTTCTCAATCAATTCCTGATCAGTTTCGTGGTGCTGAACGTCACCCTGTGCGTGTTCAACCTGCTGCCGGTCGCTCCGCTGGACGGAGAAAAGGTGCTGGAATACCTGCTGCCCGAGCCCGCGCGCAAGGTGCTCTACGCCGTGCGCCCGTACGGGATGTTCATCCTGCTGGCGCTGGTGTTCGTGCTGCCCATGCTGGGCGTGGACGCGTTCGGAGCGCTGGTGCGCGCGCCTGTGCTGGCGATTTCGCGTTTTTTGCTCGGTTTGTAGGCGGGCTCGGGGTGGCTTATTACTGTTACCTGGTGGAGTGCGCGAACGGCGCCTACTACGCCGGCTGGACGCTGGACCCGCTTCGGCGCGTGCGCCAACATAACGCCGGCCGGGGCGCGCGTTATACCAGCCTGAACAGCCCGGTGCGGCTGGTTTACGTGGAGCTGGTGCCGGACCGCGCGACCGCGCTGAAGCGTGAGCTGCAAATCAAGCGCCTCGGGCACAGCGGCAAGCAAAAGCTGGTGGACAGCGCTGCGGGCAACTTAGTGGGGGAATTCCTTGCGGTTGAGCGGGCGGTGGAAACAGAACAGGCGATACAGGGCGGAGAAAACCTGGATGCGCCTGGGATTTAGGCAGGCGGTTAACCGAGTTTGCTTTAGCGTTTGGCTCTGCTGTGTGCGGAAAGGGCGCGCAAGGTTTACTCCGCGCACGCGCAGGAGTTTTCCTTGTCATTCTGATACCCTGAAGGGTACAGACCGCAGTGAAGAATCTATCAGTAGGGATAAATACAAGACCCTTCGCTGGCTCAGGGTGACGAACAACCTTCGCTGGCTCAGGGTGACGAACAAGCTTCGCTGGCGACCTGTACCTGTTAAGGTACCTGTGTGCTGAAATTTGTCATTCTGAACGAAGTGAAGAATCTTTCCGTAGGGATAATCATAAGACCCTTCGCAGGCTCAGGGTGACAAACAAAGGCAAAACAGCAAGACCCTTCGCTTGCGACCTGTACCTGTTAAGGTACCTGTGTGCTGAAATTTGTCATTCTGAACGAAGTGAAGAATCTTGGTATTGCATTGAAAGCAAGACCCTTCGCAAGCTCAG
>DIXT01000008.1 GCA_002436085.1 Anaerolineaceae bacterium UBA6073
CTCCCCGGAGAAGGTCAAAAAATACTGCCCTGCGGGCACCTTCTCCCCGGAGAAGGTCAAAAAATACTGCCCTGCGGGCACCTTCTTCCCGGAGAAGGTCAAAAAATACAGCCCTGCGGGCACCTTCTCCCCGGAGAAGGTCAAAAAACACCGCCCTGCGGGCCCTTCTCCCTGAATAGGTCCATAAATGCCACGTTTACGGGCGCCGCCTATATGGCGAAGGTCGATAAAAGCCGTCTCTCTGGGTAGGCGGGGGTGTATATCATTGATTGAGTCTGCAAAACCTGTTTTCATTACGTCTCTCTGGGTAGGCGGGGGCGTGTCAAGTCAAATGATAATGTTACCGAACTAATGCTCGGGGGTGTATATCTTCTGCGTTTAATAGCATTACCTAAAGCTTGAATGCCTCGAAGTCCTTCCTAAATTTCCTTTCCAGAACGCCTCTTCCTCCGGTTAAATCCCTATCTGATTGACTTTTACCCTCCTTTCCGCTATCATTTCTTTGCTCAGGTCAGTCGGGTGTGCGCGCTGCTGTTCGCGGCGGTGAGGAAAGTCCGTACACCACAGAGCAGGAAGCCAGGTAACACCTGGAGAGGCGCAAGCTTCTGGATCGGGCCACAGAAACATACCGCACGCGCAAGCGTGTCAGGGTGAAAAGGCGGTGTAAGAGACCACCGGCGCCGGCAGTAATGCCAGCGGCCAGGCAACCCCCTTCCGGTGCAAGGTCAAACAGGGGAAAAGCATCTTCGGATGCCAGCGCTGGCTCGGCGCTGTTGATCCCCGGGTAGACCGCATGAGCAGCCTGGTGACAGGCTGTCGAGATAGATGCACATCCCCGACAGAATACGGCTTACAGGCTGACCTGAGTGTTTCGCCTGCTGCCATTAGGGAGTTTTAATTCTTCGACACGCCATGAATTCTCAAAAATGGTATCCAATCCCTTTACTGCTTACTCTTGTGTGTGCCCTGCTGCTTGGCGCCTGTTCCTCCCAGCCAGATAACTTCGTGATTATTGTCATGCCCTCCTCCGGCGCTTTTCTGCCTGTGCAGCAGGAGACACAAATCATCTCCCAGGTCATCGCAAAGCGCGGCTGGTCCCGGCTTGAACTGTATGTAAATGGCGAATTGGTGCGCATGGACAGCGCCACAGCGGACACGATGTACTCGGCCATAATCAAACAACCCTGGATCCCGGCAGCGGAAGGCCCTGTGCTTATTAGCGTCATTGCGGTTAACGAACGCGAACGCCGCATTGCCAGCGCGGAAGCGGCCGTGCTGGTCGGTTCACCCAGCCCGACTCCGCTCCCTGCCACGCCGACCCCGAGCGCCACTCCCACCCCCGCGCCGCTGCTCAGCCCGACGCAGTGCTCACCTCAAGCTGCGCTGCTGCAAGATGTCAGCATTCCACCGGGAACGGTCCTGGAACCCGGACAGCTTTTCACGAAAACCTGGCGGGTGCAAAACACAGGCACCTGCGCCTGGAGCGGCTACCAGCTCGTTTTTATCAGCGGCAATCTGCTCGGTGGGAAATCCCCAACCCGCGTCAGTGACCTGGCGCCTGGCGCGGCAATCAATATTTCCGTGGAACTTAGCGCGCCCCGCTATCAGGGCGATTATTCCGGCGTGTGGCGGCTGCAGACAAACAAAGGCGCGCTCTTTGGTCCAGAGCTCAGCTTCAGCATCCGCATCCCGCAGCCCACCCCGACCCGTACGCTCACCCCCACGGCTTCCGCCACCTGGACGCCAACGTTCACGCTGACGCCGACCTACACCTCAACCGGCACGCCAACGCCCTCCCCCAGCCCAACTCCCAGCGGTACTGTTACCCCCACCCCTCCAAGCTCTGAGGGGTAAACCGGATTTCAGCTATCATAAAAAGCGGGCGCCTGAAGGCGCCCGGGTATTTGTACTGTAGAACATACTTTTGGCAGGCACAGCATGCAAACTCCGGCCGCCTGATTTCTGAATTGCAAAAACCGTTTACTCGATAATCAAATCCTCAAGCGCGCGTTTGGGCACGTGGTGCACACCCTGGGCATCGCGATAATACTTGATGTCCCCGTCCGCGCCAACAGGTTCAATCTTAACCGTCTCAGCGGGTTTCCCCAACGCGAGGACGAGAACAATTTCAAGGTAAGCGGGCAGTTCCAGCAAGGCGGCCAATTCTTCACGCTTCACGGAGCTCATCATACAGCCGCCAAAACCCTTTTCAACCGCGCCCAGCATCATCGTCTGCGCGGCAATGCCAGTATCCAGGTCATACTGGTGTTTGATGCGTTCATCCCCCAGCACGACGATATAGGCTGTCGGTCTTTCGCCCTCCGCGGGTCCGCCCCAATCCTTCAGGTAGCCTGCAAACTTGATAAGCGGAAACACCTTATCCGTCTGCAATTTGTCCCAAATCAGGCTGAACTTGAGCCCCTGCAAGTTGGCGGAGCAGGGAGCATGCCGGGCCAGGTCCACCAATTCCACCAGCGTTTCGCGCGGGATGCGGACCGACTCGTCAAAGCGGCGGTAACTGCGGTTTTTCAGGACTAAATCTCTAAACATCGTGTTCACCTTTCCTGTATAACATACGTCGGCAGTGCGCTGCGCTAAAAGCGCAGACAAGCAGCACCAGGCCGCCCGCGTCAAAAATAATGTAGCGTTCGATGCTTGACCGCAGCGCCGCGTGGCTTAAGTCAAGCGTACTTAGCAGCCAACTTTCACCCAGCAGGCCGATAGTTTGCATAAAGATAGCTTCAATCAGTGAAATTTTGTATTTGACAGGGTTAGTCAGGGCAATAACATAGGGCACCTGCCACATAAGGTACAAAATCCCAACGCCCGCTACCGCAGCAGACCCCGGTACGCCGCTAAGCTCGAAGGAAGCGCTGAACGACTGAGGGTCTATCAGGTACGAAACCGCTGCCTGCAGGTTTAGCGCCAGCACCACTGCAATCAGCACCCGGGCAATCCACTGCCTTGTTATAGCCGTAGAGTCCAGGTTCGGGTTCATGCTACGCTAGTCCGTAGTTAATTCTGATAAACCAGGCCGTCCCGCACATGCCAGACTTCATGGTTGTGCGTGAATTCGGCTGGGAACATATCCGGGTCGGTCGAGGTCAACAAGGCTTGCTCCACCTGACCCAGCACAGCCAGCAAATCCGCCCGGCGCTCGGGGTCCAATTCCGCCATGATTTCATCAAGCAGAAGGACTGGCCACTCGCCGGTCTTGGTCCGCATCCACTGCACTTCGGCGAACTTAAGTGAGAGCAGGGCAGTACGCCCCTGACCCCTGGAGCCGTAATCGCCCAGGTCAATGCCGCTGCCAATGAAGCGGAATTCATCGCGGTGCGGGCCCAGCGTGGTCATGCCCCGGCTGATATCCTCACGATACGCTGCGTGCAGCGCTTTGCGCAAGCCTGCTTCAATCTCCTCCGCGCTTAGTTGCGAGCGGTCCAGCGCGGTCTGCACCGGCAGGGAAAGCTGCGCTTTGGGCGCGGGTAAAGGTTCGTAGGAGGGTTTGTACTGCAGCCGCAATATTTCGGTTCCGCGGGTCAGCTGCTGATGGATCGGTCCAGCCTGTTCTTCCAGTTCTTTCAACAAGTGGATGCGGGCATACATCAGTTCCGCGCCGTGGCGAGCCAGCATTTCGTCCCAGGCTTCCAGCTGGCGCGTATCCCCGCCGCGTTCCCCTAATGTTTTTAATAAAGCGTTGCGTTGGTTCAGGGCTTTAACATAATCCGCGCTGTGGCGGGCGTAGCCCTGCTGCACCTGCGAAAGCGCTTCGTCAAGGTACTGCCGCCGGTCGGAGGGCGAACCCTCAATGATGCGCGCCATCTGCGGCAAGAAGCTGACCGCGTTGAATTGGCCGTAGACTTCGCCCAGCCGTTTTTTGACGCCGTCCAGCAGCACTTCCTTGCGGAAGCGCGGAGCGTTGGGGTTGCCGTTGTATTCCTGGATAAAGCGCACTTCCAGACTGTGCGTCTTAAGCCTGGTCTGATATTCGCCGACGATGCGGCCGACCAATACAGGTTCGGGCTGGAGATTGAAGTTGAGCAGCTGCCGGTCACTTGCGGCGTAAAAAGAGGAAAAATTGGCCAGGTAGGCAACAGCTTCCAGGATTGTAGTCTTTCCCTGGGCGTTGGAGCCTGCCAAAAGGATGACTTTCCGGGGAAAATGCAAGTCCAGCCGGGAGAAAATCCTGAAATTTGTCAGCGCCAGCCGGGTGAGATGCATCAGTCTTTAATCTGTTCCATCTCTTCGGCGCTGGGTTGGAACACCTGCGTTGCGCGGTCAATGTAGAGCACGCCGTCTAAATGGTCAATTTCATGCTGGAAAATACGCGCCAACCAGCCGCTGGCTTTCAGGCGTATGGGTTTCCCAAAGCGGTTCTTAGCCCTGACGGTGACAGACTCGTGGCGTTCAACCTCGCCCGCCAATCCAGGAACCGAGAGACAGGCTTCAACATCGGAAACAGTTTCTTCAGATTTCTGTACAATCTCGGGGTTGACCAGCACATATTTCTTGGTCTTCGCGTCTTCCCGCTCGTCGTCCGTGTATTCCACCACCACCACGCGCAGCGATTCCCCGATCTGCGGAGCAGCCAGCCCGACGCCCGGGGCGTCCCGCATGGTCGCGAACATGTCGTCAATCAGAGTCTGCAGGGTTTTATCAAAAACCTGAACAGGCTTCGCCTTCAGCCTGAGCAAAGGCGCAGGGAATATTACAATATCGCGAATAGCCACATTATCTCCAGTTAGCTAACTATTAATATATTCTACCTTAGAGAGGCGGTGGACTCAATCTTTTTGTAGCGTCTTGGGTTTGGGTTTGGTTGTGGTATACGCTGAACCAGCGCGCAACGCGCTCGCGCTCTTCATCAATGTCCCGTTCCCGCGCGGCAGCAGCAGCCGCTTGCATCCTACGGAAGATATCTTCCTGAACTTTGGAGGGCTGGTATACATTGTCAAAAGTAAGCACTTCGGTGGAGACGCGAATATAAACAGTGCCAAAGTTCAACAGCATCGGAATTATCCCACGGCGTTCATACTCCACTGCCAGTATCTTCTCCAGGGGGGCTGTGCGCTTGGATTCGCGCCCGAACGGTTTGCGGTCAACGTCAATCACCTGGTCGGGGGTAAGGCTGTAAATGTCATTGCGCCAGTCCGCGTAGTTGTAAACCAGCCACATAAGCGCTGCTACCGTAAGCAGCACGCCCAGAAAAACCGACAGATTGTAAGGTAAAAGTGTGAAATTCCAGGTGAGCGCAGCAACCAGCAGGACAATTCCGCCAGTCAGGACCATCAGCGGCGCAAGCTCTTTGCCCATAAGCACAAACCAGTGCTTCCGGTAGGTAGTCACCCCGCCTATTTCATAGCGCGCCTTCAGAAAATCACCAAACAACCAGGCAGAAAAGCTTTTCTCACGCAGCGGCGGCAGGTCGGTCTCAAGCGGCAGGCTGTCGGGTTCCCTGGGCTGCACCGGCTGGGTGGCTCCGTTTCCGGTCAGCTTTTGCCGCAGCGTTGCGCGCATTTTTTCTTCTTCGAACACAGCTTCTTCGGATTGCCTGCGCCGCCAGAACACATCCACCAGATGCTCAATCACGTCTGCGTCCGCCACCCGGTTAAAGCGTATATTGCCAATAATGGTGCGCACTACCACATCCGCGTATCCCAGGATTCTGCCCGGCTGCGTGCTCTGCACGCCCACCGAGACCACCATCCCCAGCGGCGCCTCCTGCCGCGATTCGTAAAATCCCGACACTTTTTCCACCCAAACCAGGCGGTGGTTGGTGATGATGTAATAATCATTAGCCCAGTTATGGTGGTTCCACGCCAGCCAAAGCACGCCAAGCACAAATCCCCCCACCAAAACCGGCACGCTGATTTCAGGTCGGTCTGTTCCAAGAATCACTGCGGCAGCGACCAGCACAGTAAAACCCAAGAGCGGCAGCAGCAGGCTCATCAGCAGAAAAAAAGGATGTTTGCGGGTAATAAAGTGCACCTGCTCATCTTTTTCAAGCCAGCGCATGCGGGTTCTCTCGGCTAATTGCCGGCTTTGCACAAGCACAACGCGTGTGCGCAGCGCCTTAGGACTGCTGAGCACCGCCTCACGCAGCAGATCCGCAGGGATATGCCAGATAGCGCAGTCTGTTAACGCGCGGGCTGTATGGGTGAAGGCCTCCAACCCATCCAGGCACTCTTCCCCTAACAGCTCTCCGCTGGTAATAGTTCGGATTTCAGCTGGCTGTTCCGGATTAGCAAGCTCGATTTTTCCAGCCGCAAGGAGAAAGCCAGCGTCCGCGTTTGTTTCGGCGCTGTAAAGTACCTTCCCCTCTTCCAGCGTGAAAAGCTCGGCCCTGGCTGTCAGCGCACGTATCCACTCCTCATCCAACAGGCTTAGGAGCGGATGCGCGCAGAATAATTCTTTCAGAGCGGTATTTTCAGCTGGCATTTTCTAATATCCACGCAGCAGGCCTGTCTGGCCTCTGCCGCATCTTCTATAAGTTCCGCTGCCCGCTTTCGCGGGCAGCGCTGTCAATCAAATAACTTTAGGCTTCAACCGGTGCGGCTTCAGGACTGGCTGCTTCTTTTTTGGTGAAGGTCAGCGCGCCCTCGGGGTCTTTGTCCACCAGAACGACGTCCCCGGGCTGAAAACCGCTTGCCAGAAGTTGGGTAGCCAGCGGGCTTTCCAGGTATTTCTGCATTGCCCGTTTTAGCGGCCTTGCGCCCATCAGCGGATCATAGCCCTGTTCCGCCAGCCAAGAACGGGCAGCGTGGCTGACTTCCATCTTCACGCCGTATTCATCCAGGCGCCCCTGAAGTTCCGCCAACTGCAGAGTCACAATGCCCATCACGTCTTCGTGCGTCAGCGGCGAGAACATGATGATGTCATCAATGCGGTTCAGGAATTCCGGCCGGAAGGCGCTCTTCAAAGCCTTCTGAATCTTATCATGCGAAGATTTAATGTCCTCGCCGTCGTTGATATCCACAAAACCCAGCGCTCCGCCCTTCTTTACAAACTCAGTGCCCAGGTTGCTGGTCATTATCAGCACAGTATTGCGGAAGTCCACGATATGCCCCTGTCCGTCGGTGAGACGGCCGTCGTCCAGAATTTGCAGCAGCGCGTTCCAAACCTCGGGGTGCGCTTTCTCGATTTCATCGAAAAGCACCACGCGGTACGGCCGGCGCCGCACAGCTTCGGTGAGCTGCCCGCCTTCCTCGTACCCCACATAGCCGGGAGGCGCCCCAAACAGGCGCGAAACGGTATGCTGTTCGCGGTATTCGCTCATATCTATGCGCACCAGGGCGTCTTCATCGTCAAACAGGAACTCCGCCAGCGCCTTGGCCAGCTCAGTCTTGCCAACGCCTGAGGGTCCGATGAAGATAAAGGATCCGCTCGGCCGGCGCGGGTCTTTCATGCCCGAACGCGCGCGGCGGATGGCATCCGAAATCGCCTTGATGGCTTCGCCCTGCCCAATGATGCGTTCGTGCAGGCGGTCTTCCATGTGCAGCAGCTTCTGGGCTTCGCTCTCCATGAGTTGGGTAAGCGGGATACCGGTCCATTGGTGGATCACATCGGCAATATCGTTGACGTCCACCACTTCATCCAGCTTCTGTTCCACTTCCCACTTTTCCCGCTGGGCATTAAATTCCTGTTCCAGGCGCAGCCGTTCAGCTTTCATTTTTACCGCGCGCTCGTAATCGCGTTCCACGCTGGCTTGCTCTTCTTCCGCCGCCAGCCGTTCAATTTCCCGCTTCTGGTCGCGCAGCGCTTCTGGCATGGAATACAAGGCGACGCGCAGTTTAGCGGCAGCTTCGTCCATCAGGTCGATGGCTTTATCAGGCAGTTTCCGTTCAGTCATGTAACGGGAGGAGAGCTTCGCCGCGGCGCTGAGTGCCTCATCCGAAATCGTCACTTTATGGTGAGCTTCGTAACGGTCGCGCAGGCTGCGCAGCATCAGGATAGTGTCGTCGATGCTGGGTTCTTCCACAAAAATTGGCGCGAAACGGCGTTCGAGCGCGGCATCCTTCTCAATATGCTTGTGGTATTCATCTAATGTGGTCGCCCCGATGCACTGCAGGTCGCCCCGTGCGAGAGCTGGCTTGAGCATGTTGGAAGCATCCATTGCTCCCTGAGCCGCGCCAGCGCCAACCACGGTGTGCAGTTCATCAATAAACAGGATAACCTCACCGTCTGAATTTTGAATCTCATCGATGGAAGCCTTTAATCGTTCCTCGAACTCGCCGCGGAAGCGGGTGCCGGCGATCATCGCGCCCAGGTCGAGCGCGACCACGCGTTTATCTTCCAGGATTTCAGGCACATCATTGTTCGCGATTTTTTGCGCCAGACCCTCCACAATAGCAGTTTTTCCAACGCCAGCTTCACCAATTAGGACCGGGTTGTTTTTGGTTCTGCGGCACAGAACCTGGATGAGGCGGGAGATTTCCACCTCGCGCCCGTAAATCGGGTCCAGCTTGCCCTCCCGGGCTGCCTGGGTCAGGTTGCGGGAAAATTTATCCAGAGTTTTATACTGCGTTTCGCCGCGGGATTCAGAGTGTTTTTTCTCTCCGCGGATCTCCATGATAGCGTCCAGTACTTTACCGCGAATCACCCCTTGCTCTTCCAGAATGCGCGCCAGCGGGGTGTTACGCTCGGCCAGGATGGCCATAAACAGATGCTCGGTCGAGATGTACTCATCCCCGAAGCGGCTGGCTTCGTTCTTGGCAACGTCAACCGCCATTTTCACGCGCGGGGTCATGAAAATCTGACCCGAAGCTCCGCCAAAGATGTTTGCCTTGGGGGTCGTCCGCAAGAGGTGGTCAATGCTCTCAGCTAACTTCCCCGGGTCCACCTTGAGCATTTCCAGAATCTGAGATACCATACCTTCTGGCTGCTCAATCAGCGCCAGCATGATATGCTCCGTGTCGATTTGCGTATGTCCATAGCGTTGGATGATTTCCGCGGCACGCGCCGCAACATCCTGCGCTCTTTCAGAAAATTTATCAAAACGCATCATAGTCGTGTTTCCTTAACTCATTATTTTCTGTACAGTATTGCGTTGCAATACTTGTTCCAAAGTATAGTCTAACAGGTGGACGTAAGAAAAGAATTAACGTCAAAGGATGAGCATCGCGTCGCCGAAAGAATAAAAGCGGTAGCCCTCATTCTTGGCGACCTCGTAGGCATGTAGAACGCGTTCACGCCCGGCGAAAGCGCTGACCAGCATGATGAGCGTGGATTTTGGCAGGTGGAAATTCGTAATCATCGCGTCCACCGCCTGGAAGCGGTACCCGGGCAAAATGAACAATCCGGTTTCCCCGCAGAAAGCCCCTGGCTTTCCGTCTTTGCTAAGCGCCGCCGCGCTTTCCAGTGTGCGGACCGAGGTCGTTCCGACCGCCACCACCCGCCCCCCGGCAGCTTTGACAGCGTTCACTTTCCCAGCCGTTTCCGAGGAAAGCTCGCACCACTCCTGGTGGATCTTATGCGTGCTGGGGTCCGCTTCCGTGACGGGCGCGAAGGTATCCAAACCAACATGCAGTAGGATTTCCGCTTTCTGAATACCAGCAGCTTCCAGCTCCGCGAGCAGCTCCTGGGTGAAATGCAAGCCCGCCGTAGGCGCCGCCGCAGAACCAGGCACCTGATTGTAGACGGTCTGGTAACGCTCCGGGTCAACCGCCTCGTTATGGATATAGGGCGGCAGCGGGACATGCCCTGCCGCAGCGTAATACTGCTCAATGGCATCGTCGAAACACACCACCCGCTTGGACCCTTCCAGCACCGCGGCTATGCGTGCCCCCGGTCCGTTTTCAATGCTGATGAGCGCGCCTTCGCGCAAGCCCTTGCCCCCCACCAGGCATTCCCAGCATTTCTCATCCATCTGGCGCAGCAGTAAAACTTCCACCCGCCCGCCGCCCGGGATTTTACGCCCGAACAAGCGCGCCGGGATGACCCGGGTGCGGTTCACCACCAGCAAGTCCCCCGCGTTCAGATACCTGCCAATGTTATAAAAATAATCGTGGCTGATTTCGCCGGAGGAACGCTCCAATACCAGCAGGCGCGAATGGTCGCGCGGCTCAGCCGGCGTCTGGGCGATAAACTCAGGCGGCAGGATATAGTCAAAATCGTGTGTTCTCATATTTCTTCGGGGAAATCAACTGCCCTGGTTAAACAGTGTCGGCTGCTCGCGGGAACCGTTGTAAGGTTTACCCAGGTGGGCGTGCGCCAGCGGCGTCGCCACCCTGCCCTGCGCCGTGCGTTCCAGAAAGCCAAGCTGCATCAGGTAGGGCTCCACCACGTCCATGATGGTATCGGCTTCTTCGCTCACCGATGCCGCCACGGTATTCAGTCCGACCGGACCCCCGTTGTACTTCTCAATGATACAAAGCAGCACGCGCCGGTCCAGGTCATCCAAGCCCATCCCGTCAATGTTCATCAATTCCAGGCTCTCCACCGCCACGTTAGCGGTGATGCAGCCGTCAGCCTTGACTTCGGCAAAATCCCGCACACGCCGCAGGATGCGCAGCGCTATTCTGGGCGTCCCGCGCGAACGGCACGCAATTTCCCGGATGCCTTCCTGGTCGAAGGGCACATGCAGCAGGTCCGCGCCGCGCCGGATGATTTGCGCGAGCGCTGCTTCGTCATAGTAGTCGAGTCGGTATACCGCGCCAAACCGGGCACGCAGCGGCGCGGTGAGCAGCGCCAGGCGCGTGGTCGCCCCAACCACCGTAAAGCGCGGCAGCTTCAGGCGCACGGACTTGGCCGCCGGACCCTTGCCAATGATGATATCCAGCGCGAAGTCTTCCATGGCCGGGTAAAGGATTTCTTCCACGTTGCGCCCAAGTCGGTGCACCTCGTCAATAAACAGGATATCGCCGGCATGCAGGTTGGTCAGGATAGCCGCCAGGTCGCCGGCGCGTTCAACTGCCGGTCCGGAAGTCACCTTGATATGGACGCCCATCTCGGATGCTAAAATATGGGCAAGCGTAGTTTTTCCGAGCCCGGGCGGACCGTAAAACAAGACGTGTTCCAGTGCCTCACCGCGCTGCTTGGCGGCGGTGAGTTGGATTTGCAGGTTCTGCTTCACCAGGTCCTGACCAATCAAGTCCCCCAGGGTAGTCGGCCGCAGGGCGATATCAGCCGGGTCATCCGGTTGTCTCCGCCCCGCGAGGATGCTGTCGTTATCTTTCGCGCTCATTGCCGGAATTATACCCGTTTTCCTCCCTGCGAATGCCGCAGACCCGCAGCACCGCATGGAGAAACGCAAAGCCCTTGTCAGGATGCACGTACGCTGTGTATGGGTATAATTGGCTTGTTACAGATTATTCGCAGGGGTCTTTCCCCGCTTTGGAGGCTGCATGAAATTATCGCTGGTCGTGCCCGTGTATAACGAGGAAGAAAACCTGCCCGAACTGCTCCCGCGCATCTATCAGGCGGTCGCGCCGCTCGGTATGGAATGGGACGTCACCCTCGTAGATGACGGCAGCAAAGACAAGAGCGCCGCGGTCCTGAGGCAGATGGCCGCGGACGACCCAGAACATGTGCGCGCAGTCATCCTTAACCGCAATTACGGTCAGACCGCCGCCATCACAGCCGGCATTGACCATTCGGACGGCGATGTTGTCATCCTGTTGGATGCCGACCTGCAAAACGACCCCGCCGATATTCCGCTGCTGCTGGACGAGTTGGACAAAGGTTACGACGTCGTCAGCGGCTGGCGCAAAGACCGGCAGGACAACAAACTTACCCGCACTATTCCCTCTAAAATCGCGAATGGATTGATTTCCAGCGTGACCGGCGTGCACCTGCACGATTACGGCTGCACACTCAAGGCTTACCGGCGCGACATCCTGAATAAAATAAACCTGTACGGTGAAATGCACCGCTTCATCCCGATCTACGCCGCGGAAGCCGGCGGTAAAATCAGCGAGGTGGTCGTGCACCACCATCCGCGCATCCACGGAAAAGCCAATTACGGTTTGGAACGTATTCTTAAGGTCATCCTGGACCTGATTACGATCAAGTTCCTGCTCAGCTACGCCAAAAAGCCGATTTACCTGTTTGGCGGCGTCGGCATCAGCCTGATGGCGGGCAGCTTCGTTGTGCTGCTGTCCCTGGCAATCCGCCGTATCGCGGTCGGTACGCCTGTTTTGGGTTCGCCCTGGTTCCAGATCAGCGTAATGTCCTTCATCCTGGGCTTCATTTCCATCCTGCTGGGCTTGATTGCCGAGCTGCTGATGCGCACTTACTACGAGTCTCAGGATAAACGCACGTATGATATTCGCGAGCTTATCGCGCCGGAAACGAAGCCGGGGATACTGTAAGGCTTAAGGCTGAAGAGATAGCAATTCCTGTTTGAGTGCGTCCTGCCCCAGTGGAATCAGCAGGTGCACGCTGGCGTTATTCCAGCTCAGCACCGGTTCATATTGGAGCAGCATCGGTTCCAGAACCTTTTGCACCCAGGCGTCGTTTTCCACACCGAATGACTTGCTATCCCCTTGAATACGGGTCGAAATGGTGTCCGTGATAATCGCTTTGAAGCGCTGGCCTGTCAAATCCTCGTAAAAAGCCTGCAGATAAGGCTGGTTGTCACCCATCGCCATTTCCATCAGAAAAACTTTTTCGTATTCAGGCACCACGCGCACGCCCTGAATTTCATCAAAGCTGAGCAACTGGCGTTCTGAAATGAACAATATCTCTCCGGGCTGGTCTTTCAGCAGGTCCAAAGCTGCCTGCATCCGTGCAAGCTCCGTCCGCTGACTGTCCACCGGCGCAAAACCCCAGGCAGCCGTGTGTGAGAGCATGAAGTAAAGCGGTACCAGGGCAGCCAGCAGCAGCCAGAAAGAAGCTGAACTTTCGGCTTGTTTCGCAACTTTTTGGGTTTCTTCCTGCGTGCACGCCCCAGACAACAAACTCCCCGCGATGAGCATCCAGAAGACGAGGAAGCCGTCCAGGTTATGCAAATCTCCGCCACCGCCAATTTTCAGGCTGACCAGTACGCCGCCCAGAAAGAACACGGAGAGAATGCCCGCCAGCCCCAACCAGCGCAGCCAATGCAAGGTTGGCAGCTGCTTTGCTTTGGCGAGCTGCAGAAGCATTCCCATCCCGGGCAGGCAAACCAGCAAAATGGCCGGTAGGATACCCAGCCCAAAAGTCGGATTGGGCAGCAGACGATTCCAAATAAGCGCGGAACTGAAAGCAGAATTGAACAGCGCGGGGTCCTCTCCGGATAGGCGGATGTAGCCCTGCTGCGCAAGCCAGGCGGACCCAAAACCCAGTACAGCCCAAAGCATCACCGGCGCCAGATATTCAAGCCATTTTTTTCGCCCGATCGGTTGATCCAGCAGATACAGGGCGCCGGCCAGCAAACCAGGAAGCGGCATCCAGTTGACGCGGCTGATGCCCGCCCACAAAGAAGCCAGGATGACGAAAAAAAGCGTGCGCCAGATTTTGTCTTTTCGGTAGCCAAGCAGCACCAGGATGACGCATACCATCAAGTGGTAGTAAACCGCGCCCTGGAAAAAGAACAAAGCCGTCCATATGGTCAGCAGCCAGAGGGGAAATTCTTTCCCCTTGCCCAGGCGCCTGGCGAAAAGGTAGGCCCCCCAGGCGCTCATTCCCAGCCACAGCAGCACCTGCCAGATGCGGTGCGCCAGTATAGACTTTATCCCAAGCAGAAAAGGAAAGGTTTGCAGAAGGTAGCGGGATGGGTGCAGAACAGGCAGCGGCAGTTTCTGGCCGTAAATCCGCTCGGACAGAAAGAGCGAGGCGTTGTAAAAGCGGCTGCCTTCAGACCAGCCCAACGCGAACGGACCCGGCTGAAGCTCCGGTAGAAATGCTCCCACACGGTAAAGCGCCCCGAAAACGAGCAGCGCGGTGATGAAGCTGCGCTGCGGAGAGCGCGGGTTCTTCTCCGCGAGGAACAACAGCGCCGCACCCCCGGCAGCCAGGACCGCCAAAAGCAGCCTGCCCACGCTGGAATTGACCAATTGGAAATCCTGCGTAAGCAAGATCGCCAGTAAGCCAAGCTGCAGCAGCGCGCTGAGACCGTACGCCAACCAGCGCGGAATCGTGAGCTTTAGCTTTTCTGTTTTTCCAACAAGCCGTTTGATCAGCAAAACGCCAAGCGCAAGCACGGGAACAAGCGCAGCGACCGCCCAGTAAGAACGCCCGCGTTCTGCCCGGTTCTCGAGCAAAAATATCACAGCCAAACCCAGGCTGACCGCCAAAAACTGATTCAGGAAGCTTTTAGTGCGCGTTTCCATTTGGGTTTTCCGTTCCTGCCTCGGAAGGCTGTTTGCCCCCCAAAATGCCGCCGATGAAAAAAGCCCCCGGCAGGCTGCCGATCATCCAGACCACCCGCAGGATGACCGCCAGAGTAATGCTGGTGGAAAGCTGGAGCCCGCCCAGAACTGAAAAAAGGTTGGTAATGGTGACTTCCTGCAGACCAAGCCCATTAATCGAAATCGGAATGAGCGAGATGAAATAAGTCAGGCTCCATAAACCGGCTATCTTTCCAAAGGAAATGCTTTCGCCCATGCCTTCCACTAAAATTTGGACGATGAGAAAAGTCGCCAGCATATGGATGAAAGTGAAACCCAGCGCTTGTGCCAGGATGAGCGGATGTTTGAGCCAGAAGCCAAAATTCGCGAAAACCTTCTTCACAGCATGCTGGATTTTCCCAAATAAGCCGGGAAAAATCGAAGCTGCCACTAATGTTTGTGGTGCGCCGGAGGCTGACTGCGCCTTCAGATAACCAGAAACAGCGGGCAGGGCGAAGGGCAGCGCCAGCGCCATGCCGGTCATCCCCACCAGGCGGTCCGCGACCAGCGAAGCCGCCGCCAGAGCAGCGTCAATCCCGAGCCGGACAGCCCCGGCCAGCCGCACGACATCCCCGCCGATGGTGGTCGGAAGCACGTTGGAGGCGAACAAGCCCGCGAAGGTCAGGCGCAGACTGTCCTGCCAGCGCACGCGCAGCGCTTGGACTTGCAGGAGGGTGTGCCAGCGCCCCCAGGTGGCCAGGCGCGAGACAAAAACAAGCGCCAGCACCGCCGCGGCGCGCCACAGTGAGATTTTCCGAACAGCCGCCCAGGTTTCCTCGGCGCCAATCTGCCGGAACAGGTAGACCAGAATAGCTATGGACAGGAGGGTGCCAGCCCAGCGGATGATGAGGTTCCAGTTGATTTTCGCGTCGTTTTTCATTGCAGCCTGGGCTCGGTTCTGCAAATATTATACTGCAGCCGGTGTTTTGACCATCAAATGCGTTAAAATTGCGACAGCGGATTTTTCACTGCAGAGGAATATATGACACTTCAAACGATCACGCCAGCCGACCTTCTGGTAAAACCTTACGACCTGATTAAACGTCAGACCTTTGTGCTTGCCAGCGGCAGTTTCGCCGAAGGACGCTTTAATACCATGGTCACCGGCTGGGGTTTCCTGGGCTCCATGTGGAATAAGCCCTGCGCTATTGTGCCAGTCCGTCCCACGCGTTATACTTTCGATTTTATCGATCAGGCGCCTGACTTTACCCTGTGCGCATTTCCGGAAGCCTACAAAGAGGATGTGCTCTATCTGGGCACGCACTCCGGCCGGGATGAAGATAAACTCAGCCGCACCCGGATCACTCCGCAGGCTTCGCAGGTAGTCAGCGCGCCCAGCTTTGCCGAGGCAGAACTGGTGATTGAATGTAAAAAGATTTACTGGGTGGACCTGGACCCAAGCCGCTTTTTGGACCCCGCTATTAAACGGAACTATCTGGCAAACGACTACCACCGCATGTATTACGGTGAAATGCTTGTGGTACGCGCCGAGCCCAAGTTTATCGGAGCATGAAGAGCGCGGCCCGTATATTTGACTACTAATGCCGCAAAATCTCAAAGACAATGCCATAATTATTGTGTAACGCAAACTAAATAATGCATATTGAGGTAGATTATGTCAGGAAAAAATCAACATGTTGTACCAACGCCGAAAGGTAAGTGGGGAGTTCGAGGTGAAGGGAACTCAAAGATAACAAAAGAAACCAACACCCAGGCGCAAGCGACTGATACCGCTCGCGAAATTGCTAAACATCAACATTCAGAAGTAGTAATTCATGGAAAGGATGGAAAAATTCGAGATAAAGATAGTTATGGGAAAGATCCTTGTCCGCCACAGGATAAGAAGCATTAATCAAGAATATGTGGAATCTCTGATCGCGCCGGTGTTTATTATCCCCGAAGCGAAGCGGAGTGGGACTCCACCGTGCGCGGCATTTGACCGAAGGTCTCCCTTTTTCCACGCTCTAATCGCGCCGGTGTCCTCACCGTGCGCGGCATTTGACCGAAGGTCTCCCTCTGATCGCGCCGGTGTCCCCACCGTGCGCGGCATTTGACCGAAGGTCTCCCTCTTTCCACGCTCTGATCGCGCCGGTGTTTATTATCCCCGAAGCGAAGCGGAGTGGGACCCCACCGTGCGCGGCATTTGACCGAAGGTCTCCCTTTTTCCACGCCTCTGTACTCACCACCCTTGCCCACCGTGAACCGGATAGGTCGTCTCCTGACCCTGCGTACGACCTGAACGAAAATCCCCGTTATTACTGGATTGCGCCAGACTTGTGTAGCACCCTCACGAAGTACCCTTGCCAGCACATTTGATCACCTGGTTGCTGGCTGGGTGGGCAGGCTTCGCGCTTAGGAGGCCAGCGAAATCGGAAAAGTTCCTTTCTTTTGTTTTCACTAAAACTAATTGTATTGGAATTTCCTCCTTTTTCCCTTGACTATCGACTTTTGAAACGCATACCACACCTTAATAAAATGATTTTCCGGGCATTTTGGCAGTATAATGGCATTATCAACGCGGAGGTATAGGCATGCCTGAAAAGAAAATTCGAGTTCTGATCGCCAAACCCGGTCTGGACGGTCACGATCGCGGCGCAAAGGTGATTGCCCGCGCGCTCAGGGACGATGGGATGGAAGTCATCTACACCGGCTTGCGCCAGACTCCCCAGATGATTGCCGAAGCCGCCCTGCAGGAAGACGTGGACGTGGTCGGGCTCTCCATTCTCTCCGGCGCGCACAATGCCTTGGTCCCGTATGTACTTGAAAAACTTAAGGAAAACGGTCAGGATAACGTGTTTGTTTTCCTGGGCGGCATCATCCCGGAAAGCGATATCCCCGGGCTGCTCGCAAAGGGCGTTACCAAAGTCTACGGACCCGGCACGGATACCCGCGTCGTCTGCCAGGATATCCGCGCTGCGCTGGCAGACCGCGCCTGAGCCATGACCGAGTTTTCCGTTGATGCGATCAGAAAGGGCGGTAAACTTGCCCTTTCTCGCGTTTTAAGCCGTGTGGAAGCGGATGACGAGAGCGGACGCGCCGCGCTGGACGCGCTTTTTGCCTACACAGGCAAGGCGCACAAGATCGGCGTTACCGGCCCGCCGGGCTCCGGCAAAAGCAGCCTGGTAAACGCCCTGGCACATCATTTGCGGCGCAGTTACCCGGAGTCGCGCGTCGCGATTATTGCGGTGGACCCCACCAGCCCCTTTACCGGCGGCGCCATTTTAGGGGACCGCGTGCGCATGCCCGACCTGCAGAATGACCCCGGTGTCTTTATCCGCTCTATGGCCACTCGCGGCGCCCTGGGCGGGCTGGCCGATGCCACGCTGTCCTTAAGCCAGGTGTTTGATGCCGCGGGTTACGACTATGTTCTCATCGAAACAGTCGGTGCGGGGCAAGCGGAAGTGGATATCGTTACCCTCGCCCACACGACGATCGTGGTGGATATGCCCGGCATGGGGGATGACATCCAGGCAATCAAAGCCGGCATCCTGGAAATTGCCGACATTCTCGTCGTAAATAAAGCCGAGTTGCCTGGCGCGGACCAAACCTACCGCAATCTCGTCCTGATGATCGAGATGGGCTATCGCGGTACCGGCCGCATTAACGGCGGGCATCACCGGCTTACCATTGCAACCGAAGCCCGGTCAATTGAACCTGAAGGCTGGCTGCCGCCCGTGTTAAAAACCACCGCGCTCACTTCGCAGGGTATTGCCGAACTGGAACAGGCCATCCACCAGCACCGCGCGTACCTACAAGCCTCAGGCACTTGGAACGCGAAAGAAAACAGCGCAATTCGACAGACGATCGATAAACTCATTCTCAAAGAGCTCAGTGAAAACTGGAAAAAAACGCTCCCCGCAGGACTTTACGAAACAGTTATGCAATCCGTCAGTCAGCGAAAATTGTCGCCGCGTGCCGCGGCGCGCGCGCTCCTGGCGTATAATTCAGAATAAGAAATCTTTGTTTTTATTGGAGCAAAATCATGGAAAAAACACCAATCGGAGACCTGAAAACGCACGTTGGAGAGGTAGTCAAGCTGCAGGGCTGGCTGCAAACTTTACGCGACCAGAAAAGCATGCAATTCCTCATCCTGCGCGACAGGACTGGTCTCGTCCAGATCGCCCACTGGAAAAAAGGCAATCCGGAATTGGCTGCGCTGATCTCCACGCTTGGCAGCGAAGCAGCGCTGACAGTCACCGGCAAGGTCGTGGAAAACGAAGTTGTCAAATTAGGCGGGATTGAAGTCCAGCTTGAGAGCCTTAAAGTCGAAAATAACGCGGAAATCCCTCTGCCCTTCGACCCCTTCGCGGAGACCCTGCCAGATCAGGATTACCGCCTGGACTGGCGCTTTTTGGACTTGCGCCGCGAGCGCAACCGCCTGATCTTTGAGGTCCAAACCACCCTCGAAGCCGCCATGCGCGAGTATTGGCTGGAAAACGGTTTCATCGAGATGCACTCCCCCAAAATTATGGGCGCGCCCAGCGAAAGCGGCGCCGAGCTCTTCAGCCTGAAGTATTTTGAGACGACCGCCTACCTGGCGCAATCGCCCCAGTTTTACAAGCAGATGGCAATGGCAGCAGGTTATGAGAAGGTCTTCGAGATTGGCCCCGTCTTCCGGGCTGACCCATCCTTTACCTCCCGCCACATGACCGAATTCACCGGCGTGGACTTTGAAATCTCCTGGATTGAAAGCCACGAAGACGTCATGTCCTTCGCGGAACGCTGGCTGGCGCATGCCTACCAGCGCGTGCAGGAAAAGCACGGAGAGGCCATCAAAGCCGCGTTTGATGTGGACCTGCAGGTGCCTGAAGTGCCGTTCCCACGCCTGACCATGGCGGAAGCTTATCAGATCCTTAAAGACCAGGGCTATAAACTCCCTCCGGAACGTAAGGGAGACCTGGACCCGGGCGCTGAGCGCGCGCTCGGCGCTTATATTAAAGAAAAAACTGGCAATGATTTTGTCTTCGTCAAAGATTGGCCTTTCAGCGTCCGCCCGTTCTACCACATGGTGTATGAGGACAACCCCGCGCTCACGAAGAGCTTCGACTTGCTCGGTCGCGGACTGGAAATCACCACTGGCGCGCAGCGCGAGCACCGCTATGAAGTGCTGAAAAACCAGGCTTTAGAGAAGGGACTGACCCTGCCCCCCATCCAGAATTACCTGAATTATTTCCGCTATGGATGTCCTCCCCACGGCGGGCTCGGGCTCGGTCTCAGCCGTTTGCTGATGGTGATGCTGGACCTACCCAACATTCGCGAAGCAGTTTACCTGTTCAGAGGACCAAACCGCCTGGAACCTTAGGAGCTGACCATGCCCTCCATCTACAGCGAAAGATTGCGCCTCAGGGCTGCGGAACGGGCGGACATCCCCATGTTTGTCCGCTGGATTAGCGACCCTGAAGTGACCGAGCATTTGCTTTTGCGCCTGCCCATGTCTCTGGCGGAGGAAGAAATCTGGTTTGAGAACATGATTTCCCGCCCCGCCCCGGAGCACGTGTATGTAGTAGAAGCCAAATTTACACCGGAATCTCTTGATACCCAGGCGCAGTGGCTGCCCATCGGCAACACCGCCTTCATTTCCATTCTGGAAATTGATCGCTGCGCGGAAATCGGCATCATGCTCGGTGAAAAATCCTGGTGGAACAGAGGCTACGGCACAGAGACGATGCGCGCCATGCTGCGCCACGGTTTCGAGACGCTGAACCTGCACCGCATCTGGCTGCAAGTCTATGCGAACAACAAGCGCGGCATTCGGGCTTATGAAAAAGCAAGCTTCCAACACGAAGGGGTTTATCGGGAAGGCCACTATCAGGCGGGTAAATATCATGATGTATTCCTGATGAGCGTTCTACGCCAGGAATGGGATTCGCAAAACAAAGTGAAAGGTAATTAGTATGACGTCTCCTCATATGCGGCACGACCTTTTGTACGGAAATATCCGCCTTTTTGCGGGCACGTCCACTCCGGAACTCGCCCACGAAGTTTCAGAGTATCTGGGTACACCCTTATGCGGAAGAGATATCATCGAATTTACTAACGAAAATCTGTTCGTGAAGCTGCACGCTTCCGTCCGCGGCCAGGACTGCTATATCATCCAGACCACCTCTATCCCTGTGCATCGCAACTTGATGGAACTGCTCATCATGACCCAAACCCTGCGATTGGATTCCGCTGGCCGCATCACAGTGGTAGTCCCCTACATGTGCTACGGTCGCTCCGACCGCAAAGATCAGCCGCGCGTACCAATTACTGCGCGCCTCGTGGCGGATATGATCCAGATCGCCGGCGCCGACCGTTACATCACCATGGACCTGCATGCCGGCCAGATTCAAGGCTTCTTCTCCATCCCAGGGGATGTACTTACCGGCTACCACATCATCAAGCCCTATCTGATGGACCTTTTGCCCAACATGAACCGGCCGGTGATGCTGACCGCCGACCTCGGCTTCGCCAAGCGCGGCCGGCGTTACGCCCAGGCCTTGAACATTCCGCTGGCGTTCATTGAAAAACGCCGCGTGGATAACGAAGACCATACCGAAGCCCTCTCCATTATCGGGCAGGTCTCCGGCAGAGATATCATCCTGATCGACGACGAAATTGACACTGGCGGTTCTATCTGCGAAGCCGTGCATCTGGCAAAGCAATACGGCGCCGAAGAAGTGTATGTGGTCTTTGTTCATCCAGTGCTTTCCGCCAATGCTGTGGAGAGGCTGGCGAGTTTGCCTGTCAAGCAGTTCATCACGACCAACACCATCCCGATCCCCGCGGAGAAAAAGGCTCTCTTTGGCGACCGCCTGACCATCCTGAGCATCGGCCCGCTGCTTGGCGAGGTGATCAAGCGCGCTAATGAAGGCACCAGCGTCGGTGCGATGTTCAACGAGTAAACAATCAACCCAGGAATAATCCACTGTGCCTGAACTGCCGGAAGTTGAAACAATTCGCCGGGGACTGCTCGCGGGGGATGCTTCCACGTCGTCTCTGCTGGAGCAGCGCGTTAGCGCGGTCTCAATCCTATGGGAGAAGACTGTAGCGTATCCGCCCCCATGTCAATTTGCAGAGCAGGTCATCGGAAAAACTATTCAGGGCGTCGGGCGGCGGGGTAAGTTCCTGCTCATCCACTTGGAAGGCCTATCCCTGATATTCCACCTGCGCATGAGCGGAGACCTGTGCATGCGCACCATTCCCCATGAGGAACCTTTCCAACCAGCAGGCCATGACCGCCTCATTCTGCACTTTGCCTCTGGCTGGGCGCTCGTGTTCAACGACACCCGCAAATTCGGCAGAGCCTGGCTCACCCCGGACCCGCACAGCGTTATCGGCTCTTTGGGTCCGGAACCGTTGGACGCCGCGCTTACGCCGGAAAGCTTCCACGCCATGCTCCAGGCGCGCTCCCGGCAGCTAAAGCCGCTGCTGCTGGACCAGAGCTTTCTGGCTGGATTGGGAAACATCTACACAGACGAAGCCTTGTTCAACGCTGGCCTGCACCCGCTGCGTGTGAGCAGCTTACTCTCCGAACAGGAAGCCGCAGCGCTCCTGAAGTCCATCCAGGAGGTGCTCCTGCGGGGCATCCGCGAGCACGGTTCCAGCATTGATTGGGTTTATCGCGGAGGAACTTTCCAGAACCATTTTCAGGTTTACCAGCGCACTGGTCAAGCCTGCTACCGCTGCGGTACACCGATACAAAAAACCATCGTCGGGCAGCGCGGGACGCATTTTTGCCCTGTCTGCCAACCGGAAGGAAAATACAAAAATGTATGACAAATTCGCATCACAATATGATTTCTTTGTAAACTGGAAATCCCGCCTGGCGTTTGAGATGCCTTTTTTACAAGAACAGCTCGCGCTCCTGGGCGGCTCTCCGGAAGAGCACAAGCTAATGGACACCGCCTGCGGTACGGGTCAGCACGCGATCGCCTTGGCGCGCCTGGGATACCAGGTGTCCGGGACGGATCTATTCCCACAGATGGTCAGCGTAGCGAACACGAACGCCCTGGCGGCGGATGTGAAAATCCGGTTCAAAACCGCCGGCTTTGGCAGCATCGCTCCCGCATTCCCAGGGGAGCAATTTGACGCGGTGCTGTGCCTGGGGAATTCGCTTCCGCATGTGAATTCCCTCTCCGATTTGCAGCGCGCGCTGGAAGACTTCGCCGCCACGATGGCTCCAGGCGGCTTGCTCCTGCTGCAGCAGCGCAACTTTGACGCGGTTATGCACGCCAAAAATCGCTTTATGGAACCGCAAACACACAGTTCCGGCGACCAGGAGTGGGTCTTTTTCCGCTTTTATGACTTTGAACCGAACGGAAAAATTCAATTTTCCGTCCTCACCCTGACCAGAAAACCTGGCGGCGCCTGGGAAAGCACGATTAATTCCACCTTTCTGCTCCCGATTCTTTCCGGGGATTTACGCGCCGCCTTGGAACTGGCCGGCTTCCAGGATTTGCGTTTCTATGGGAACATGAAAGGGGAAGCATACGATTCTGCTGCCAGCGGGGAT
This sequence comes from Anaerolineaceae bacterium UBA6073, assembly GCA_002436085.1. Classification (GTDB taxonomy): domain Bacteria; phylum Chloroflexota; class Anaerolineae; order Anaerolineales; family Anaerolineaceae; genus Mesolinea. Next base: position 22,801 of record DIXT01000008.1, read on the forward strand.
TTAATCGCTATAGCGCGAAAGAACGCATAAAATGCAGAGCCGGCTCTCGCCGGCTCCTGTCTTTGTCTGTTTTGTCAGGATTTTTGGGTTTTCGTCCGCAAAGCCGAAATGGTTTTATGGACGTTAATTTTCCACCAGTCCACAGTTTCCTTGATACTGTCGTAAAGCCGGCGGGGTTGATATCCCAGCTCGCGCCGCGCTTTATAGGACGAGATTCTGGAGTTGCTGCGCAAAGTTTCGATGGAATAGCGTGTAAACTTGGGCTTCGTACAGGTAATCTTATAGTAGAACTCCGCCAGAGGCGCCACGAACGCAGCCAGCCGCGCGGGGAATTTGATTTCCGTGGTATCAATACCCGCGGCTTGCTGCACCAGGCTGCGCATAACGCTGATTTGCAGCTGCTCGCCCGAAAGCAGGTAAGTCTCGCCGGGCCTTCCTTTTTCCGCCGCCAGAATATGCCCCTGCGCGACGTCCCGGACGTCCACAAAGTCAAACTTGCCTTGCACGGAAAGCGACGGACCTTTTTTCATCCATGAAAGCATCATTTCGCCCAGTTCGGAGCGCTTAAAGTCGTAGGGTCCAATCACCCCGGTCGGGCAAACCACCACAGCGTCCAAGCCATGTTTTACCGCGTCCAACACCAGTAAGGTTGCTTCTGCTTTGGTGCGGTCGTAAGGACCGGCAGGGTTGTTCGGGTCGAATTGCAAGCTTTCATCAATCATCACATCCGGGTCCGGGCGCTGCAGGGCGTGGATGGAACTGGTGTACACCAGCCGGCGCACGCCTGCCTGGCGGACCGCTTCGATCACATTACGCGTGCCCTCCACATTCACCCGCTGCATCAGCGCGATTTTATCTTCCGTAATAGCCACCAGTGAAGCCAGGTGAAAAACGAGATCGACCCCCTCGCACGCCTCCAAAAGGCGCGCCTTGTCAAGAATATTGCCTTCAAAAATTTCCACATCCAGACCTTCGAGGGAGGCAAGGTCTTCTCCCGGAAGGACCATCGCGCGTACTTTTACATTGCGCGCAACCAACTCACGCACAAGCACATTGCCGAGATGCCCGGCTGCACCGGTGACCAAAATGCATTTATTTTTTGAGATTAGCAACTACCAACTCCATTCCATTCCGGGCAAGCTCGGTCCAATCCAGCCTGCCGGGGTCTAGCGCCGCCTGGAGTAGATATCCCAGTACGCAGGCTGACAGCAAGTGCGCAGTTGATCCAGGATCAATATCGCTGCGGATGAAGCCTGCTTGCTGCCCTGCCAGAGCCTGCTCACGTAGTGAGCGCAACAGTTCTTCAAACGGCCGCACGCTGCGAGCCCAAACAGCTGGATCGCGCGCGGCTTCTTTCCAGAAGTCAATCATAACTGAAAAATTCTTTTCCGTCGTCTGAAAGATTACACTTGATCTGCCCGCCATTTCCACAAGACTTTCCGGAAACACCGCGCGGCCATCTTTCTCCCCCTGAAGCGCATTTTTCATCTTCGCCACCCAGGCCTCCATCAAAATCAAAAAAAGGGTCTCTTTGGTGGAGAAATAGTGGTAAAACGCACCCTTACTAACCCCCGCAGTCATACAAATCTCGTGAACGCTGGTCGCATCATAGCCGTTTTCTGAGAATAAGCGTCCAGCCGTCTCAAGGATTTTATCTCTTGACGTCTGTAATCTTGCCATATTGCCACCGCCTTTCCGAATGCCCGGATACAAGGTTAACGCAGGAGGACAGGAGAACAAGTCTGTGTGCGGTCGAAGTTTTAATCTTATTAAGATCTATACTTTTTGACGACAATTTATTAATTATCGAATATTAATTAAATTGGATATATTCATTATACGTCTTTTTTCCAATTTTTAATTAACCATTCTGACGCTCGTTAAAAGGATTGAATACGAATACGCACTACAGAATACAAAAGCAATTGCTGGATAGTGGTGTAATGCAGTTTTTATGGGTATACCAAAGCATAAGATAATCTTGTAAGATGAGATAGGAAAACTTATTTAAGCTTATTCATTTTCATGGTTTCATGTTTTTGCAGATTTGATATTTGAATATATAATGGTATAAGAAATTAGCACTGTTCAGCTAAGTACTAAAATGGGACGGAGGAATGCTGTCATGAAAGACAAGAAGACGCGAACCATACAGATACTATTTATGATTGGAATAGCATCCATTCTTTTAGTGTTGTTCCTTAAGAATAGGCAGCAATTACCGGTAATGACAGAAGAAGATAAACGCGCAGAGCAGATAATTCTCTCTTATATAGAAGTTAATGACATGTCCATTAAGCTGGGAACAGAGAAATATGCCACGCTCATGAAAAGTATATTACTAGGCGAGCATCCCGAGTTGACGGGCGAAAACTCAGCGTTCGTTACGAGTGATATAGAGCGAAATCTTATCCTCAATTATGCCGCTGCCAACATGGGGAATAAAGGTGACTATTCAGAACCAGATGTTAATGAAGTGGCGCCAATGCCTAGTTTACCCACAAAATGACTGTCAATAGTGGCAATAACTAAATTTAAACGGACTCTCGAGGAAGCAAAATATGCAGTTAACGAAATCGTCCATTGTCCTTTTCTTAATTATTGCCTCCTCTGATCGCGCCGGTGTTTATTATCCCCGAAGCGAAGCGGAGTGGGACCACACCGTGCGCGGCATTTGACCGAAGGTCTCCCTCTTTCCACGCCTCTGCACTCACCACCCTTGCCCACCATGAACCGGATAGGTCGTCTCCTGACCCTGCGTACGACCTGAACGAAAATCTCCGTTATTACTGGATTGCGCCAGACTTGTGTAGCACCCTCATAAAGGACCCTCGCCAGTATCTCTGATCACTTCGTTGCTGGCTGGGTGGGCAGGCTTCGCGCTTAGGAGGCCGGCGCGATCGGAGTATTTCAAAAAGGGGACTTTCATTCATCACACATGGAATCCAGTCCGGCTTTTAGGTATAATCAACGAGAGATATAAACATTAAACACCGAACAAGAGGATGCTTATGAAACTCGCCATTGGTTCTGATCACGCCGGGTTCGAACTAAAGAACACCCTGACGCAATATCTTGAAAGCCGCTTAATCCCATACGAGGACTTTGGCACATTTACCACTGACAGCTGTGACTATCCGCGCATCGCGGAAAAAGTATGTAAAGCCGTGCTCTCCGGGCAGTTCGACCGCGGTATTCTAATCTGCGGAACCGGCATCGGAATGTCCATCTCAGCGAACAAATTTGCCGGTATACGCGCGGCTGCCTGCAGCGAGCCGTATTCCGCTATCCTCGCCAGACGACACAATAATGCCAATGTGCTCTGCCTTGGCGCGCGTGTCGTTGCCAGCGGTCTTGCCACGTTGATCGCAGAAGGTTGGCTGAACGCCAGTTACGAAGGCGAACGCCATCAACGCCGGTTGGACATGATCACCCGCATCGAGCAGCGCAACGCCATCCCGCCCTACGTTCCATCCTCCGATGCCGGGATTACTCCGGCCGCAGAACCCCAGGCCCAAAACCCCGCACCAGGAACCAACGATGTCGGACCGGAAAAGGGCACGCAGCCGCTCTGAGCTGCCGTTGCACTAACTTTTCCTGGTGTCAAACTTTTCCTGGCACGCCGCTTGTTTTTTTTTGTTATACTTTGTCTAACATCCCAACAGTTCATCAAACATGGAGACAAAATGAGATACCGAATATTTGGAGAAAAACTTCCCGCAGTAACCATTGAATTCGAGGCTGGCGAAAGCATCTACACGCAAGCTGGCGGCATGACCTGGATGACAGATAACTTCACCATGGAGACCAATATGAAGGGCGGCATGATGAAAGGCTTAGGTCGGATGCTCACCGGCGAGTCCCTGTTCATGGCCACCTACACCGCCCGCGCCCCAAAAGCTGAACTGACCCTGGCATCTTCCTTTCCTGGCGCAATTTTGCCGCTTGAACTGGATGGGTCCAAGACCTGGATCACTCAAAAGTCCGCGTTCCTGTGCGCCACTCCGGGCGTGGAGCTGTCCATATATGCGAGCAAGTTCAAAGCCGGCTTTTTTGGCGGCGAGGGCTTCCTCCTTCAGAAATTAGCCGGCCGGGGAATTTTGTTCCTCGAAATTGACGGCAGCATGGTCGAAAAAGACCTCCAACCCGGCGAACGCATCAAAGTGGACACCGGCAACGTGGCGGCATTCGAGAGCAGCGTCAAGTACGAAGTTGAGACGATAAAAGGCTTTACCAACATCCTCTTTGGCGGCGAAGGCCTGTTCCTTACTGTTTTGGAAGGCCCAGGAAAAGTCTACCTGCAGACCGTGAACGTGTCCGGTTTTGCTGCGCGCCTGAAGCCTTTCTTACCAAATAAGACTTCCTGATTTCTATACATTACAAAACAGGCTGTTTTCCACAAACAGCCTGTTTTTCTGTTACATCTGATTTTTCATAAAAATTGTCTTTTCAGGAAAGCAAACGCTTTCTTCCCACTTCACTCCTGTAAAGTGTTCAGCGGCTTGACCATGTAAAGCTCCCCTGGCTCATACCCGCGCGCGGCATAATACTGGCGCGTGCCCACCGCAGAGATCACTGCCAGACTGGCGTAGCCGCTTTCCCGGGCAATGCTTTCCGCCTCCAGTAGCAGGCGGCTGCCCAGGCCAACATGCTGTGCCGCCCCAGGCAGCCCGGCGCCCACTTCCACGGATTGCCCGTACACGTGCACCTCGCGGACCAGCGCCGCGCCTTCAAGGTCCGCCAGTTGCAGAATATTGCCATCCAGGGGCAGCGAAAGACGTAAAAAACCAGCCAGCTTATCCTCAGGCGCATCGAACGATAGGAAATGTTCTTCAGTACTGCCGGTGCTGTAGCTCAGGTCATTCAGACGCAGGGCTTCGATGTCCACCTTACCGCGGCGCACCTCGCGGCAGCGTATGCACGCGCAAGGTGTTCCCCGGCGTTCAAGCTCCCGCGCCACGTCCTGCCGCAGGCTGGTGTTGCGGTTGCCCGCCACCACATTCGGAGAGGGAATATCCCGGATGACCCGATTGATGCGGCAGTAGCGCGGCACGCCGGGTTTAATATCTGCCAGCAATCTGATTAGTTCGGCTTCCGTGTAGGGCTGGTAATCTCCCCGCTCCCAGTAATGGTAAAGCTCCGCGCTTTTAAGGAGCTGACAGGGGTATATCTTCAGTTCGTCCGGCTGGATGCTGCCTGTTAGCCACAGCCTCGCGAAGTCCGCGCGGTCGCTTTCGAGCGTCGCGCCGAGCAGATTCGGCATCCAGTGCGCCACCAGCTTATACCCAGCCGCGCGGATGAGGCGCGCAGCTTCGACTGACTGCGCAGCGCTGTGTCCGCGCCGATTGAGCGCCAGCACGCGGTCCTCCATGCTCTGGATACCAATTTGCAGCTTGGTCGCCCCAAGCCGGCGGTTAAAGATCAATTCCTCTCGGGTAATCAGGTCGGGTCGGGTCTCGAGCACCAGCCCTACGCAGCGGTGCGTACCTGTTTCGTTGCGCTGCTGCGCGTCCGCCAGTGCAGCGCCGACCTGGTTATCCTGCGGGTTTTCCCCGTTGAGCGCCTCAAAGCAGCGCCGCACGAACCATTCACGGTACTCGCGCGGGTAGGCGCTCCAACTGCCCCCCAGAATGAGCAGCTCAATTTTATCAGTGGGATGCCCGACTTCCCGCAGCGCTTTCAGGCGGGAGGAAACCTGGCGGTAAGGGTCGAATTCGTTTTCCACGCCCCGCCGCGCGCCGGGTTCGTCCGGCAGATAAGACTGGGGCATGTCTGCTTCGGTCGGGCAGAAAATGCATTCCCCCGGACAGGGAAAGGGTTTGGTCAGCACGGTGATGGTGGTGACGCCGGAGAGCGTACGCACAGGTTTCATCCGGATGCGCGCCAACAGCTCCGCGTCTGCCTGCCACGCGCCCGTGCCAACCAGTTCGCGGTAGGCAGCCACCAGCGTATGCTTTGCCAGGAAGCCCTGCCCGTCCGGCAGCGGATGGTGCCGCAGCGCTTTTTGTACATCCATGCCCGCGCGAATATCCGCCATGGCAGTTTTCGCCAGTTCTAGCTCTTCCGGGCTGTAAGTTCGCTTCTTGTGCCAGTCTTGCGCGCTGTTCATGCGCTTATTTTACCTGTTCCCGCGCGGGGCTTTTTCGCTTGCCGAACCTGATATACTCTCAATATGCGCCCGGAAACCCGCCAAAAACTGCTCGAAATCAACCGCCTGTTCTACGAACACAGCGCAGCCACTTTCTCCGCGACGCGCAGAAGACTTCAGCCGGGCGTTAAGCGCTTGCTTACGACCTTCCCCCCGCAGACGGACCTGCTGGACCTGGGCTGCGGCAACGGTAATCTTGCCGGCGCGCTCGCCAGAAGCGGCTGGGTAGGCACTTACCTGGGTATCGACGCTTCCGAAGCGCTCATCGCGGACGCGCGCGCAGCGCTAGCCGCGGCACAGGCCAATTTTTCATTTTTGGTAGTCGACTTAAGCCACGAGAACTGGCCTTCCCTGCTTCCCTGTCAGTCTTTCCCGCTCATCACCAGTTTCGCGGTGCTGCATCACATCCCCGACGCAAGCGCGCGCGCAGCTTTCTTTCAGTCCGCGGCGGAGCTGCTCGCGCCCGAAGGCAGGCTGCTGCTTTCGGTCTGGCAGCTTTTTAACGACCCGCGCATGCTTGGGCACGTCCTGCCCTGGAGCACTGCGGAAATTGACACAACGGACTTGGACGCGGGGGATTATCTGATTGACTGGCGCGCCGGAGGATTCATTGCCCAGCGCTATGTGCACGTATTCACACCCGAGGAAATCCGCGCGCTCGGCTGCGCCGCCGGTCTGGATCTGCAGCAAGAGTTCTATTCAGATGGAAAAAGCGGGAACCTGGCGCTTTATCAGGTGTGGCACAAGCCGGCCTGAAGTTCGCTCACCCTAAGGCGATATCCAGCAGCATCATCGTAGCAAAGCCCAGCATCACGCCAATCGTGGGAACATCGGAATGGTCAGTTGCGCTGTTTTTCGCTTCCGGAATGAGCTCTTCCGCCACCACATAAATCATCGCCCCAGCCGCGAATGCCAGCGCGTACGGCAGCATATTGCGCATCGAGAGCACGGCAAAAGCCCCGATAACCGCGGCAACAGGTTCCACCAGGCCGGAAAGCTGACCCCAAAAAAAGGCCTTTCTGCGGCTGAGTTCCTCCCGGCGCAGAGGCATGGAGACCGCCATCCCTTCCGGGAAGTTCTGGATGCCGATGCCAAGTGCCAGCGCGATAGCAGAGCTGAGCGTCGCCCCGCTCAGGCCGGCGTGCACCGCCCCAAACGCCACCCCGACCGCCAGCCCTTCCGGGATATTGTGCAGGGTAATCGCGAACACCAGCAAAACGCTGCGCTGCCAGGAGGTTTTGATGCCTTCAGGGTCTTTCTCACCCGGGTGCAAATGCGGCAGCAGTTTGTCCACGCCGTACAGGAATCCCCCGCCCAGGAGGAAGCCGATGACGGCGGGCATCCACACCGGCGTTTCCATGCTCCCGGAAAGCTCTATCGCGGGAGCGAGGAGCGAGAAGTAACTGGCGGCGATCATCACCCCGGCCGCGAAGCCCATCATGCCGTTCATCAGCTTAACATTGATTTCCTTGCCAAAAAACACGCCAGCCGCGCCTGCGGCAGTCATCGCATAGGTAAAAGCGGTCGCAAGAAGCGCCTGTAGGATCGGATTGAGAGGGGATAATATTGCGATCATATGCCACCTGAAAATGATAAGATTGAATTGGAGCAATTGTACCTTATGAACACCCCTCTCGAAGCACCTGTTTCGAACGCCGCGGCAAATGAAGCCCTGCAAAAGCTACTGCAAGCCTGCCTGGATGCCCGCAGCCCCTTGATAAAACCTGGCAGTAAAAGCGCGCTGAGGCTGTTTAACGGGTTCTATGAGGGTCTGCCGGGTTTGGTGGTGGATTTGTTCGCCAGCACGCTGGTCATCTCCAATCACGCCCGCGAACCCGAAAGCCTGGAAGTGGCAATCCAGACCGCGCAGGCGTTTTTCAGGCAGCAGTTTCCATGGATTTCCAGCGTGCTGATCAAGCGCCGCGCGGCGCAGGAGCTCCACCTCCAGCGCGGAGAGCGCGTGTTTGGGGCGGAGACTGCAGCGGAAATTGAAGAGGACGGTGTGCGCTATGCCCTCAACCTGCGCCTGAACCAGGACAGCAGCTTTTACCTCGATACGCGCCTGCTGCGGGCTTACCTGCGCGAAAATTCGGCTGGAAAGTCAGTGCTGAACTGCTTCGCCTATACCGGGGCATTGGGTATTGCCGCCCTGGCGGGCGGCGCGCGTTCGGTTCTGCAGACAGACCTGAACGCGGAGGCCTTGCGGCTGGCGCGGCGCTCTTATGGGCTGAACCATTTTGCGGGCAGCATGAATTTGCTCCCGCTGGACTTTTTTAAAGCCGTAAACCGCCTCAAGACCAGTAAATCACTGTTTGATGTCGTAATCCTTGACCCGCCTTTGTTCTCCGCCACGGAAGCCGGTACTGTCAGCCTGACCGGGAACTGGCTGACGCTGGTGAACAAGGTGCGCCCGTTGGTCGCGGACGGCGGCCTGCTGATTGCCATCAATAACGCGCTGTATCTTTCCGGCGAAGAGCTTGCCAGGAGCCTGGATGCGCTTTCGCAGTCCGGGTACGTCCAGCTTGAAACGCGCATTCCTGTGCCGCAGGACGTAACCGGGTACCCCGGGACAATCCTGAATGCCCCACCCGTCCCGCCCGCGCCTTACAACCACCCCACCAAAATCAGCGTGCTGCGCGTGCGGCGCAAGGACGGCGCGAAAGCCAACCGCTGAACCCCGGGCGGAGCTGACATACCAAAAGTGAAGTTTCCGAAGAAACTAGTAAACTACGTAAATTTTCATTCAATAAACCCTCGCCACAAATGCTATAATGTTGATTACATAAATGGCGCTAACTTATATTAAAATGAGGTGGAAACGATGCCAAATCCTGGTGATTACACTAATTTTTTCCAAGGATTAATAGGAGGCACAGGCGTCTTACTAGGTTTTACTCTTGCATCTCAGATTACTATCCTAACCCATGTTTTGGATCTATCCGAATTGGATTTAATCTCTAACCCTAATAAAAATAAGATTTTAATAATTCTCACTTGGTTTTTTTCATTTGTTACTATAATATTAAGTTTTTGCTTAGTGACTTTTCATGCGGCATCCACTGACAAACCAGAAGTTTATGTAAGAGATGAGTTAGCCGCTTGCGTAAGAATTGCGTACTTGGCTTATATCTTTCTACCCGTTTTGATAGTGATCAGTCAGATTATTTGCAGCTATGTAATTACGAAAATGTTACGTAGAAGAGCCAAGGAGTGAATTATTATGTGTAAAGCAAGACAATCAAAAAAAGAATACTTTCGATTTCATATGACAGACTGCAATAAAAAACGAAGTTTATCATTGATAATAACTGGAATATTGATTGTCTTTTTCGTAGTTTCATGTGACGGTCCTGGACCGTCCATCAAGCCCACTTCGCAATATCCAACTGTTTTTTTTGATACCGAGACGGCAATTTCGACCGTAGAAACCCCAATTGCAACCGATACATCAACCTCTATCCCCACATCTCCCCCCCCCACATCAACACAGTCCCCATCGCCCACTAATCCTACCCCCACTTCGACCCCCACAAATACCCCGTATAATCCATTTCTCAACTGGTCAGACGAACCTAATAACGAGATCGAAATCCATTACGACTTCTCAAGGATGACAAAAGAAGATGTGAAAAAATTTTTCGAGGTAAACAGATATGATTTTACGGTCGATTCTGAAGGCTTGCACTGGATTGTCGATGGAAGTCTTCCTGACACTATCAATTCTGAATTTCTAATATGGCCATTAAGGGGTATTAAATATGATATAGCAAATCTGAATATCCAGAAAGTCATCATTTATTTTTCCCTGGTCAAGCCAGAAACATATCGTTTCTATGATGTAAAAGAATCGAAAACCGTTTTTCCTGAATCAACTTTCTTTTATCATTTTGAGTGCAAAGGTAATTCCTACGATGTAAGAATTTTGTCTGGCGCCACAACGTGGATTCTTGCAAAGGACACTTATCAAAATAGTTCGTGGGCCGAATTAGAATCCTTACCCAAAGACGCGAAACAGTTCAGTGATGGTCTAAGTAAAACTGCAGATTCAGACGAATGGTCAGAAAAATACGTTATCACAGTAATTCCCTTTAATTATGATTCAAAGGATAACCGTTTTATTTTGGGTGAAACCTTAATTAGATACGCAAGCAGCTCGCCAATAGATTTTTCTTACTCCTATACCTCAGAAAAGAATATTTTGGATTATTTCCCTAATGACCGTTTAACATGGAATGGCTTTGATTGTTTTATTCCAAGCCTTAAGTACATAGGATTTCGCTCTGAATATGAAAGTGGTATTAATGCAACTATCCATGATATGTATATTATTGGCGAAATAAAAAACATCGATAACTAGCGTTAGTACAAATTTCGTTATCAAGTCCCTATTAACACGCATACAGACATACAGCAACAACACTTGAACGAACATATATTTGTCAATGACAATAACGCATTTTCTTCCAACACTATGTCTAGCTTGAATACAGCGAATTGTATGCGGCATGAACAAGTAAATATTATCCCAAGGCAATTAACTTCTCTTAAAGAGCCGAATTTGGATTTGACAAGGTTTTTTCCTTATGCTAAAATCTCTGCCACTTCAAGCCCATAAGGCTGAACGAGACAGGCAAGCGCGGGTGTAGTTCAATTGGTAGAACGTCTCCTTGCCAAGGAGAAGGTCGTGGGTCCGAGTCCCATCGCCCGCTTGTGAAGAAACTGATATAATCGCTATATCAGTTTTTTATTCAGGCGACGTGGCCAAGTGGCAAGGCAAGAGTCTGCAAAACTCTCATCATGGGTTCAAATCCCATCGTCGCCTCTTTTTTACGCCTTTTACTAACCCCCACTCCTATTTACAATTTAGCTATTCTTTTGCCGCTTCCAGAATCCGCTCCAGTTCTGCCAGGTTCTCCCTCCGACCGTACTGGTCTCCTGACAATTGCTTAGTAAGGCGGCTTGCGTTTCTTCAAGCCGCTGTTCTTCTATTTTAAGGCATCGTATGTCTGTAAAGTTCCATTGTATATGAGCCATCTCGGAAGTACATTGAGCATATTTCAATGAAGTATAATTATTTTAATCACGATTTGAAAGGGAGCATATGGCTAAATGTCGCCTTTGCGGAAAATCAGGACTGTTTTTGCGAGTGTTAGAAAACGGCCTATGTCAAGGCTGTGATGAAAAAATCCGCTTGGTCATAAAACAGAATCAAGACCTAGTCAGGAACTTGAACAAGACGATTCAAGAAATCGATAGTAATCAAACAACTGAAAAAAAACTAGAATTGTTTGCCAAAGCTATACGTTTATGCAATCAACTTGCGGAGGCGGAAAGAACCAATTTACTAACATTGAATGAGCCTGCCGAAATTACTCGCAATAAGCTGGTTGATGCTTGCGAGGACTTTGTTGAAGAAAGGAGGGACTCAATTAATGACCTTTCTGTTGTTAAAATTTCTAGTTTTTTCTCGGATGTTCTTAAGACTCGATCTCATACCTGTTTACTTCAATACTTTCTAAAACCCAGGTCGCTTACTTCCATATTGCAAGGCGAATGGCGATCCGCTTGGGAAACCGTTCTATTTGAAGATCCTCGTACCACGATAAAAAATCTCATCAGCTATGGACTTCTCAAAGAAGGAGATCTACACGATAAAGTCGCGTTCAACTTGACAGTGACCGAATTAAAAAGAATAATTACTCAATCTGGTAATAAGCCAATTGGAAGCAAACAACAACTGGTTCAACAAGCGATCGATATAACCTCAACGAAAGACCTATCCAATTTACTCAAAAATAATGATATTTACATTTGCACTAACTTGGGGAGAGTGCTTGGGGAATCCTTCAAGCAAGCAGAAGAAATTCGAGAAAATAATGCCCGCGAAGAAATTTCAAGACTTGTTTCCTCAAAAAATTTTTCTGCAGCAAAAAAGGTAAAGCATGAATTCGAAGCATTACACCCGTGGCCCGCTTTGTTTGGATTCTCGTTTGATATTGATATCCCTGATCCTAACAAAAAGTCTCAGTTGGAAATTTATAAGGAATCTGGAGTAGTGAAGGCCGTGCAAATCATGGTTCCACCAAAGGCATGTGAAGTTTGCCGTGCACTAGATGGCCTAATATTTGATATCGATTCAGCGCCTGAGCTACCTCCAGCAGGTTGTATGTGCAATGGTAAATATGTTAGTACCTACTTAGCGATCACAGAGACATGGGAGGAGCTTGGGAAACGTTTCGGTATCGATCTTAGTGGAGTGGATAATATTGGTCCAACAATAGAGGAACTTGCAAAGAAATATAATCTTTCTCCCGAACAAGTAAAGCGATTCAAGAAGTATCGAAATAGAACTTGAACCCCCAAACTTGCTGGCATCCTGACCAGCTCTTAGTATGTTGGCTTGCGTTTTTCAAGCTGCCATTCTTTCTAGTTCGCATATCCCACGATCGAAGTACTTTGTTGAACGTACATTCGATTAATCAAGATGGTAAAAGATGACATTTGAGAGTAAAATTCTTATAATTAAGACAATTGTCCGGGAGGGAAAATGAACAAGAAAAAGCTTTTCACGGAAGTAACTTTAATCTTTGTAGCCCTAATAATATCGGCTTGCGGTCCATCCCAGGCGGACATCGAAAAAGCGATTGACCAGACGGAAACAGCCCGGCCAACCGCTACACACACTCCCACAAACACACCACTACCAACTAACACTGCCACGCCAACTAAAACGCCAACAGTAATCCCAAGCTCAACTTCAACACGCGGTCCAACTAGTACGCCAAATCCTAACCTTATTGCCAAAGATTTCATTTATTACTTCAAAGATAATTTCCAGTTTTACGCAAAAAGATTGAACCCGCCCAAAGATGTGGAACTGACAAGATTTGAGTTTGTTTATTCTGAGGCCGGAAAATTAGTCCTTATGCTTGAAACAAAATCGGGTTTGCTGGTCCTGAAAGAGGATACACCGTTCACATATTCAGTTGCGATGTTGGCTAGTGAGCTTGAAGAAGATCAAAAACTGCCCAAAGAAATCAGTGAGATTCGATTTATTTTTCGTGATAATGACAATTATGTCTATAAAGAGTTGGTAATAGAATGGGAAACTTTTATGGATTATGTACAAAATGATATTACTTTCGACCAGTTGCTGGCTGCGTTTAGAAAGCCATAAGAGCTCTCATCGACGTGGATTTCAAAGAGATTCGAAAGTCTTCGCAAGAGTCTACTTCGATCGCGCTGGTCTCCTGACCAGCGCGTAGTAGTGCGGTTTATGTTTTTCAAGCCTCCGTTCTTCGTCAGGTTGAAGAGCGCAACCTGACCTACAACAGACCAATAACGCTATTCCCGTGCCGCTTCCAGCATCCATGCCAGCTCCGCCAGGTTCTCGCACACAAAGTCCGGCTGGAAAGGCGACCCGGGCAAATCCTCCCGCTTTGTCTCCCCGCTAAGCACCAGCGCCGTCCCCACCCCCGCGCTTGTCCCCATGGCGATATCCGTATACAGCCGGTCCCCGACCATCACCAGGCTTTCCGGCTTCAGTTTCAGGCTTGCAGACAACTGCTCGATCAGGTTCCGGTCGGGCTTCCCAAAGATTTTATCCGGCAGCCGCCCGGTGGATTTCTCCACCAGCACCATCATCGCGCCGATATCCGGAATGGGGCCGCTCGGCGTCGGGCAGTTCACATCCGCGTGCGTCGCGAAGTAAGGCAGCCCCTGGCGCACGAACGCGCACAGGCGCACCAGCTTGGCGTAGGTCAGCTCCGTGTCGTAGCCCAGCACGACCGCCGCGGGCTTCCGTTCATCCAAGCGCACCCCCGCCGCGCGGAAATCCTTCCGCAGGCTGCGTGTGCCAATCAGGCAGACGCCTTTGCCATTAAAACTCTCGCGAAGATAGCGGATGGCGGCATCCCCGGCGGTGAACACGCGCGCGTCCCCTTCCTGCACACCAAAGCCCATCAATTTCGTGACATAATCCGCCCGGCTGCGGGACGTGTTGTTGGTCAGGAATGAAAATGGGATCTCCAGCCGGTTCAGCAGCGCCAGAAATTCCAGCCCGCCCGGCAGCAGCCGCTCGCCCAAAAAGAAGGTTCCGTCCATGTCCAAAATAAAGCCCTGCGCTTGCCGTAAAGATTTCATGTATAGACTCACCGGTTGATATTGAATTCCACTTGACTACAATGGTTACTACAATAACTAAAATGAAAGCAGGAAATATGACCAGCAAAACGTATTTTATCCCGAATATCAGCTGCATGCACTGCGTAATGAACATTAAGAAGCGCTTGAACGAAATTGAAGGCGTCGAGAGCGTGGAAGGTAACGCCCAAACCCGCGAAGTGAAAGTGGAATTCAGCAACCCCGCGACGGAAGAAGTCATCCTCCAGGCGCTCGCGGAAATCAATTACCCGGCTGAGGTTTAGATGTCTGACAAACAGCAGGTCACGCTGCCAATTCTGGGGATGACCTGCGCTAACTGCGTCGCCTCGGTTGAGCGCGGCTTATCCAAGGTGGACGGCGTGGACGCGGCGGTCGTGAACCTGAGTTCCGAACGCGCATCCGTCAGCTACGACCCGCAAAAAACCGACATCCCCGCGCTGGTGGAACAGGTCCGCCAAACCGGGTACGACGTTGCCCTCGGGGAAGCTTCGCTGGGCGTCATCGGGCTTTCCGACCCCGCCGATGGGGCGCGCCTGGAAAAAGCGTTGAACTCAGCGGTAGGTGTGCTTTTCAGCCAGGCAAACCTGGCCAGCGAGCGCGTGGTTGTGCGCTATGTGCCCACGGTAATCAGTCAGTCCGAAATCCGCCAGGCAGTAGTCCGGGCAGGTTTCCGCCTGGCTGAGGAAAGAACCCTGACGGAAGACCCGGAAGCCGCCGCCCGCCAGAAAGAGACCGCTCACCAGAAGCGTTTGCTCACCATCGCGCTCATCTTCACCGTTCCGCTCTTCGTGCTTTCGATGGGCAGGGACTTTGGCTTGCTGCCGATGGCGTTGGCGCACGCCCCCTGGATGGACTGGCTGTTTTTTGCGCTGGCCACGCCGGTGCAGTTTTACGTCGGCGCCAGTTATTACGTAAACGCTTACAAAGCGCTGCGCAACAAATCCGCGAATATGGATGTGCTGGTCGCTCTGGGCACCTCCGCGGCGTATTTCTACTCTATTTTTGTCCTGCTCGGCGCGGTGCCAGGGCACGGTTACTTTGAGACCTCCGCGGTGATCATCACGCTCGTACGCCTGGGAAAGTTCCTGGAAGCGCGCGCCAAAGGCGGCGCCAGCGAAGCGATCCGCAAGCTGCTGTTTCTCCAGCCGAAGAAGGCGACGGTCATCAGTGCCGGGATGGAAAAAGAAATCCCAGCCGATGAAGTTGTTATCGGCGATATGATCGTGGTGCGCCCGGGAGAGAAAATCCCGGTGGACGGCGCCGTGCTGGAAGGCAGTTCCAGCGTGGATGAATCCATGCTCACCGGGGAGTCCCTGCCGGTGGAAAAGAGCGCGGGTGCCCCGGTTTACGGCGCTACGCTGAACAAAAACGGCAGGCTGGTCTTTGAAGCCACCAAAATTGGCCGGGACACCGTGCTCTCCCAGATTATTCAGCTGGTCGAGAACGCCCAGGCCAGCAAAGCCCCCATCCAAAAGCTGGCGGACAAGATTTCCGCGGTTTTTGTCCCGATTGTCATCGCCGTCGCTGCGCTGACCTTCCTGATCTGGTACTTCCTGGTGCCCCTGCCGGCAGGTTCAGAAGTCTCGCTGCTGGCGCGGGCGCTCATCAATATGGTCGCGGTGCTTGTAATTGCCTGCCCGTGCGCCATGGGCCTGGCCACCCCAACCGCCGTGATGGCGGGCACCGGGCGCGGTGCGGAGCTTGGCATCCTGGTAAAAACCAGCGAGAGTCTGGAAGTCGCCGGGCAGATTGACACGATTATCCTGGACAAAACCGGCACGCTCACGCGCGGACAGCCGGCCGTGACGGAAATCCTGCCGCTCGCGGAGGGCTGGTCCGAGGAACAGGTTTTAGCGCTGGCTGCTTCCGTGGAAGCCGGCAGCGAGCACCCGCTTGGCGAAGCCATCACAGCGGCCGCCAAAGCGCGCGGGCTCAGCCTACGGAATGTGGACCGCTTCAGGTCCTCTTCTGGCAAAGGCGTCTCAGCGGAAGTGGACGGAAAAAAGGTCTCAGTCGGCAGTCGGCGCTACCTGGAAGGCTTGCAAGTGGATACCAGCAGCGCAGAGAGCGCCATCGCGGAGCTGGAAAACCAGGCCCGCACCGTCGTCATGCTGGCGTTGGAAGGGGAACTGCTGGGCGCTTTCGGAATCATGGACACGCTGAAGGAAAATTCGGTCAGCGCCGTGGCGGAGCTGCACCGGCTGGGGCTGAAGGTTGCCATGCTCACCGGCGATAACGCCCAG
Source organism: Anaerolineaceae bacterium UBA6073 (assembly GCA_002436085.1). Taxonomy (GTDB): domain Bacteria; phylum Chloroflexota; class Anaerolineae; order Anaerolineales; family Anaerolineaceae; genus Mesolinea. The sequence continues at coordinate 39,355 of DIXT01000008.1, forward strand.
ACTGCCCGGGCAGTTGCCAGCCAGGCCGGGATTGACGAAGTTTTTGCGGACTTGCTCCCGAAGGACAAGACCGGGCAGGTACAGGCGCTGCAGGCAGCCGGGCACAAGGTCGCCATGGTTGGCGACGGCATTAACGACGCGCCGGCGCTTGCGCAGGCGGATGTGGGAATCGCCATTGGCACCGGCACGGACGTGGCCATTGCAGCCGCGCCGATCGTCTCGATCAGCGGTGATTTGCAAGCGGTTCCACTGGCGGTGCGCCTTTCCCGCAAAACCCTCACGACCATCAAACAGAACCTGTTCTGGGCGTTCTTCTACAACGTCATCCTCATCCCTGCAGCAGCCGCGGGTTTTCTGAACCCAATGCTAGCGGCCGGAGCGATGTCCTTCAGCAGCATCTTTGTGATTACCAACAGCCTGCGATTGAAGCGCTTCAAGTAGACGGCTAAGGCTGGGCGGACTGCTGATCCACCACACGCTCGGCTGAACGCAGTGGGGTCTGGGCAATAAATGGCATCTGACCCAGCCTGCACGCCACAGCGCATAATACAAACCCCAAAAAGTCGGGCATCCCAGCCCGACTTTTTGCATCCGCTTACCCGCCCTCCCGCCATTCCAACAGCACGCCATCCGAAGGGCAATGTATAATCAGCATAAACTACGCCTCAACGGAAAGCCGCGCCTGTTATGGAAAAAATCACCCCGCTTCTATCCGTCCTCCTCTGGGTTTTCCTTTGGTCTGCCGGCGGATTCCTGATTCTCATCAATACCCTCAAGACCCAACGGCACGAATCAGCGCTGCTCGGTCTGGGTCTGGGGCTTGTCTTACAGGTCTGGCTGGCCAACCTCACCGGCAGGCTGCTCGCGCCTGTCCCTGCCTTCTGGCTCAGCGCGGGTCTTGTTTTCGCGGTCGGCCTGGCGCTGACGCTCGCGCTGAAATCCTGGCAAAGCGCGCGCCAAGCCCTGTATTTCCCGCCCGGGCAGTGGCTGGCATTCTTCGCGCTGCTGTACGCCTTCTTTATGATCGGGCGCGGACTGGCAATTTTTGATGATTACCAGAACCTGCCGGTCACTTCCATGCTCGCTTCCGGCGTCATCCCTCCGCGCTTTCCGCTCAACCCTGCGCTCAGCTTCGATTACCACTATTTGCTCCTGCTAAACGCCGCCCAATGGATGCGCGTGGGCGGCTTTTTGCCCTGGACAGCATTGGATTTTGCCCGCGCGCTGTGCTTCAGCCTGGCGGTGCTTTACGCGTTCTTGCTCGGCCAACGCCTGACGCACAGCAAAGCAGGCGCCTGGCTGAGCGCGTTATTCACAGCTTTCGCAGGCGGAATGCGTTGGCTGCTGCTGTTCTTGCCCGGCAGGCTGCTCTCAGTCATCTCGGAGCGCGTTACGATGATCGGCTCAGGCCTGGCGACGGACAGCAGCCTGAAATTGGCGCTCTCCAAGCCCTGGGCAATCGAAGGCGGCGGCCCGTTCCCCTTCCCCTTCGCGTATGGGAGCGGCTTCCATACGCCCGCGGTGATGGAACATGACGGCACCGGCTTGATGGGGCTCGTTATCGCGCTGCTGATCATCCTGTTTTTCGAGCAATGGAAACGCAAAGGCGGGATGCTGGTGGTGGCGGCCCTGCTGGCAGCCCAGGCGATGACCGATGAAATCTGGTTTGTGTTTTTCCTGGCCGCGCTTGTCCTGGTTTTTATTGTCCAACTTATCCGCCCGGGCAAGACACCGCGCCGGCAGGTCTGGCTGCAGCTGCTGGTGTTGGCGCTTGTGCCAGGCGTGCTCGCGCTGGTGCAGGGCGGCGTGCTAACCGGCGCAGCGGCTGGGATTGTCTCCAGGCTGGGCGGCGGCGCAGCGGCAGCTTCAACCCAATATTTCAGCCTGGGCTTCCATCTGCGTTTCCCGCCCGCGTTCATCTCCTCGCACCTGGGGGCGCTTGCGTTGACCAACTGGGGGCAGGCGCTGGCTGCCATTGCCGAAGTGGGTCCGATTTTCCTGCTCCTGCCGCTCTTCGTTGTCTGGGGGCTCAAGGGCTACCGCGCCGGGCGCACGATCTATCCGGTCCTCGCCCTGGGAGCAGTTGCCAGCTTTCTGACCATTTTTGTGGAATACGAAGGCGCTGCCGGTATCTCTGCCACCAAACGCCTGACCCTCTACTCATCCGTCCTGCTCACGCTATTTACCGTGCCTCTGCTGTGGTACTGGCTGCGGAATAAAAAAGAAGCCCTGCGCTTCACCGTGATAGGGCTGTGCGCGCTTAGCATGGTTGGCGGCCTGATGTACTTCGCGGTGGAGTCCGCCGCGGCGCAGGTGCCGCAGGAAAGTTATTACCTGGACAAGCCGGACACAGCTTTCTATAAAAAATACTGGAACGCGCTTGATACCGGGGCGATGGTCTTTGACCTGATCCCCTCGCGCGCGGCGACGGTATTTGCACGCCCGCTGCAGTCCAATCAGAGCTGGTACGCGGAGCTGCCGGAATACAGCGCCCTTGCCAGCAGCATGGCTCCCCGTGATATCAGGGCGGCAGGTTATCAGTACATTTATCTGGGCAGCGGTGAATGGGATGACTTTTCGCCGGTGGTACAGGCCGGGCTCTCGGAAGCTTGCGTGTCTTTAGTGGATGAAGTGAAGGGTGAGAACGGCGCGTTCAGGCGGCTGCTCGATATCAGCGCCTGTCAGTAATTACACGAACTTCAGCCGAACGGCAGCCACCCACAGCATGCGCAGCAGCAGCAATCCGTGCCGCCAACGCTGAATGTTGGTTGTGCCGTAGGTGCGCTCGCGGTAGCGGATAGGCATGTCCACCAGCTTCAGGTTTTGTTTCGTTGCCCCAAATATCAAATCAAAGTCGCCAAAGGGGTCAAAATCGCCAAAGAAAGCCCGGTTCTGCGCGATTTTTTCATAGTCCGCGCGCCAAAGTACCTTGGTACCGCACAGCGTATCCTTGATGCTCTGCCCCAGCAGCCACGAAAAGGTCACGCTGAAGAATTTATTACCCAGGTTGTTGAGGAAGCGCATGGCTTCCTCTTCCATCGGGTAGACCAAACGCACGCCGTTAATAAATTCACCGCGGTTTTGGACAAGCGCGTCGTAAAAGCGCGGCAGGTCCTCGGGCGGCACGGTCAGGTCTGCGTCCAGAATCATCAGAATATCCCCGCTGGCTGCCTGAAAGCCCGCCCGGATTGCGTCCCCTTTGCCCTTGCCGGGCTGCTTCAATAAGATGGCTTTACGCGCCGATTCCTGGATGGTCTTCTCGATGACCTGCCAGGTATCATCCTGCGAATGCCCCTCCACGAACACGATTTCGGTTCCGCTGCCCATTTCAGGCACCCGCTCAAAAATCTGCGGGATATTGCCGGCTTCGTTGCGCGCGGCAATCACCACAGAAACAGAAGCCGCCTGTGCATCAGCGCTGACGCGCGGCCTGGCAATCATCATATTGGTCATGCAAATGTGTTTTAGCGGCCAAAGGCGCGCGGCAATCCGGTTAAGGAAAGGGCTGATAAGCGGAATATAAAAGGGGAACAGCACTTCCGTCCATTTGCGCACGACCTCGAAATCGCCCAGGTTGAGCAGGTTCTTCATGTCGGTTTGCGTCAGCCAGTTCTGGTCCTGCAGCGGTTTGGCAGTTCCCAGCGCCTGAGCAAGTTTGAGCGCTGCTTCCCAGCCGCGGTTGTAGAAGTTTAGTACCACCCGCGTGCGCGGGCTGCACAATGGCTGCAGTTGGTTAAGCACATTCTGCACATCCCACAGGTCATTGACCAGGTCAGAAAGAATAATGTAATCAAATTGCATATCCAAGCCGGGCAGCGCGTGCGCGTCTGCCTGGATAAAACGGAACTCAGGGTATGCTTTCTGCGCGGCGCGCACCATTTCCGCCGAAAAGTCGATTCCGACGCCGCAGGCAGGCTGAACAGACGCCAGCAAGTCGCCTTTGCCGCAGCCCAGGTCGAGCACCGAGCATCCGGGCGGGATGACGTGCTGGTAGACATGCTTGAGTCGGCGGTGATAGTACGCGCTCCAGTTGATTTTTCTCGGGGGTTTGGTGGCAACTGCGTCCCAATGCGCGGCGCGCGCTTTTGTGAAACTGAGATAAGTCTTATCCTGTGGGTTGATGTAGGTATTCACGCGCTTACCTGGCCGCTTTTCGCAGATTTGGTTTCCGTTTACCCCCAAAGTATAACAAAAAGAGCGCCTTCCCGGAGCCTGAAATAGGCCCGCCCTCTTAGTCCGGCAGAAGTTTAGTTTTTAGGCACCGCGTTCCTGGCAGCTTTGTCAGCGCGTTCGTTGTTGCGGTCGCCGGAATGCCCGCGCACCCATTCCCAACGCACCTGGTGACGCTGCATTTCGCGGTCAAGCGCCTGCCAAAGGTCAATGTTCGCCAGGGCGCCTTCCTTGCGTTTCCAGTTGCGTTTTTTCCACCCGGGCAGCCAAAGCGTTGCGCCGTTCATCAGGTAGCTGGAATCCGTTATGAAGGTCACGGCGAAAGGTTCGCTCAGGGCGCGCAAAGCTTGCAGCGCGGCCGTCAACTCCATGCGGTTGTTGGTCGTGTCTCTTTCGCCGCCCTGCAAAACGCGCTCCGCACCCTGCTCAAACAGCAGCACTGCTGCCCACCCTCCCGGTCCGGGATTGCCGCTGCAAGCTCCGTCGCAATAGACGCTCACATTCGGGAGTTCAGTCGCCACTGCCTGCTCCAGCAAGTTCCACCAGCGTCGCATCCAATGTTTCCAAAACCGTGGGAATATACTCCAGGTCGAGTTGATACGCCCTGCGCAGAGCATCCTGCAGCACAACCCGGGAAAACGCCCAATTTTCGCGTTCTGGAGCCAACTGCAGGCGCACGCCGACTTGTAAGGCGCTGGCCCAGGCCGGGTGCTGGCGCGCGTAGTCCGGCGCAATTGCATTGGGGTCGCCCGCCGCCGGCCAATATCCGCTGACGTGCACCAAAGCTTCCTGTGCAGGCGCGCTCAGCAGCCAGCGCGCAAAGAGCCATGCCCCAAGCTGCTCAGCGTTGCTGCCGGCGCGTATCCCGACGGAGAGCGTCTCAAGTGAAATGCTGCCGCTGCCGTCCGGGCTGGGATACGGTAGGGTGGTAAATTCATCGCCGCTGCCTGCGCGCGCGGTAAAGCCTTCCTGTGTTAGTAAATCGTCCAGCGTACCCTCGTATGCCAGGGCCTGGCGCCGGGCGAAGTAATCGTATGGGGTTTTCTGCAGCCCGACCCAGGCGGCATCTACCGCGTATGCGCCCTTGAGGAAGCTTATCGCTTCCAGAAACGCGTCGTTATTGAAGCTGAGCACGCCGTCTTTGGTGGAAATCTCACCGCCAAAAGCCTGGTACCAAGCCAACGGCGCCTGGGCTGAATCGGAAATCCACAAGCCGCCCGCGCCGTTGTTGGTATCGTCCTCGTCCAGCAGTTTTTCCGCCGCGGCAGGCAGCATTTGCGCCTGCAGCTCCGCCGGAGTGCGGGGCGTGGCGCTAAAACCCAGCTTCTGCCCCCAGCTCTGGTTGTAATAGAGCAGGGCAGGCTGATAGGCAATCGGCAGGAAACCCCAATCCGTTCCATCGGCTGGATCGGGAGCCAGCGCGGCAAAGATGGACTCCGCCGGGTAAACATCATCCAGCCCCCATTCCGCGTCGCGCATGTACGGGATGAGAGAAATGAGCGTGCCGGACCTCGCGGAGGGTGCCAGGTCAAATCCATTTCCGATGACGAGGTTTTTTTCCAGGTTGCCCTCTGCAAGCGCATCCGCCAACGCGGAGAGGCTTCCGGCAGTGCCCGGGATAATCCGAAGCCCCCAGGCATTATTGGTATTAAAGTTTTCCACCAGGCTGGTAAAAGCTGCCTCGGGCTCATTAATCCACGGGTGCAGCAGGCTGAGCTCCAGCCCGTCCAGGTCCTCCAGCGCCGCGCTCGGGATCGGCTCTGCGGTGGCGGTCGGGGTCACGGTCGGCATACTGGTGGCGGTCGGTGGTGGGAACGTAGGTGTCGCAGGCACAAGTATGACGGTCGGAGTTGCCTGAGGAGGTGTGGCTGCAGTCTGGCAGCCAGCCAACGCAAGGCTCAGCAGAGTCAGGAACAGAATACGAAGAGGCTTTTTTAGTGAATTCTGCATAGCACACCTTAAAATTCAGGCGGGAATGGATGGGAGTCGAACCCACTACGGCTCGCAGCGCGACCCGACACTGATTTTGAAGACCAGGAAGCCCACCGGGACCTAACCATTCCCAAGGCTAAGGATATCCGAAATGGAAGAGGCTTGTCAAGCGTCTGCCCTGGGAACTGCCAAACCCCGTTTAACTCCCAAAACCGTCCGCCCAAACCTATCTTGATGTATAATGTGTATTCTACTCAAGAATAAAAGGAAATCGATGACTGCTGAATTAAACCACACCCCTGACTGGGTAAAAAATGCTGTTTTTTACCAAATTTTCCCCGACCGCTTCGCCTGGAGCCGCAGGGTGGAAAAACCTGGCAATTTTGAAACCTGGGACAGCGCTCCCACTGTTAACGGCTTCAAAGGCGGCGACCTGTTGGGCGTTGCTGAAAAACTGGACTACCTGGAAGATCTCGGCGTGAACGCGATTTATTTCAACCCGATTTTTCAATCTGCCAGCAACCACCGTTACCACACGCACGATTACTTCCAGGTCGACCCGCTGTTGGGGGGGAACAAAGCCTTCAAAGAGCTGCTGAATGAAGCGCATAAGCGCGGCATCCGGGTCGTGCTGGACGGCGTTTTCAATCATTCGAGCCGCGGCTTCTTCCAGTTCAACCATATTCTGGAAGTCGGACCAAAGTCTCCTTACCTGGACTGGTTCTTCGTGCGCGGCTTCCCGCTGCATGCTTACGAAGGCACCCCAAATTATGACTGCTGGTGGTCCCTACCCGGGCTGCCCAAGTTTAATACCAACAACCCGCAGGTGCGCAAATACATCTTCAACGTCGCGCGCTACTGGCTGGAGCAAGGCATTGACGGCTGGCGGCTGGATGTGCCCTTCGAAATTGATGACGACGATTTCTGGCGCGAATTCCGCGAAGTGGTCAAGACGGCCAATCCGGATGCCTACATCGTCGGTGAAATCCCGACCGAAGCACAGCGCTGGATGCAAGGCGATATGTTCGATGCGGTGATGAACTATCAGCTTACCCATGCCTGCCTGGCATTCTTTGGGGGCGGTCGGATTGATAGAGCTTTGGCAGAAGGCATGCTGGGCTTGGATGTGCCCGAAACGATGGACGCAGCCCAATTTGCCAGGCGCGCGCAGGAACTGCTTAGCATTTATCCGCAAGAATTCGCCTACGCGCAGCTCAACCTGCTCGACAGCCACGACATGCCGCGCTTCCTCAGCCTTGTCAGCGAGGACACCCAGCGCCTCTACCTGGCTTATCTCTTCATGATGACCTACCCCGGCGCTCCGTGCATCTACTATGGTGACGAAATCGGCCTGACCGGCGGCGTCGACCCGATGTGCCGGAAAGCCTTCCCGTGGAGCGAAAGCGCATGGAACACAAATCTGCGCGATAAGATCCGCGATCTGACGCTGCTGCGGCACGCCATGCCTGTCCTGCGAACCGGTGCGTATCTGCCGCTGCTCAGCCAGGGTTCGCTGCTGGTCTATGCGCGCAAGGACAGCGAAGACGTTGTCATCGTCGCGATAAACCTGGACAACTCCCCTCAAACCATTTCCGTGCGGGTAGACGGCCTGCTGGCGGATGACACCCTGCTGCAGGACCAGATCAGCGACAAACAAGCCGAAGTGAAAGCCGGCGAAATCCGGGACCTGACCATCCCAAGAATGGGCGCTGTCATTCTGGCATAAGCTTTCAAGAGGAACAATTCAACGCGCGGAGTTATACAACTCCGCGCGATTTGTTTACGGCATTAAGCGCATAATAGAGGGTTCGACAAGCGGGAAGATCCAGACAGCTGCCGCGCCGCATAGAATGCCTATCATCCAGCCGACCACCACATCCGAAAGGTAATGCAGTTTCAACGCCACGCGCGAAAGTCCTACGCCCAAAGCCCAGGCACCCAGACCGGCAATCGCCAGCGGCGAAGCCATCGTGCCGATCATTACCGCAATGCCAGCCGCGCGGGCGGCGTGCCCGGACGGAAACGAATGCGGGTCGCTGACGCGGTAAATTCGCCCCCATTCCCCCTCCGGGCGCGGGCGGCGGATGATGAACTTTAGCGCCAGCACAAAAGCTGCCAGTCCTATCAGCCCAAAAATCCAAAATAAAGTGTGCCCGCGCACATCTGCGTTTCCGAAGAAGAGCAGCAGGCTGAGAAAAATAAGCCAATACCAGGAGTCACAACTGTGCCCCAATATGATCATCAGCCAGCGCAGCAGCCCGGGTTTCTCCTGCACCAATAACCGGGCGGAAAGGTGCGCGTCGACCTTTAGGAAACGCTGAAAGATGGAGCGTTCCTCAGCGGTTTGCGGAGCTTCCTGGGTATCAGTGGGCAGTAAATTCTGGTTTTCTGGCATCTTTTTCATGGTTTACGGTCTGAATTCCGGAGAGGATTTTATCATATGCAGGGTGCCGCTCTGAATTGCCTCTGCTTATAGAATGGGCAGCCGGAAATACCTGAAAAATGCGCGGAGCTGACCCGAAGCGTACTTTGGGTATGTTATCATTACGCAACTTTATTCGTTGAGGTGTGAATTGGAGAACATTAATCTGGCTGTGCTGTGGGACATGGATGGAACCATCCTGGATACACTTGAACTGCATTACCTGACCTGGAAAGAAGCTTTCAGCGACTGCCCCACCCTGTTCTCCCGCGAACTGTTCCGCGCGAACTTCGGCGGCAACAACCGCAGTACCGTCCCGATTTATTTGGGCTACGAACCCGATGAAGCCTATTACCAGCACGTGGTCGCGCTAAAAGAAACGCTTTTCCGCGAGCAATTGGCAGAAAAAACCGAACTTTTCCCGGGTATCCGCGCTTGGTTTGCCTACTTTGACGGTCTCGGCGCCAGGCAAGCCATCGCCTCCTCCGCCATGCTGGAGAACATCAGTAAAGTGGTGGACGCGTTTGAAATCCGCCGCTTCTTTACGGCATTGGTTCCGGGGGAAGACCTGCCCTCCAAACCCGCCCCGGATATTTTCCTGCGTGCCGCCCAACTTTTGGATACCTCCCCCGCCCGCTGCGTGGTGTTCGAGGACTCAATCCATGGGATTAATGCTGCCAAAGCCGCTGGAATGGTCAGTGTTGGCGTGGCAGGCACAACCCATTTCGCGCCAGGAGATGCTGATTTTCTGCTGGACGACTATACGCAAGACCCCACGGAACTAACCCGCGCAATCCTTGCTCTAATGAATTCCCGCCAAGCGGTCTAAAACTGAATAAAGGGGATTGCCGCGATCAGACCAAACCCCAGGGCAACAATCAAAACTGCGAGCCACACGTCGCTTTTCTGACGCACGTCCTGTACCCGCGGCGCGTTTTGACCGAACTGCAGCTCCCATTTAGGTCCGGCCAAAAAAGCGAATAAGCCGCCCGCCACTGCCCCGCCCAAATGCCCGAAGTTATCAATGTTTGAGCCGGGAGCCAAACCAATCGCAATATTCAGGAAGAAAATGAAAATCAGGTTGTTCAGCATCGGGCCGGCGCGCGGGCCAAAAAACTGCTTATTCTGCAAGATTAGCAGGACCTCCGCCGCGAGCAAGCCGAAAATGCCGGTCGAAGACCCCAGCGAGTTATAAGGCGACAGCACAAACGAAAGCACATTTCCACCAAAACCAGCAACCAGGAACAGTGCAAGGAAACGCCAATGCCCGTAGATGCTTTCCAGCTGCCTTCCAAGAATCCAAAGCGCGTACATATTTAGCCCGACATGCAGGACTGAGCCGTGCAGCAGAACGGGTGTGATGAGCCGCCAAAGCTGACCGGACAGGATCGCGCTGCGGCTTTTGCTTAGCAAGGCGGCTGGTAGATCAAAGCCCAGGAACTGCGTGGAAACCATCTGCGCGATAAAGAACAGCGCAATCAGCCCCATCAGGATGTAAGTTACTGTGGGTTTATTCAGTTTGAGCGCCGCTGCTCTCGGCGTTGGTTGCGGAGCTTCGGGCGCGGACGGGTTTTCCTGCGGGGTCTGGTCGCTCACAAGCACACCTGCCGGGGGTGCACGCGGTGGTGTTCCGTGTTAATAATTTGCTGAATGGTGTCAACGGTCTCATGCAGATGACAGTCAGAGTTCACCACGATGTAGTCGAACGCGTCCAGTTTCTCGTATTCCTGCTCAGCGGTCTGGATACGCAGCGCGAATTCCTCAGGGGATTCGCTGCAGCGCCCGGCCAGCCGCGCGATCCACTCCTCGCGGGAGCTGGCAGTCAGAAAAATCAGCACAGCTTCCGGGCATAGGGAGCGGATAGTCATAGCACCCTGCACGTCCAAACGCATAATCACGTCCTTGCCAGACTGCAGCGCCTGGCGCACCTGCCCGCGCGGGATACCTTTGTAGTCCGAGTACACGCGCGCATGTTCCAGCAGCTCGCCGGTAGCAATCAAGCGTTCAAATTCCTGGCGGGATACAAAGAAGTAGTCTACCCCGTCCCTTTCCTCCGGGCGCGGAGGGCGGCTGGTCATCGTGACCACAAAGTGCGTGTTCGGGTTTTCCTTCCGCAGCGCCTGCACCACCGCGTCTTTCCCAATCCCGGAAGGACCGGAAATGACGATGAGCAGCGGCGTAAGAGGTTCTGGACCGAAGTGAAAGACAGGTGAAGTCATAGGTTTTTCCATTTTTTCAATTTAGTGCCTTGATTATAAGCCATCTGGCCTGAAGGCAAGATAACTCGCATTGCCTCGTATGCGTTTCAAAAGTCGGTAGTCGAGGGAAAAAAGAGGAAGTTCCAATACAATTAGTTTTAGTGAAAACAAAAGAAAGGAACTCCTCCGATCGCGCCGGTGTTTATTATCCCCGAAGCGAAGCGGAGTGGGACCCCACCGTATGCGGCATTTGACCGCAGGTCTCCAGCTGTAGGTTGGGTGAAGCGACGTAGAAGCGTAACCCAACACCCTTTGCGATTATGCCTCACAAACACTCCGACTTCAGACAGTTGGGTTGCGCTCTGATTGGCTAAATACAGATAAACGCCCGGTGTCGCACCACCCAACCTACCGGTGGGTTCTCCGATCTCGCTGGTCTCCTGATTACGAAGTAAGCCCACCAAGCCAGCAACCAAGTGATCAAATGTGCCGGCAGGGGTACTTCGTGAGGGTGCTAGACAAATCCGGCGCGATCCAGCAATAAGGGAGATTTTCGTTCAGGTCGTGCGCAGGGTCAGGAGACGACCTATCCGGTTGATGGTGGGCAAGGGTGGTGAGTGCAGAGGCGAGGAAAGAGGGAGACCTGCGGCTTTGCTCGGCCCTTTCATGGAAGGCATGCGTTCGGCGGGCGCGGAAATATCCCTATACTATGCAAGTAAAATGGACGTGCACGCCTGCGCTTTGCAGAGGCCGGAGTTGGCAGAAAGCGCGCAAGAAATCCTGGACCTGGTGAAGCAGTGCGGCAGGGACCTGGTAAGCCAGGGCGAAATGAACCCGGCTCTGTTGGAAAAAATCTCCCGGCCGCTGATTCCCTGGGAGTGAAAAGCGCTAAGGCTGCCGGCTTAGCTTTTCCTGCAAGTCCTCAAACGACCGAACGCCGCGGATGGTGGCGATAAAAGTCTTCAGGTCGGGGCTGCGCACCCACAATCTGCGTACCGCCGGACCCACCGGGTCGCTCCCAGAGGCGCCGCCGCCGGGCTGGTCGTTGTAAGAACCGTAAAACGCGAAATACGCCTGGTTCAGTTTGCGCAGCCCATAGCCCTGCTCCCAGAAGAATTGACGGCGGGCTTCCATGTAAGCTTCAGCCTCATCCACTTTCCCCGCGGCCAGCAATTCATCCACCCGCACGCGCGTTTTGCGCATCTCTGCCCGAAAGTTGAATACAGTTGAGCTCTCAGCGCTTTCTGCCGGCAGACGCGAACGCATCCTCGGCCCAGGCAGCGGAAGCGCATAGTCCGGAAAGTCCCGCGCGATCATCTCCCGGCTGATTTTCTCGCCAGCCAGGCTGGCAACGGTTTCGTTAATCGTGCGCATCTGCGGACTCGCGTCGTAGCGTATCCCCAGGGGTGTAAATGTAAGGTAATTATGAATCCACTCATGCGCCACGGTTTCTGTCAGCCAGTTAAAATCCGTGGTGCGCATCACCATGGTCGGATAAGCTCCCAGCCCCCCAATGGGTTCCACCAATGCGGAATAGCCGTATTTCGTGTAAATTCCATCCTCAATCGCCTCTTTTTGGAGCGTATCCAATCCAGCAATCAGGTTGGTGGAGAAAACCGTGCGAATTTCCTCCCGGGGGGAGACAATCAGATTCAGCGGCAAATCTGTCACCTGGTAGAGCACCGGCGGAAGCACCTGCCCACCCAGCCCGAATCCCAGCTCCGCCAGCATGCTTTCCGTTCGGGATTGAATAACCGCTTCGGTCAATGGGCTAAGAGCCGCCAGCCTTTGTTTCGCGTTTGTCAGCTCCGCGCGGGTGCGCGTGATAATCTCCGCGCGGTTCGCCAGCTTGGGCTGGGCAACCGCCTGGTCCAGGCGCGCGCTCCACTGGGCAGTGGTATTTACCTGCTCCAGATAAGTTTGCACGAGCGCGTTTTGCTGGGCGGGGTCCAGAAATCGCTCTGCGCGCAGCGCCGCGGATACCGCTTTCTGGAAAAGCGCCCGGGCGGTCCACTCGGTAAAGTCAAATTCAACATCGCGGCTGAATTCCCGCATCCCCTGGATTGAGTCCCACAGCGCCGCCGAAGAGGCGGATAGAAGCAATAAGAGCAGCCCCAGGGAAATTGTCAGCCTGAAGGCGGTTTGGGAGATGCTCATCTGATAGGAAGTTTTCATCTGCCCATTTTAGCATGGCGGGGCTGGACCTCCATCCCAAGCTTTTACTTTTCTTATCAAGGCTAAATAGAAATTTCCTATTGGGTTGATAAAGTTGTCAGCACAGGTTGGCCATTTATCTTTTTTCCATAGGTTCTCCAGGGATGGTCGTAAGCAGGCGCAAGCGGAGTGGCGTTCGCGGATTTGGTGGACACGACAGCGCCTTGTCTCGGTCTTCTCTCAATTTCTTTCATGGTCAATAGACTGCCATGGAACCAGGCTTTGTTCTCGCCGGTCTCCACACCGTGCGAGGTTCTTGACCGTAGGTCTCCTCGTTTATCAGATCGTAGCGCGGCTTGCGTCTTTCAAGCCGCCAATTTCGTCAGGTTGGAGTGCGCAACCTGACCTACAAAAAACCGCATCCATATCAGGACATTTCTATTTTGCTACTTTAGGACATTATCACTTTGCTCTTATAAGCTTTTACTTTTCTCAAGAATCCAGATTGAAAACGTTATAATCTCAACACTAGCACAAAAGTAAATGAACAAGGCAAACTTTTTGGATATACTCAACCAACGATGGCAGGAGTTTCTGTCCTCAATCGAAGGGCTCAGCCCGGAACAAATGATGCTTCCGGGGGTTAGCGGCACCTGGTCGGTAAAAGACATCATCGGACACGTCACGAGCTGGGAACAGGAAACCCTTTCCACGCTCCCTGATATATTGGCAGGCCAACCAGCGCCAGTCTACTCCCAGCTTTATGGCAGCATCGACGCCCTGAACGCCTATATGGTACTCGTCAAAAACCGGCAGTCCCTTCAGGAAGTGCTGGATAACTTGCACAAGGTCCACGCGAAATTGCTTAATTTCCTGGAGGAAGCCGACCCCGCCCAGTTTACCTATGAAAGCCCCTTTCTCATCCGTCTGAGCATGGATACCTCCGAGCACTACCCCGAACACACCCTGGCGATTTGCGCATGGCGCGCCCGCACAGGACTGTAAACTCATGAAATCAACACAATCCGCGCCAAAGACGATTGAGGAATACATCGCCGCGTTTCCACATGAACAACAAGCGCTCCTGAATGCAGTCGCGCAGTCTATTCGCGCGGCAGCGCCGGGAGCGCAGGAGAGAATATCCTACGGCATGCCGGCTTTCTTTTTGGACAGCATCCTGGTCTATTTTGCCCTGCAAACCAGGTATGTCGGCTTTTATCCGACCCCGGAAGCTGTGCTCTTCTTTGCCGAAGAGCTGCAGGGTTACAAAACATCCAAGGGAGCGGTACAGTTTCCGCTTGACCAGGCCATGCCCTTTGAACTGATACAGAAAATCGTCCGGCACCGCATCGAAATGAACCGCGCAGCCAACGCCGCGGATTAAGTACGCACAGACCCTCCGCGATTCCAGCTGCCTCCCTGATGTATAATCTCAGGCATGGCGCGGAATTTCGCGGCGCACAGGGAGTTATGCATGAAAAAGTTATCCACCACTACCATTATTGTCCTGATCATCATTCTGCTGGCGCTTCTGTGTGCCTGCGCAGCCTGCGTGTTCACCATTACCGGCGGCGCGCTGCTAAACCGCTGGGGCTTTGACTTTGAAACAAGCCTGCCCACGCTGGGGAACCCTACCCAAGAAGCCGCGCATTCTGAAACACTGCAGGAAGCGTTGAAAGAAGACTTATCGCAAGCGGATCTACTCCTGGCGCAGGATAATCTTGCCGCGCTAAAAGCCGAAGTCGTTCCAGTAAACGACCCGGTGGATTTGGCAGAGCGTCTCGGCGGAAAAGTGGATGTCCCTTTCACGCTGCCGGACCTAAACGCTCCTTACGAAGTCGGAGACCGCAAGACTTTTTGGGTTTCTAACACAGATAACAACGAGAATTTCCAGGTGGAAGCCGTGCTGCGCTTCCGCGGCGACAACATTTATTTCTGGATTGAAGACGGCGTGGATTACCGCGAATCAGACCTGACGCGTCTGGCGGAAACCTTTGACCAGGAAATCATTCCCACCAACCGCGAATTCTTCGGGATGGAATGGAACCCTGGCGTGGATAACGACCCGCGCTTTTACGTGCTTTACGCTGGCGGGTTGGGCTCATCCATCGCCGGGTACTTCTCCTCCGCGGACGAAGTGCACCCCGAAGCGCATCCCTACTCCAACGCGCACGAGATGTTTCTGATGAACTCCGACACGGTGGCCTTGTGGGAAGATTACATCTACGGCACCATGGCGCATGAATTCCAGCACATGATTCATTGGTACCAGGACCGCAACGAGGAGACCTGGGTTAATGAAGGTTTCTCTATGCTCGCAGAGCATGTGAACGAGTTCGACGCGGGCGGCTTTGATTACGATTATCTCCTGAACCCCGATCTGCAGCTGACGGACTGGGGCGGGGATACGGGTGAGAACGGACCCCATTACGGCGCGTCATACCTGTTTATGACTTACTTCCTGGACCGCTTTGGCGAAAAGGCTACTAAAGCCCTGGTGGCGCACAAAGAAAACGGACTGGTGAGCCTGGAAACAGTGATGCGGGAACTCAACCTGATAAATCCTTCCACGGGCACGGTATACACCGCTGACGAAGTCTTTATGGACTGGGCTGCCGCCAACTACCTGTTGGACCCCAACCTGGAGAACGGCCGCTACGATTACCGCAGCTATTCCCCATCGCGCGCGCGTGCCAGCCGCAGCGTCAGCGCCTGCCCCAGCTCCGAGCTTACGGAAGTGTACCAATACGGCGTGGATTATATAGAAATTACTTGTCCGGGCACCTACACGCTCAATTTCCAGGGCACTCAGGCAGTCAATATTTTGCCTTTTGGGGAGGCCGCTAGCAGCACCTTTTTCTGGTCCAATCTCGGGGATGAATCCAATATGTCCCTCCAGCGGTCTTTTGACCTGTCAGCGGTGGGCGGCAGTGCTGAGCTAAGCTTCCGCACCTGGTACGACCTTGAAAAAGATTACGACTACGTTTTCATTTCCGCCTCGACAGACGGAGAAAACTGGCAAATCCTGAACTCCCGCACCTGCACCACCAGCAATCCTTCCGGCAATTCCTACGGCTGCGGCTGGAATGGCAGTTCCCACGGTTGGATTACCGAAAGCGTGGACCTGTCCCGCTTTGTCGGTTCGGTCGTAAACATTCGCTTCGACTACGTAACAGACGCGGCGGTAAATGGCAAAGGCATGGCGCTGGATGATTTCCGCCTGGACGCGATTAATTACGCCTCGGATCTGGAAGAGGACGGCGGGGGCTGGCAGAGCGCGGGTTTTGTGCGCCTGGGCAACACACTGCCGCAATCCTACGCGCTGCGTCTGATAACGCTTGGCGACAGCCCGAGCGTGCAAACCGTCGCGCTGGATGAAAACAACCGCGCGGAAGTGAGCTTTACCATCGGCGGCAGCGTTGAGAAGGTCGTCCTGGTAGTCTCTGGCACAACCCCGCTCACACGCGAAAAAGCAGTTTACGAACTGCAAATCCGATAAAACAAAAGAGGCTGGCACAGAGTGATTGCCAGCCTCATTTTCTTAACTTTATACGGTCAGGTTTAAAGATTTCCCAGTGCTTCTACCATGTTGGGGTAGACCGTGAAATACTGCAGGATGCCGATAAGGTCCATGGAATCCTTTACGTTATCATTAAGCGCCACCAGAACCAGGTCGTCGCGCTTTTTCTTGAGTTCTTTTTGTACACGAATAATGGACCACCAGCCCGCGCTGGAAACAAAACTAATATCGGACATATCCAGAACAATATCTTTGTCAGCGGGAATCAAGTTGGTCAAAACCTTTTCAAGTTCTCCGGCGGTGGCGCTGTCAAAGCGGCCAACTGCTTTTACAACAATACAGCGTTTGTAATCCGTTTTTGTAAATTCCATGGCAATCCTTTTACCTTGCGATAGCGGTTTCCGATGTAAAGATTATAACATCTTTGGCTTCGGAAATTCCTTGAAAACTGTATAATAAGCAGCTATGCGATACTACATCTGGACTGAAGGCTGTCAAATGAACACCGCGGACTCCCGCCGGCTGGCGCGTTCGCTCGAAAATCTGGGCTACGAACCGGCTGCCCGCACCGACGACGCGGATGTGATTGTGTTGAATACCTGCGTCGTGCGCCAAAGCGCGGAAGACAAGGCGATCGGCCGGCTTAGTTCGTTAAAATCCCTCAAGCGGCAAAACCCACAGCTGGTGATCAGTCTGATGGGCTGCCTGGTCGGCGTGCACGGCAACCCCGCATTGCAAAAACGCTTCCCCTGGGTGGACGTCTTTTCCGCGCCTTCCGACCCGCAGCCGCTGTTGGATTTCCTCTCAAACCGGCAGCAAGCCGACCAGGCCCAAAGCTGGCGCATGCAGATTGACAGCATGCTCGACGAAGAATTCGGTGTGGCTGTGCCCGGGGAAAAACGCGCGGTGTCCGAAAACCTGCCAGTAGTGCTTGGCTGCTCGCACGCTTGCGCCTACTGCGTCATCCCGCTCAAGCGCGGACGCGAGCGCAGCCGTGACGCGCAAAGAATCCTGAGGGACGCGCGCACTTTTGCTAACCAAGGCGTGCGAGAAATTGTCCTCCTGGGGCAGATTATCGACCGCTACGGACTGGATATTCCTGGCAGCCCGCGCTTACCTGAATTATTGGCTTTACTTTCAGAAATCCCTGAAATTAAACGGCTGCGTTTCCTGACCTCCCATCCAAATTGGATGAGCGACGACCTGATCGCGAGCGTGGCGGAACTTCCCAAAGTTATGCCGCATATTGAGGTTCCCATCCAGGCGGGCGATGACAATATCCTACTGGCAATGCGCCGCGGGTACACCAACCAACAGTACCGCGAACTGGTAGCAAAACTGCGCGAACGCATTCCAGGCGTGTCTATCGCGACTGATATTATCGTTGGCTTCCCTGGCGAAACGGAAGCGGCTTTTCAGAAAACCTACGACCTTCTGGCGGATTTGCGCCTGGACGTCGCCCATCTGGCGCGTTACTCCCCCCGCCCCGGCACTTATTCCGCGCGTGAACTGCCCGACGACGTGCCCGCCGAGGAAAAAATGCGCCGATTCCGCCTTCTGGAAGACCTGCAGGAAGGAATCCTGAAAGAACTCAATCAGGGCTTACTGGGGCAAAGCGCATCGGTATTATTCGAACACCGCATCAAAGGCCGCTGGTACGGGCGCACCCCCACTAATCGGATTGTCTTTGTGGATTCGGAAGAAGACCTGACCGGTCAGGAACGCCAGGTAAAAATCACATGGACGGGACCCTGGTCGCTGGTTGGCAGCCTGGAACCCAAAGCGTAATTCAGTCTAAAACCTTATCCGGATACTGGCAGATTTCAACCAGCGGGCAGCGCGCGCAGGCGGGCTTGCGCGCCTGGCAGATTTCCCTTCCCAATCGGATTAAATTCAGATGCATCGCGTAATACTGCGCGGGGTCAGCGGCAGCTTCCAGATACTGATGCGTGGTATCCACATCCAGCTTTTGGGGACGCAAGCCAATTCTGCCTGAAACCCGGTAGATGTGCGTGTCCACCGGGAAGGCGGGCATCCCCAGCGAAAACAAGAGGACAATCGCCGTGGTTTTGCGCCCGACACCCTTGAAGCTGAGCAGCCATTCGCGCGCTTCTTCCACTGGAAGCTCCTTCAGCCACTCCAGGTCAATCTCATCACGCTCTTCCCGGATGCGCCGTAAGGCGGCCTGAATGTTCGGTCCTTTTTGGTTTGCCAGGCCGGCCACCCGGATAACCTGCATAAACTCGTCCGGGTCAGCCTCACAGACTTCGTCCCAATTAGCATAGCGGGCGCGGATTGCATCGAAGGCTTTATCCCGGTTCAGGTCGTTAGTGTTTTGGGAAAGAAAAGTGCTGACCAGTTCATCCAGCGCCGGCAGCGGATTGCGCCACTCCGGGTAGCCAAAAACCTGGTTGAGGCGTTCATTCACCAGGCATAAACGTTCGCGGTGTTCTGCGGATACTTCGACAGCAGGCTTCAAACTTCCCCCCTTTAGCGGCAGTGCGCAAGCGCCTCGGTAGCAAGAGCAGACAGCCGTTTTTCACCGGCAGTCAGACCGCGCCAGTTGCGCACCACGCTGTCAGCAAACCCGCGATAGGCTTCGTTTTCCAGCTGCCTTGAAAAACCGAAAACCTGCAGAATCGCCGTCACCAGGCTGTAGGTCGCGCGCCGGTCCGGGTCGCCGTCCGAGAATTTCATCGCGATGCCAATACCCGGGGTTCCCTTGTCAGCGTCCGGCAGCAAGCCTATCATCTGATAGCCTTCCGCGCCGCCCTTGGAGACCAGCTTATCCCCCAGCACCTGCATCAGGACTGTATCCAGCTTGCCGGGGCCAGCAACCATGAGCGGGTAGGAGCGCATCGCGTCCGTAACTTTCCGGCAGGCGCTTTGCCGCTCCGCGGAGAGCCCGACCGGGTCGCATAAGCGCGCAACCGCGTAGGCAAAAGCGCGCAAAGGCAGGGCGTAGACCGGCGCGGAGCAGCCGTCAATCCCAGGGATAAGCGCGTCCGGGGTCAATCCGCTCATCTCCGCCATTACCGTGCGGATGCGCTGCTGCACCGGATGCTCAAGTTCAAGGTAGTTTTCCATCGGCAGCCCGCGTAAACGCGCGGCAGCCAGCATGCCGCTGTGTTTGCCGGAGCAGTTGTGCCGGTAAGGCATGGGCAGCTCCCCGCGCAGGCGCATCGCTTCGCTGGTCGCGCGGTCCGAAGGGTAATGCACGCCGCATTGCAAGTCAGATTCCTGCAGCCCGGCTTTTTTGTGGATGCCGCGCAGGACAGCCACATGCGCGTCCGTACCTGCGTGGGAGGCGCACATGATGGCGAGTTCCTCTTCGGACAGACCAAAAAACTCCACCCCGCCGCTTTCCATGAAGGGCAAGACCTGGAAGGGCTTCATTGAACTGCGCGGAAAGGTCCTCAGATCGGGGTCGCCTGCCGAACAAAGCAGCTTACCCTGGGAATCCACCACCGCGAACGCGCCATAGTGGACGCATTCAACAATGGCACCACGGGTGAGTTCGACCAACGGCGCGTACCCATTCTCTTGATTCATGTGCAATTCCTCAGGTTTTTAAGCGTGATTCAGTTCGTAGTATGAGGTCAGCCCCCAGCGCAAACGGTTGTAGTACATGTCGGCAGTGTTGGCGTTTGGCTCGTAACGCTGCATTATCTCAGGGATCAGCGCAAGTACGTCATCCAGGCTGGATTTGCCATCCATGAGCGCTGAGAGCAAGGCATGGATAGCGGTGATATGCCCGACCATCAGCTCTACCTGGCTTTGATCAAGAACCCCGCTGCGGGCGGAGACGATCTGATAATTGCGGTACTTTTTGCTGCCCAGTTGGTTCAAGTCCTCAAGCCAACGTTTCAGGTCGCAATACGCCAGGAAGGGAGGCTGGTCCGGAAGCACGGCATCACCCACAAAAATAACCTTTCGGGCAGGAAGCTCAGCCCAAATCCCGGCAAGATTAGAGCCCGGATGGTGCTCCAACAGGATTTCGGTATCATCCAAAAACAAGGAGAGCGATTGAGTAAAGACTATTTCGGGCGGCAGTAAACGAAATGGGCTGACGGATGTCTCATGACCCTCACCTGAAAGCTGGTTCTCATCAATCGGCTTTGAAGTCGACGTTTTAGACTTCTCCAGCACCAGGCTGTTCGTATGCGTTATGATGACGCAGTCGGTGCCTTTGATGCTTAACAGGCGGTCGTAATTGGTATCCAGATTTACGAGAAACTTGGGTTCTCCGGTAATCAGGCGCGCCGTTCCACTGCGCCAGGATCGCATTTCATCCTGCCGGCTGGGAGAATCAATCAAAACGGAGCCCGCTTTTCCTCGGATTACACCTGTAACCAACCCGAGGGAGTTGTGTTCAATAAACACATTGGGGGCAATTTCCTGCATATGTCAGCTCCTACTGCACTTTTTATTGTCGGTATTATAGCGAATATTCCCCCGATTTCCAAACGCTGATAGAAATTGTACTCACAACCTAAGGCCTGCTCAGCCTGATGCGACGTGGCACGGCCGGGTCCGCGCGTTTTGCGGTAATTGACTGTCGAAAGGGGGGGCTGGCATCCAGCCTTCGTTAATTGTCGGCGCTGGAACAGAGCGGGATTGTATCCTTGTTGCTTTTCCCATTCAAAGGGAGATTGAAGTACGGGGACGGGTCGAGTGTGTTCGCGAACTCCAGCTCATTCAGGTATTTACCGCTGCCGTCATCCCGTACAATGGAAAAATGCAAATGCACACCGGTCGGATTGCCCGGGTTTCCGGAGTAATTGCCCTGATAGCCCAGCAAATCGCCCGTATGCACAGGTTTGTCCTGTGTCCCCGCCGGGAAAGCCTCAGAAATCAGGCTGATACCCTGCGGGTCTGCCAGATGGGTCATGTACAACCAAATTTGGGTGCCCGGATTGAGGGGGTCATCCGGAACCCGGATTATCAGACTGCTTTTCCAGCCTTCCTCGCGCGTCAGATAGCCGTCATACGGCGCGTATACGGGGGTCACACCCACATCGGTGCCGGTAAAAATATCAATACCCTGGTGTTTATGGAAAGGTCTGAAGCTGTCCCCCCAAAGGTAACCGACATATCCTTCGCTTGGGAAGCGAAAGGGCGCTTCCCCACAGCGAGAAAGCGCGCTAATCCTCCAATTCGCGTGCTCTGCGGGTGCGCGTAAAAAGGTGATGACCGAGGCGCTGCGTCTGCCCAGGTAACCGCGATAAAGGTAAATCCCCACCAGGATTATCACGCCTGCTGCTGCCGCGCCAAATAAAATCTTTCCGCGATTTTTCATAGACCCTCAGTCCATTGCGTCAATTTTCTAATGCAACGCCTACATATTGTATGCAAAAATCTGATATCACGCAGCTAAGGTAAAGGCAAGAAAATAATTGAACAATAAGGAGACTGAAATGACTTTTTACATTAACCCCTACGGACGCAGATTACGGATGCAGGCGCTCGCCAATGCAATGAATGAATTGGACCGCGATTTTGAACCCCAGGTCGCTTTCCCGATGGACGTCAAAGCCACCCCAGAAGGCTACGAACTGAAAGCCTACTTGCCGGGCGTCAGCGCTGAGGACGTGGACATCCAGATTGTAAACGAAGTGGTGACCATCAGCGGCGAAGTGAAGCTTGAACGCGACCAGCGCGCAGACTATCTGCTGGCAGAACTGCCCACCGGACGCTTCCACCGTGTGGTCTCGCTTCCTACCCCCCTGGACAGCACCAAGGTGGAAGCCAGCCTGGAAAACGGTATTCTGACCTTGAACATCCCCAAGGCAGAAGAAGCCCAACCCAAAACCATCAAAATTACCCAGAAGTAATATCTAACTGCGATGCCAGAAAGAGCGCTTGCGCATGCGCGCAAACGCTCTTTCTTTTATTTGTGCCCCAAGCTGTCGCAAATATTTGATTCCGACTACGAAGATGCTATAATCTTTAAACATTCATAGCCTAGTGGAACTTTTTCAGCCTATCAAGCGTCTTGATTCCGAATGACTTATTTATTTCGGTTCGAGAAATGTTTCTCACCCGAACCTTGTAGAAGGAGAAAAAATGAAAAAGCATCGTCTTGTAATACAGGCAGCGGCACTCGTTCTCGTACTCTCCCTGTTCCTGGGGGTCGGCAGAGTGCAGGCAGACACTTATCCCACTTTTTCCATCACCGCGGTGGAAAAAGACGTCAGCGTAACCATCCTCACCAAGGACTTTCCCGCTAACAAGAATTTTAAAGTTCTGATGGGCGAAATTGGGACGCGCGCGGAAGGCGGAATTGAGGTAGCAACCTTCAATTCGGGCGAGGGAGGCGCGTTCACAGCGACTTTCAACATCCCGGCCGCTTTGAAGGGTCATGCCCAGATCGCGATTCGCGCCCAAGGCACGGACAATCCCTACTTTGCCTATAACTGGTTCTGGAACGACCCCAGCGGTACCTGGCCGGAACCCGTTGAACCGGATGAGGAAACTCCCGACTGCGGTTGCGGCAACATCCCTACCTTCTCGATCGCGAGCGTTGTGAAAGGCGAGGACGTTACCATTCACACCTACAACTTCCCCAAGAACGTTGAGTTCACGGTTCTGATGGGCAAGATGTGGACGCGCGGTATCAAGGGCATCGAAGTCGCCAAACTGAATTCCGGCGAGGGCGGCAGTTTTGAAGCCACCTTTGACATCCCCGCGGAACTTGCGGCAGACGAGCGCGTCTCGATCCGGCTGGAAGGCATTGGCGGCTATTTCGCTTACAACTGGTTCTGGAATAACACTGGCAGCGAACCGCCTGTACCCCCTGCGGATGAATATTCCGGTTACCCGTACTTCTTCATCGAGTCCGTGGTGAAGGACAGCAAAGTCACCATCAAAGCCTACAACCTGCCCGCGGACTATGAGTTCAAGGTGCTGATGGGCAAGATGTGGACCCGCGGCATCGGCGGCATTGAAGTTGCGACCTTGAATAGCGGCGAGGGCGGCACCCTGACTGCCACCTATAACATCCCTTCGGATCTCGTCGGGCTGCAGCGCATCTCGATCCGCTTGCAAGGTAATTACTACTACGCGTACAACTGGTTCTGGAACAACACCGCCAACTAGCCAGCTTCTGAATCCTGAACGGGCTGATCTCGGAAAAGATCAGCCCGTTTCTTCCTGTCTTCACACATCATAGGACCACAAAAGTCGCCCCCCGCTTTCAGCGGGTCTATGGTATCATAGCGGCTGGAGAAAAATGGACAACAAAATTACCATCATCGAAGGTCCCACACCCGATTTTGACCTTATTGACGACCCCCAGGAAGAAGGCAGCGCCTCCGCCTGGACAGGTGGCGTATTGGAAGGACCGCTGCTTTACCGTGTTGCGACCACCAGCGTACGCTCGTTTGACAGCCAGGCGCTGCTGGAGCGCTGCACGCGCGCCTGGAAGCAGAACCAGACCATGTTTTTGGAATACCGGGATGAAATCGGGCTGAGAAAAGAAGCCCAGATTATTGCTGCCCAGGCGCTGAGCGTGGAAGAAGGCGACGTGCTGCAGCTTTGGGTCCGCCGAGACCTGGAAGAGAGCCAGCAGTCGGATGACGACTTTGAGTCTGACGACGGGGATGCTGACTTTAACGACGACCTCCCTTTCTAAACCAATACGAGGCTGTCCCAAAAGTCATTAAATTGCTTTTGAGACAGCCTAAAGTGGGGGTAAAGCCTCGTAATAGGTCCATTTGTGGGTATAGAAGCCCATATTTAGCTCATAATAGAGGATAAAGTGGGGTATTAATAATTGGCCTTTGCTTTTGGGTCAGCCTCTTTTTTATCCGGAATTTGGC
Source organism: Anaerolineaceae bacterium UBA6073 (assembly GCA_002436085.1). GTDB lineage: Bacteria > Chloroflexota > Anaerolineae > Anaerolineales > Anaerolineaceae > Mesolinea. Next base: position 63,571 of record DIXT01000008.1, read on the forward strand.
AAGTTCCCATGGATATTGGTCAAAGCGAGCCATCTTGCCATGAGCATCTTCGGAATGCGCCCAACTTTCCAGGGGCAAAATGGCACGGCAATCTGCTGTTCTTTCTTTGTAAAGCTGGATATCAACCTTCTATAGAAGAAATAAAAGTGAGAACTAAAATTCCGTCGTTGCGAGCCATTTTGCCAAGGTCTGCTTCGGAATAATCAGGATCCTGCAGGCAAAATGGCGCGGCAATCCGCCTTACAACCAATACTATCTCATCGATGTTGTTCTGGGGAACAAACGACTTATAGCAAACCAATTCCGGTTTACATACATCGGTCAAGCACTCCAGCATTACCTGGTCTGTATAATCTGACCTCAGAAAAAACAATTTCTCGGTTTTCCTGAAACGGCGCGATTTAGATCATCATTGACGGGCAGATTGCCACGCCCCCTTTCCGCAAATCCATTGCTCAAGGAATACCTGAAACGGGGGCTCGCAAAGACGTTAGCTGCGCCCTGATTATTAGTCCGATAGAATTCCGTTTTCTTCCCCCGGAAAACAATTCGGGCAGCCCGAAAGCTGCCCGAACCTGTCTGAACTGATGCCCCAGGAGGGAATCGAACCCCCAACCTAGGCGTTAGGAGTGCCTTGCTCTGTCCATTTGAGCTACTGGAGCGCGCGCGATGATTATATCATCCGAACGGCAGCACCGTCAGCGGATTGATAAAACCGCCCATGTAGCGAATTTCAAAGTGCAGATGCGCTCCGGTTGAATTTCCGGTGCTGCCGGCTGAGCCGATTTGCGTACCCTGCGGGACTGCATTGCCGCAATTTACATAAATCGCGCTGAGGTGCGCGTACACGCTCACGTAGCCGTTGTTGTGATCAATAATCACCACGTTACCGTAACCGCCGTTCATCCAGCCCGCGTAGACCACTACACCCCCATCCGCCGCGTAAATGGGCGAACCCATCCCCGCGCCGATGTCAATCGCCAGGTGTCCGGACCAATAATTGTTGCCTGAGATGGTATGCACCGCGGATGGCCAGATGAAGTATCCGCTGCCGCCGTAATACATTCCGCTTGTATCGCACTGGAAGAAGGGCGAAGTCGCCACGCCGGCCGCGCCGCGCGGAATCTCAGGAATGACCCATTGCATATACTCGCGCGAGCCGCCCGGCACCATCACGTACTGTCCAGGTTCAATTACTGGATTGCTGAGGTCGAGATTGTTCCCTACATACAGCTTGATATCGTCCACGGTAACAGAGAACTTTGCCGCCACTTTTTCAAGCGTATCCTTGGAGGTCCATTTGTACCAAATTCCGTTCGTCGGGGGGATTTTCAGTACCTGCCCGATAGAGAGTTCGTGCGGGTTATCGCTCAGTACGTCGTAATTGGACCACAGCAGCGTTTCAGGGCTAATATCAAATCTCTGCGCGATGCTGAATACCGAGTCGCCTTCGGTCACCGTGTACTCAATGGCGCTGGTGCGCAGGCTCGTGTCAATTTCAGTATGCGGGATTGGCTCCCGGACTAAAGCTCCCTCGGTTGGAGCAAGCACAAATTGCGGTGTGCTTTGCAGCGCGGCACCCTCCAGGCTCTCAACAGTCTCCTGCCCCGAGCCAACTTGCGGCACATTGCTTTCCGCCATAGATTCAGCGATTTTCGGCTGCCAGGCCAGCACAGATATCAATCCTGCGCAGATGATCCCAGTGAGAATCCACGAGACCCAATTTTTCTGGCGCGAGCCGCCCCTATTCGGGCTTGTGTTTTGTTCTGTCATACTTCCTCTTAAATATTAAAAACAGTATAGCCGGTTAATTGTCGGCCAGACCCTCAAGAAACTCTGCATTCGTTTTAGACTTTTCCATGCGCTGCAGGATAGCTTCTGTTGCCACTGCGGTGTCCATGCCAGCGCCCTGGGGAGGATTAGCAACCATCTGCAAGTACATCCGGCGCATCAACCAGGACCGCTGAAGAGTCTCCCGATCCATCAGCAATTCTTCACGCCGTGTAGAGGACCTCTCTATGTCAATAGCGGGGAAGATCCTCCGTTCTTGCAGACGGCGCGAGAGGTGCAGTTCCATATTACCGGTTCCCTTGAATTCCTCATAGACCACATCGTCCAGGCGCGAGCCGGTATCCACCATCGCCGTGGCGATAATGGTCAGACTGCCGCCGTCTTCAAGGTTGCGCGCAGCGCCAAAAAACCGTTTTGGCGGGTATAGTGCGGAAGGGTCCATACCGCCTGAAAGCGTACGCCCGGAGGGGTTGACCACCATGTTGTACGCGCGCGCCAGACGGGTCAGGGAATCCATCAGGATAACCACATCAAGGCCGTTCTCCACCAGGCGCTTAGCGCGATCCAGAGAAACTTCCGCCATGCGCACGTGCGCGTTGACTGGTTCATCGAAGGTGCTGGCAATCACTTCAGCTTCAACCGAGCGGTCCATGTCCGTCACTTCTTCGGGGCGCTCACCAATAAGCGACATAATTTGTCTGACTTCAGGATGGTTGACCGCGATCGCGTTGGCAATATCCTTTAGGATGGTTGTCTTACCCGCTTTAGGCGGTGAAACAATCATCGCGCGCTGTCCGCCGCCAATCGGCGCAATTAAGTTAATCATGCGCGTGGCTAGGTTTTTCGGGTCATGTTCCAGATTCAGGCGGTAATTCGGAAAGATAGGTGTCAGCGCTTCAAAGCGTACACGCTTGCGCGCTTCATCCGGCGTAAGCCCATTGATGGACTCAACCTTTAGCAGCCCGTAGTGCCGCTCCGACTCCCGGGGTGGGCGGACATGCCCGATAACAAGGTCGCCAGAGCGCAGGTCGTAGCGGCGCAGCTGCGCCTGGGACACATAAACATCTTCCGGTCCAATCCGGTAATTTGACCGCAAAAACCCGATGCCTTCGTTCATTATTTCCAGGACGCCGCCGCGCATTTCCAAACCTTCCTGCTCCGCCAGAAGCTGGGCGATTTTTACAATCAGTCCTTCGCGCTTCAGGCGAATTGGTTTGGGAAAATTCATGTCTTCTGCAATGCGCCGCAGTTCGTTTAGAGGTTTCTTGTCAAGTTCAAATATATCCATCTTCACCTTCAATGTGTGTTTACAAAAATGATTACTTTTTATTTGCCGCGCAAACAGACCGACGGCAAAATGACAGTCATTTATGTTTTCAGTTTAGGAGATAATTTCATTTCAAATATTGGGCGGGATTTTGCTCTTGTCTGTGAAGAGCTGATACTTTCTGAATAATTATTATTGATGAGTATACAACGATTATAACATTTATCCAAAATCGTGCAAATTTTGTCAAGCCTTGCGAATATCAGCGTTGCCTGGCTATGAATCCCTGCGTAAAGCCGGTTTAGAACAATAATGCTATAATCTCTATTATCAGATCTGCCGTCGGAGGAAAAATGGCGACGAGCGCCAAAGCAAAACCTAAAACAAAAAAGATATCCTCAAAGACACCGGTGAAACGCACCGCTTCCGCCAATAGGGCGCGCAAAGCCTCTGCGACGCCCAGGAAAAAGGCCAGCCCAAAATCCAGCAGCCGGCGCCCGGCCGCCCGGACCACGGTCCGCAAAGCAGCGCCCTCTCCGAAGTCCTTTAGCATCTCTCCCGACCGCAGGGTCGATATTACTGGCATCGTAATGATTGTCATTGGCCTGCTGACGCTGTTAAGCCTGATGCTGGGCGATTCTGGCGTCGTTTCCAAGTGGTGGTCTGATACGCTCTATAAGTCCACCGGCTGGGGCGCTTATGCCATTCCGGTCATCCTGATTATGGCAGGCGCCTGGTTCCTTTTACGGAAGATGGATCAATTCCCAGACCTTTCCAGTGAGCGCATCATCGGAATAATGCTGATTTTTTTCAATGCGGTGGGTTGGTTCCAACTCATCAGCCAGAAGTCCACCGCGGGCAGCGTTTCCGGCGGCGGCGCGGCCGGCCGCTTCATTCTGGATACGCTGACGCGCTGGTTCGGGCGGCCTGGCGCAGTTATCTGGCTCATCGCCTGGCTGCTGATTTGTCTGGTGCTGCTGGTAGATTTTTCCATGTCCGACTTTACACTCTGGCTGGCAAAGCTTCTAAAGGACAATCATGCCCGCTTCGCAAGCTTCATCAAGGCAAAAGCCGCGGATTTGCAGGCCAAGCACAACGGATTTGCGGACCAGGAATATGATAGCGAATTTGAAAGAGAAGAAACAGAGCCTGCGCCTGTTTCCCCCAAGCTAGCATCGGCCCGTACGGACCAAGCACCTGCCAGCAAAACAAGCGGATCCCGCACCTGGATATTACCGGACTTTGAAGATGTACTTTCATCTGTCGAAGCGCAGCCGGCGGACCAGGAAAATGACCAGGACCGCGCGCGTGTAATCGAAGAAACGCTGCGTTCCTTTAACACCCCTGCGCGCGTGGTGGAAATCCGGCGCGGTCCGGCAGTAACCATGTTCGGCATTGAGCCGGACTTCGTGGAGTCGCGCACTGGCAAAAAACGTGTGCGCGTCGGAAACATTGTCAGCCTGGCGGATGACCTTGCATTGGCGCTCAAAGCCTCGCGAATCCGCGTTCAGGCGCCTGTGCCTGGCCGGGGCTACATCGGGATTGAGGTGCCGAACAACCGCACCTCTATCGTCTCCATGCTGGACGTTGTGGAGAGCCCCGGCTTTAGCACCAATCCAAACCCGCTCAAGTTCCCGCTGGGGAAAAACGTGGCTGGCCAACCCTATACTGCGGACCTGGCGGACATGCCCCATCTGCTCATCGCGGGCACAACCGGATCCGGTAAATCGGTTTGCGTGAACGCCCTGCTGGCGTCGTACCTGCTCACGCTCACCCCCGACCAAATCCGCTTTGTACTGGTGGACCCCAAGCGCGTGGAATTGACAGGCTACAACGGTATTCCGCACTTACTCGCGCCGGTCATTGTTGACGCGGAAAAGGTGGTCGGCGCTTTACAATGGATGCAGCGCGAGATGGATTTGCGCTACCGCATCTTCGCGGAATCCAACGTGCGCAATATCAGCGAGTACAACGCGAAGCAGAGCGCCTCTGGCGGAAAAATCTTGCCTTTTTACCTGGTCGTAATTGACGAACTGGCGGATTTGATGCTGTTGGCGCCAGGCGAAACAGAAAAACTGCTGACCCGCCTAGCCCAACTCGCGCGCGCTACAGGTATCCATCTGATACTTGCCACCCAGCGCCCATCCGTAGATATCATCACCGGCCTCATCAAAGCCAACTTCCCCGCCCGCATTGCGTTTGCGGTCGCCTCTGGAACCGACAGCCGTGTGATTCTCGACCAGCTTGGGGCTGAAAGCTTGCTTAGCAAAGGCGATATGCTCTTCCAGGCACCCGATTCCCCTGCTCCAGTGCGCCTGCAAGGCACCTTTGTTTCCGAAGCCGAGCTTAATCGCCTGGTGGATTTCTGGAGAAATCAGGCGCAGCAAAAAGCTGGAGAGGAACGACCGGATATCGCGGTGTTTGCCTCTCAGTCCCGGCCGCCTTTGGTCGACGACCAGGTTCAAGCGCCGCTGTGGGAAGAGACGGGTAGAAATAGTGACGAGGACCCGCTTACAACGGAAGTAATCCGGATTATTCGCCACGAAGGCCGGGCTTCCGTCTCGCTGCTGCAGCGCAAGCTGCGCATTGGATACTCCCGCTCAGCCCGCATCATTGAGAGTCTGGAAGAAAAAGGAATTGTTGGACCCCCAAATCCGCAGACCGGCACGCGTGAGGTTCTGGATTACGGGGAATATGGACCCTTGAAAGAGGATTGAACAGGCGAACATCTTCTCACTTAGTGAAAATCCGCACAAACGGCGCGAGAAAACCGCAAAAATGACCTACGAATGACCTGATACTGTTTCATATTTGCATAGATGAGAAAAGTTCAGTCAAGGAGAGTTCTCTATTCATCCTGTTTTTCAGTAATTGTACCCACTCTTTAGACGCCTCTGAAGAA
>DIXT01000021.1 GCA_002436085.1 Anaerolineaceae bacterium UBA6073
CCCAGATTCTTACGCCGAAAGATCCAACCCAAACCCCCACGCCGGTCCCTACCGAGGCACCTCGGACAGGCGGATTGGTTGGTCCGGGCTTGCTGCAGGCTGCCGGGGGGTTCTTTGCCCTGGTCTCAGCGGGTTCATTCATCTTATTGAAGAAAAAGGATGCCTAAACTCAACAAAAACCTGATTCGCGGGGTTGGAATCGGCTCGGGTTTAATTGCGATAATTCTGGGGTTTATGCTGTTCAGGCAGTCTAAACCCCAGCTTTTCAATCCCATGCCGGGGACCGCGTTCCTTGTGGACCCCTTCCTGGAGGCTTCCCTACCCGAGGCGTCTGATACGAGGATAGCCGACCCAAGACCGACCAAGCCGCTGCCGCCTTCGGCGATCAAACTCCCAAGCCCTACCCCGGAGCCGACTCCAATACCTCCCTGGATGGAGTTTTCGGGCTTGAGTTTGCTCGGAGGGCCGGTTTTAATGCGGTTCGAGCCAGCGTGTGGAGATGGGGATATCTATCTGCCAGAATTTCGGGTGCTTCCTTGGAGGCCGGACATCCTGGCCAGCGGTGAGTTTGAACTTAGCATGGGGACTGTGGTTTCATGGGAACATCTGGGATACAACGGTTTGTGGATGCATTCCGGGCTGGATTGGCTGGGCACCCCGCAAAGCGCCTTTGCCCTGCAGGAATACCTGGAGCGGCACGAGAGCGGGAGACTGAATACACCCGGGGAATTTGACCTGAAAGCCGGAGAATGCCTGATAGGCAGTCGGGTGATTATTGAAATTGGCGGGGAGATGGGGACGGGAACGGTTTCTGCGGTCGCGCGCGTGCCGGCGGAGGGGGTGCAGGAAGTTTCGGGGCACGTGATGGACCTGGTGCCGTACCTGGCTGAGACTTACCCGGAGAGCGGTTTTGCCGGGCTTGAGGAAGGGGGGCTGGTACTGTATTTTTGCGGCCGGCAGTTGAGCACGGAGTCTGCGGATATGACGTCCGGGTATTACTCGCAGACCCGGATTATTGTGGGGATAAGTCCGTGAGAAGCTAGTGAAGAATATGTCTGGGGAAAGTATTGATGGTGTAAGAGATTGCGTGGGCACGCTGGTAAGAAAATATGAGCACTTCCAGTTCAAAGGTAAAAAAACTGCTGAAAAAAATGCTGGTCAGGAGACCAGCAGGAACAAATACATGGGCGCGACAAGCCGCAAGCAGTGCGCAGCTGGGCTCGATCACCTGAAGGGGACTTGCCTCGAACCTTTATTACACCCTTACTGGGTGCATGGATGGGACAAAAGTTTTCGTGTTCAAACCCGGTGGAAAATTTGAATATCACAAAATAACTGCTGGTCAGTAGACCAGCAGAAATGAGTAGCATGGGCGCGAGAGGGCTCGAACCTCCGAACCTCACGGATGTGAACCGTGCGCTCTAACCAACTGAGCTACGCGCCCGAAGTGCCAAGATTATAGCAAACACCCGCGCATTTGTCCACCCGGAAAAATTTCCAGCGCCGTCTTCTCCCCCGTCAGGTAAAATTAGCAAAGCTTACAGCACCGCCAATTCGAAAGGCCACCCATGGCCATCTGGTGGATACGCCGGGATTTGAGACTGACTGACAACCTTGCCCTCCAAGCCGCGCTCTCTGGCGGCGGCGCCTTCGTTCCGGTTTTCGTCCTGGACCCGCACTTGCTGGCGAAGCCGGCCGAGCGCCGGCAGGCATTTCTGTTTGCCGGCTTGCGCGCGCTGGCGGAAGATCTGCGCGCTCTGGGCTCCGGGCTGCTCATCCGCAGCGGTGACCCGTCTGAAGAACTGCCGCGCCTGGCGCAGGAGCTGGGCGGACTGCCTGTCTTCGCGGAGGAGGACGCTTCCCCCTACGCCCGCGAACGCGACCGCTTGGTCGGCAGCCGCGCGAATCTGAAACTGCTCCCGGGCGTTGGTGGGCAAGCGCTCGGGGCTGTGCTCAAAGCAGACGGTACGCCCTACACCGTCTTCACGCCCTTCAGCCGCGCCTGGAAAGCCTTGCCGCCGCCAACCCTGCTCGCCCGCAGGCCTCTTTCCCTCCCAACGTTGCCCGCGCTTGCCTCCGACGACCTGCCTGACCAACCCGCCCCTGCCGAATTCCCGGCGGGCGAGCAGGAAGCCCAGCGCCGGCTGGACGCTTTCCTGGACGGACCAATCTACGCCTACAAAGAGAACCGCGACCGGATGGACCTGGAGGGCACTTCGGCGCTCTCGCCGTACCTGCGTTTCGGCATGCTTTCCGCCCGGCAAGCCGCCCAGGCCGCGCGCGGGGCGTGGTTGAGCGCGCCAACGGAAAGCGCCCGCGCCGGAGCGGAGACCTGGCTGAACGAATTGATCTGGCGCGAGTTTTACCTGTCCATCCTGTATCATTTTCCGCGCGTACTCACGGAGTCTTTCGTCCCGGCGGGAAAACTCATCCTTTGGCGCACGGCCCCTCTGGACCTGGCTGCCTGGCAATCCGGACGCACCGGCTATCCGGTGGTGGATGCCGGCATGCGCCAGCTGGCAAGCCTGGGTTGGATGCACAACCGCGCCCGCATGATCACCGCCTCTTTTCTGGTCAAGCACCTGCTTGTAAACTGGCAGGAAGGCGAGGCGTGGTTCATACGCCAGCTGGTGGACGGCGACCCGGCTTCCAATAACGGCGGCTGGCAGTGGACGGCGGGCACGGGCACGGACGCGGCGCCGTATTTCCGCGTGTTCAACCCCATTTTGCAGGGGCTAAAGTTTGACCCGCTTGGGGCGTACGTGCGCCGCTGGGTGCCGGAGCTGACGGGTGTGCCGGATCGCTACATCCACACTCCCTGGGAAATGCCCGCGGAGTTGGAGGGGGCTGCCAGCTGCCGGGTGGGGGTGGATTATCCGCTCCCAATTGTGGAGCATAACCTGGCGCGCGAGCGCGTGCTGGCGGTTTACCAGCAGGCCTTCCAGCGCTGATACCTTGGCAGTCAGGCAAAAAGCAGCGTTTTGGTGTAATTTTCCCCCATCCTGATGCGAATATGGTAAAATCCTGCTATTCATTTATTGAATAGAGAGTATCAGCCATGTCGCCCAGAGCCGCCTTACCCCTTCACTTAGAATACACCCTGCTGGGCTTGCTCAGGCAAAAACCCCAGCATGGCTACGACATCCTGCAAAACTGGGATAAGAACCTGGGTATTATCTGGAAAGTCAAGCCGGGCAGGCTGTATGCCGCGCTGAATAAGCTCGAACAGGGCGGATTGGTTTCCGCGCGGCTTGAGAGCGGCGATAACGCGCCTGCCCGTAAGGTATTCGCGCTCACTACCCAAGGCGAGGCCGCTTTCTCGCGCTGGCTGCGCTCGCCCGTTCCATCCCCGCGCGAATTCCGGCAGGAATGGTTTGCCAAGCTCTTTTTCTTCCCGGAACTGAGCCCGGATGAACGCAGCGCGGTCTACGCAGAGCAGATCAAAGCCGCGCGGAGTTGGCTGAAGGCGCAAGACGAACTAAACCTGACGGGTTCGGCTTTCGAAGGGCAGGTGCGGCGCTTCAGGCAAATGCAAATTCAGAACATTTTGAAATTTTTGACAGATACACAAAACACTCAGATTACCAGGAGTTAAGTATGAAACGATGTGCCACGCTATTCCTTCTCTTCGCATTGCTTTTATCGGCGTGCGCGCAAGTTGCTCAAACGCAAACACCGCAAGCTGCCGGGCCCATCGCAGTGATAGACGCGCTGGGTCGCGAAGTAAAACTGGATAAGCTTCCCCAGCAAATCGCAGTAAGCGGCAGAGCATCGCTGATGATCCTTGATGCGCTGTATATGTTCCCTGAGGCGAAAGAGCGCGTCGTCGCGTTTGAGGATGCTGTTCAGGGCGATGTGAACTTCATTAAACTGTTGGACACACAGTACGCAGAAAAGGCATTCCTGAAGCGCGACGCCGGCGTGGAACAGTTTGTCACTGCCGAACCCGACCTGGTGTTGATGAAGAGTTCACAAGCTGAAAAGTTTGGAGCCCCCATTGAGGCGTTGAACATTCCTGTGGTATATCTGGATTTTGAGACCCCCGAGCAATACACGCGCGACCTGGCGGTTTTGGGTCAGATTTTTGGTAATGACGCCCGCGCGCAGGAACTTATCCAACTTTACCAGGGCGCAGTAGACGAAATCAATCAAAAGGTGCCCGCGGCAGCCGCAAAGCCGAACGTGCTTGTGCTGCAATACTCCGATAAGGATGGCGCGGTGGCGTTTGACGTGCCGCCGACCAGTTGGATGCAAACCCGGATGGTGGAGCTTGCTGGCGCCAACCCGGTCTGGAAAGAGGCTAACCTGGGCTCTGGTTGGGCTCAGGTCACTATCGAGCAGGTAGCGGCGTGGGACCCGGACGTGATTCTGATAATCTCTTATGATCAGAACCCGAGTGATGTCACCGCGATGCTGAAGCAGGATCCCCAATGGCAGCTGCTGCGCGCGGTAAAGGACGGCAAACTCTATGGTTTCCCCAAGGATATTTACAGCTGGGATCAACCCGACACGCGCTGGCTGCTGGGCCTCAAGTGGCTGGCAAGCCTGCTGCACCCTGACGAATTTGGTCAGGTGGACGCTCTGCAGTCCGCGCGCGAATTCTATCAGTTCGCCTATGGAGTAGACGCGGCCAGCTACGACGCGATCATCCTTCCGGTTACCCAGGGCGACATCGATTGAACGACGACGCTTCCCTTCTGAAAGCCCAGCCGGAACGCACCCAAAAAAGTTGGGTGTGGGCTGTCCTTGCCGCTGTGCTCGTTCTGCTGCTGGTCTTGTCGGTCTTTCTGGGGCGCTATCCCCAGGCAGGCGTGCTGCGCATAGACCAGCTGCGCGATAACCTGCTGGCTCAGCGTTTGGTGGTCAACGTGCGCATTCCGCGTTTACTGACTTCCCTGCTGCTGGGTATGGTACTGGCAGCCTCCGGGACGGTATTTCAGATGATTTTCGCCAATCCCCTGGTGGAACCCGGCTTTTTAGGCGTTTCTCAGGGGGCGGCTTTTGGCGCCGCGCTAGCAATTGTGTTCTTTTCCGCATCCGCCGCGCTTGTGCAGGGTATGGCGGCGCTGTTCGCGTTCGCGGGCTTGGGTTTCTCGTACCTGCTCGCGCGGCGCATCCGCGTGGGGAGCTGGCTGCTGCGCCTGATTCTGGCGGGCATCGCGGTTTCGGCGCTGTTTTCCGCCGGGCTGGGAATCGTCAAGTATCTGGCTGATCCCCTGCGCCAGCTGCCTGAAATTACCTTCTGGATGCTGGGCGGGCTCGCGAGCATTACCTGGACGAAATTCCTGGCGGTTCTGCCTGCCTGCCTTTTGGGTTTGGCAGTCATTTTCGCTTTCCGCTGGCGCTTGAACCTGCTGGCTTTGGATGAGACAACGGCGTTTTCACTCGGTGCGGCGCCCCGGCGCGAACGGCTGGTGATGATGATCGCGGCGGTTCTGGCGACATCGGCGATTATCTCTGTGGCGGGGATGGTCGGCTGGATTGGCCTGATCATTCCGCACATAGCCCGGCGCCTGGTCGGCTCGGATACGCGCCGCAACCTGCCGGCGGCAATCCTGTTGGGCGGGGCGTTTGGAGTGATTTGTGACGACCTGGCGCGCATGCTGATGGCTGGAGAAATCCCGCTGGGCATCCTCACCTCATTGCTGGGGGCGGCCATATTCATCATTTTGATGGCGCGGGGTTTGGGCAAGGGGGTGCGCGCATGAGCGCCAGCCTGCTGAGCTTTGAACACGCCGCGTTTGGGTATACACGCAGCAAGCCGATTTTCACTGACCTGAATTACCAATTACGGCGCGGCACCCTGACGGTCATTCTTGGACCGAACGGGATTGGGAAGACGACCTTACTCTATTTAGCTTTGGGTTGGCTGCAGCCTTCCGCCGGGCAGGTGCTGTTGGAAAACCGACCGCTGCAGGATTATTCCCGGGCGGAAATAGGTCGGCGCGTTTCATTGGTGCCGCAAACTGAACGCCAACCTTACTCCTATACCGTGCTGGAGTACGTCCTGTTCGGGCGGGCGCCGCACCTTGCGCTGTTTGGCGCGCCGGGGGAAAAAGACGAACAAGCCGCGCGCCAGGCGCTTGCCAGGGCTGGCATCCCGGAACTGGCTGGCGCCTATGTAGATCAGCTCAGCGGCGGCGAGGGGCAGTTGGTACTTATCGCGCGCGCACTCGCGCAGGAACCGCGCGTGCTCTTGCTGGACGAACCCAGCGCGCACCTGGACCTGGGCAATAAGTACCGCCTGATGCAAACTCTCTCCGACTTGCGGAAACACGGCACGACTATCCTGATGACCACGCACGACCCGGAAATTGCCCTTTCCATCAGCGACGAAACTGTCCTGGTGGACGGCAGTGGTTCTGTGACCGTGGGGACGCCGGCCCAGCTGCTGACCGCGGAAAGCCTTTCCCGGCTTTACCATCTTCCGGAGGGCGCCCTGGAAATCAGACCTTCACATCCTGGCATCGTTTTACGCCGTCTGTAACTGTTCCTTCTGCATCAAAAAAACAGGCAGAGAGTACTGAAACCTCCGCCTGTTTTTTTTTATTGGGTTGGTCAGGCTTTCAGAGCCTCTTTGAACGCAGCGGCGCTGATGCCCTGACCTAGTTGAGCGCTGAAATCCTCTTGCGCCTCGACCGCGTTCTTCACCTTTGCCGCCAGTGAGGCATCCCCGAGCAGGATGGACCCGATAAGTACGCCTTTGCGGAAAAGGAAGCTGGCGTAGTTACCGCCGCTCTCGTCCACGAGCAGCAAATCCCCGTTTTCAGTAGGGCTAATCTGCCCAATGCTGAACAGATCGATGCCCAGCACCTTCAGGCGCGCGGAAGGCGGATCCCCGGCAAATTTGGCGGGCTTACCTGCCGCGGAGAAGCCGGCGATGCTGCCCTGGCTCTTGGCGGGTATCCACAGACCGTACATACGGCCTTGATGTTCTGTGTCGTCTCCAGCGGCAAAAATCAGAGGGTCGGAGGTGCGCATCATGTCATCAACCAATATTCCCCGGTTGATGGCGAGCCCGGCTTTGCGCGCGAGTTCCAGGTTGGCGCTCACCCCCGCGCTGATGATTACGAGATCCGCTGGCAGAAAAGAGCCGTCTTCCAGTTGTACGCTTTCAACGTGTTCCTCGCCAAGCAGCGCTTTGGTTTTCGCGCCTGTAAACACCTTGATCCCCATCGATTCAATTTTCTGCTGCAAAATCCGGCTGGCGGCCTGGTCCAACTGGCGCGGAAGCAGCCAGGGCAGGCTTTCCACCACGCTCACCTGCGCGCCGCGCCGGGAAATCGCGCCGGCAACCTCAAGACCCAACAAACCCCCGCCGATGCAGACGACATCCACAGGCCGGGCACAAACAGCCAGGATGGCGTTCGCGTCGCGCAGGGTGCGCAGGGTTTGCACGCCTGCCAGATCAACGCCCGGGAAGGGCGGCACAAAGGGCGACGCGCCGGTGGTCATGATGAGCGCGTCGTATGCGTAACTGCGCCCATCCGCGCTGAACACCTGCTGCGAGCGGGCGTCAATATCAACCACTTTGGTGTTCAGGTGCAGTTCAATGTGGTTTTCCAGGTACCAGGCTCGGGAATGGAGGTCAAGCTTGCTGCTGTCCAATTCTCCGGCGAGGTAGCGGGTGAGGTTCATGCGGAAATAAGGCAGTTCAGTTTCGTCGGAGAGCAGAACCACTTTCCCATACGGGTCCGCCTGATGGATCGCATCAGCAGCGCTGACGCCGGCTATCCCAGCGCCGATAATCAGGTAGCGCTTGCCAGCCGGGGGGATTTCTTCAAAGTGATTGCGGTCGGTGCCGCACTGCGGGCAGCCGTGCGGGGGTTCAGCGCCTGCGGAGGAGAAACCACACACATTACAAACCCATGTTTTCAAAGGTAATTGGTTCATTGGTCACCTCTTTGTGAGCAATCGCAAAACTTTAGATTAAATATTAAGTCAGTGTAGCACAATGCCATTCTGATTTCCGGTCCTTATATAAGCTTTATGTCTGGCGGCAGTAAAAGGCGAAAGCGGGTGTGGGTATAATTGATAGAGACGGAATTCCGGAGGAATTATTCATGAGATCAGCATTGAGCGCGTTCTGGTTGTTGGCTGGCTGCCTGGCGATAATACTGCTGCTGGGCGTCTTTGTGGCTCGGCTGCGAAAAATGCACGGGATCAAAAGCGCGCCAGGTTATTTGGGCGGTATCATCTGGGTGATTGCCATGATCGGTTATGCCATCCTGGGCAGGAACGAGATGGCAGACCCGCTCATATTCATCCTGATCAGCAGCGTCATTCCGCTGGTGTACCTGACAAATATCCTTGTGATCCTGCTTTCCAGGCGCTACCACTGGAAGGACGCGGAGGATAAACGCGCGGCAGGCCGCTTCGCGCTAATCATTCTTTCGGTTATGCTGGTCTGGATCATCGGGCTCATGATTGTCTGAAATCCGGCCCCTAAAACCCGAAAACACCAACTGAGCGCTTAGGGCTATAATTAGGGCGCTTGAGTCATCACATATAGGAGCAACTTATGACAAATGACACCACGACCCGACCTAAAACCACGCTTGCGGATTGGATTCTGCGGCTGCTGAAAGGCATTCTGGTCGGGATTGGGTTTATCACCCCCGGGCTTTCGGGCGGCGTGCTGGCAGTCGTGTTTGGGATTTACGAACCGCTCATGCGCTGGCTCGGGAATCTGCGCGAAAAGTTCCTCAAGAATCTGATTTACTTTCTGCCGGTGGGCATCGGCGGGATTCTCGGCGTGCTCGCCTTTTCCAAGGTTGTTGAATGGGCGTTCGGGCATCATCCGGCGCAGTTCACCTGGCTCTTCATCGGTTTCATCGCCGGCACCTTCCCCTCACTCCTTAAAACTGCTGGAAAACACGGGCGTAAAAGCTGGCATTGGGGCTTGCTGGCGGCGGTGGCAGTGGGAACACTCTTCCTGATGCGCTGGCTCGAGACGATTCGCAGCGTGCAAATGGCGCAAAACTTTGGCAGCTGGCTGCTGAGCGGCGCGATGATCGGGCTGGGTGTGGTTGTTCCTGGGATGAGTCCTTCCAACTTCCTGATTTATCTCGGTCTGTACGAACCCATGGCCAGCGGCATCAGCCGGCTGGACTTTGGGGTTATCATTCCTCTGGCGCTGGGCGGATTGGCTTGCGTGCTGTTGTTTGCCAGGTTGGTATCCTGGCTTTTCAAAAAGTATTACGCGCTGATGTACCACATCATCCTGGGCATCGTGGTCGGGTCCACCCTGGCTATCATCCCCTCGGGCGTGCGAGGTTTGGGTATGATCGCAGCTTGCGCGCTGCTCTTTACGGCGGGTGGTCTCGTTTCCTTCCTGCTGGCTAAGCTGGATGAGAAATACTCCCGGGACGCAGAGGAATAAGGCTTTCGCGATCGATTAATTCAGGAATTGACCGCATTAATGCGGAATCTTCATAGAAATTCAGGGCTGCAATTGTTATTGCTGCCCAAATAACTGCTTTTATCCATTAAAATAGAGGAGTAAGAGCAGCGAGGTATAAGGATGCAAAGAGATTTAGATAGAGCGGACTGGGCCGTCGGGTTGATGCAGGCGCGCCAATCCGTGCGCAATTATAAAGAGGAACCAATTCCTGAGGAAATCCTCTATGAAGTGCTTGCCGCTGGAGTCAACAGCGCCACCGGCGGCAATTTGCAGCCTTATTCCATCATCGTGGAAAAGAACCGGCTTAAGAACCAGCAGCTGGCGCAGCTCTGCGGCGGTCAAAGTTTCATCGCGCAAGCGCCCGTGAACCTGATCTTCCTGCTGGACTGGCACAAGCTGGCGGTTTACAGCCGCAAAAACAACGCGCCGTTCACCTGCAACAAAAGCTTTCGGCACTACACCATTGCTATGGACGATATTGTTTGCGCCGCGCAGAGCGTTGAAACCGCGGCCTGGCTTTACGGCATCGGCAGTTGCTACGTCGGCACTATCCTGGAATGCATTCCCGTCGTCGCCGAAATGTACAAACTGCCCTTGCTGGCCGCGCCGGTGCTGCTCCTGAGCCTGGGCTACCCCAAGACCCTGGCTGTGCCGCGCAAAAAGCTGGACCAGGACCTGGTGGTGTTCCGCGGCGCGTACCCCGCACTCAGCGTTGAGAAGATTTGCGAGGCGTACGACCGCAAGTATTCCGGCATGCGCTTTTCTCTGCCCGCGGATCCGCACAGAAGGCAAGCGCTCCTGGAGGAATTCCGCGCGGCGCTGCGCACAACTTATAACGAAAGCAAATGCGACGAAATCATCCAGGCGGCTGATAAAGCTGGTTCGATTTCCGAAATTCAACGGCGCTTTGGGCTGCACTACCATGCTGCTGAAATGCTCAGCCCTGACGTCATCGAAGGGCTGGCCAGCCAGGGCATTTATCCTTTTTACGGGCTGCTGGAGCAGGACCCCGAACTGTAAAGCGTGCTTCAGATTTCGCTGACCAATCAACTCTTGAGAGCGTCAGCGCTTGCTTGGTGCTTACTGTTTTTGCTTATTGACAACATAAGAATTACATCCTGACCGCGCGCTCACTCTGAGGTCGACAAGGGCCGCGGGTAGGGGCGAAGCATCCCAAAATGGGCGGCGCGTCTCATCCAGGACGCTAATCGACGAGGCGTGCTCTGATCGCGCCGGTCTCCTGGCCGCGCGCACACTCTGAGGTCGACCAAGGGCCGTGGGTAGGGGCGAAGCATCCTAAAATGGGCGGCGCGTCTCATCCAGGACGCTAATCGAGGATGCTTCGCCCGTACGACCGGATAACACGGTCTGGAGCGGCAGCTTGAAGAGTGGAAGCCGCTTTACGACCTTAGAAAAGAGGAGACCTGCGGTGTCAGGCCTTTCGCGCGGTCTGCCCACACGCACCTTCGGTGCTGGGGTGCTACGCAAGATCGGCGATATCAAAGGGGCTGTCCAAGTAAACAGGCAGATCGCACCCTCCCTTCGGGAGCAGGCGTCGCTGCGCTCCTCACGATGACGCCCGATTCGTCATTGCGAGCCGTTTTGCCATCGAATTCGGCGCAAACCAGCCCGGTCTGTCAGGCAAAACGGCGTGGCAATCTGCCTGTGTGCCTGACCGGGAGATCGCTTCGTGCCTCGCGGTGACGCCCGATTCGTCATTGCGAGCCCCCGCTGCAGGAATATTTCCGGTGCCAAAAATGCGGAAGGGGGTGCGGCAATCTGCCTGTGTGCCTGACCGGGAGAGCGCTTCGCAGGACCTGTACCCTTCAGGGTATCGCGATGACGGGTGATTCGGCAGGGAGATCGCTTCGTGCCTCACGATGACGAGGCGTGCTCTGATCGCGCCGGTCTCCTGACTGCGCGCACACTCTGAGGTCGACCAAGGGCCGCGGGTAGGGGTGAAGCAAAGAGGAAGAGGAACAGGCGTTTTTTGTTCAGCTTCTCATTCAATGTCAGATACCGGCCTTCCTGCGGTTGCAGTCCTTACACAGCATCTGGCAGTTCTCTGGCAGGGTCTTTCCCCCCAGGTGCCAGGGGGTGATGTGGTCCCCTTCCATCTCGGAGAATTCAAAGTGCAGCCCGCAGCTTCGGCAATTGCCGTTTTGCCTTTCATAAGCTGCTCTCCTTTGGCTTTCAGAAAAAGAGCGGATATTCAATGTTTTCTCATTGCGGGTCAGCACATAGGCATACACACCCCGCTTGTTGGTAACATCATCATCCATCATCAAACTTTTGATTTCCTGTTCCAATTTACCCGTGTCAAACAGCGTATCTTTATATTGGTCATACAGGCCGCCCCAATCCAAGCCCTTCATTTCCCGGCGGTATACGGGGAAAGTGAGTTCCACCCAGTCAATCACGTTGTGGAAGTACAGCCAGAGTTCATTGGCGTTCGGGTCGTGCTGGTGCGCGCCCATGTAGGCTTCAATGTTGCCTTTGGATATCCAATCCAGCGCGGTTTCCAGGATTTCCTGGCGGATGGGGGAGCCGTTCACATACTTATTCGCCAGCCCGTATGCCGCGCAGTTGCTCTTGCTGAAAATGGATTTGGCATGCGTGAGCCAGGGACCGGTGTAGACGGCGTTGCGCATTTCCTGCTCGGTCAGCTTCAGCCCGGCGATGTTGATGATGCGGAACCAATCCAGCCTTTCTTTCTCGTCGCCCTCGCAGAAGTAAATCATGAGGGTGTAGTTGAGAATTAGCTCCTGCTCGGGTTTGGTGAGGTTGTGGAAGGCGCGGTTGTCGATGGAGAAGTCGTTATTGACGTACTGGCAGAAGCTGACGGTGCGCTGCTGTCCGTCCAGCATTTCGTAGCCGCCGTCAGCGTTGCGCATCCAGTACATCACGTTCAGAGGGAAGCCCTTGCGGATGGTATCCAGCACGGCGTCGCGCTTGGCGGGGTCGTAGACGAACTCGCGCTGATACTTGGGGCGGATATTCAACCTGCCGCCGTAGCCGACCACGCCCTCTTCGGCGTTATCCACGTAGCCCTGGACGACCTCGCGGATGCTGATTTCGTGCAATTTGATAATCATAATTTTCCATCCCTCCGCTTAATCAATATCCGGAAATACGGACATTTGCCATTTATTGATAAATCTTTGTCGTCATCGCCTTTGCGAAATTTGACAATTTCAAACTGGTCTGGATTATATTTATCAAGAAAGGTAATCGGGACGCCCATTGCTCCATCATAATCGCAGGGGATGTCTGTGTACCTATCCACATTGATTGCGTCATAATTATCATAATGGGGGTAGACATCAGGCGTGTATCTCCGGTAGAGTGTGATTTTTTCCTTGTGTTTTTTTACTTCCAGATTTGTAAACCAACAAGAGGATGCAACTCTGACAACTTTTCGGCCGTCCTCTACTTTATGATAGATTTCCCAGCTATCAGGAACATAAAAATGCATCCCGACATTAAAGTTTGTATATCCGGTACGGATGCTGTCGTCTTTAAACATACGAAATATTTCTTTATAGGTTAATGAGTTCGTATTACCGATGATAATGAACTTCTTGTCATACTCCACCAATTGCGCCACGTACTCGCGGAAGAGCGAGAAGGGCGGGTTGGTCACCACGATGTCGGCTTCTTTCAGCAGTTCCACGCACTCCGCCGAACGGAAGTCGCCGTCGCCCTCCAGGAACGAAAAAACATTCTTGCGGCTCTTCAGCAGGTTTTCCACGTCCGCCAGGTCCACCGCGCCGTCCGCGTTCTCATCCGGCACTTCCGTGATTTCAATCCGGCAGGCGGGTTTCTCCGCGCTCGGGCGGTTCTTGAGCGTCTGGATTTCAAAGAGCGGCAGCTGCCCGTATGCCACCGGCGAATCGGAATAGCTGGTGGCGATGAGCTTTTTCAAGCCCAGGTAATTGAAGTTCATCGCGAAGTACTTGAAAAAATTGCTCTCGTAGGGGTCGTCGCAGTTGCACAGGACCACCTTGCCGCGGAAGTGCTCCTTGTAGTGGCGCAGTTCCACCTCAATATCCGGCATCTGCGTGTAAAACTCGTCGGCTTTGTTTCTCTTGGCTTTATCTAATAGTTCTGTCGCCATAACACCCCGTGCTCCTGTCCCGCATCCGTTTTTTATAATGGTTCTATTGTAACCAATTCCCCCGCTTTTGGTCGAAATCAATCTGGCATCGGATACAAGAAACCCAGCGTCTGTATTTTCGCTTTCTGGATGCTCAGACGTCGTTTAATACTTGCGAACTCAGCCGCTTGCTTATCTGTAAACACGTTAGGATTAAGACGCCTCAGCCTTCCAAGTGCTGTGTCCCAATCAAACCTAATGCTTACCCTTTCAAGCTCAGACCAAGGCAAATTTATTGTTTCAATGTCGGACAAAACACCAGATATATATTCAAGATCCCAATCTATTTTTTGTTCCATTTCAAGGTCGCTCTCCTGGATGAAGTAATTATATGATCAATAGCATACAATAGGTCGGGCTGCGTTCTCCAACCCGACATTACCCCTCTGATCGCGTGCGATCTGACAAAAGGAAGACCCTTCGCGAGCTCAGGGTGACAAGCCCAATACTTTCAGGCAGGTCCCACAAGGGGTGCTTCGCTATGCCTCGCCCCCTTCCTGTAACAAATCGGCCTCGTGGATTAAATACAACGGGGGCGCGACAACCTGCCTTTAATACCAGCCGGGAGACCGCTTCGTGCCTCGCGGTGACGCGCGATTCGTCATTGCGAGCCCCCGCTGCAGGAATATTTCCGGTGCCAAAAATGCGGAAGGGGGTGCGGCAATCTGCCTGTGTGCCTGACCGGGAGATCGCTTCGCAGGACCTGTACCCTTCAGGGTATCGCGATGACGGGTGATTCGGCAGGGAGTTCGCTTCGTGCCTCGATGACGAGACGTGCTCTGATCGCGCCGGTCTCCTGACCATAAACAGAATGGCTGCTGATTTATTATGATATATTTATATACTATTTCCAATTCCTTAGGTTATGGAGGCAATGAATGAGCGCTGTGCTTGAAGTCCACAATCTTGTGAAAAAATACGGCGGTAAGTCAGCCGTGGACGATATTTCCTTTGACATTCAGGAAGGGGAAATATTCAGCCTGCTGGGTCCGAACGGCGCCGGAAAAACAACCACAATCTCCATCCTTTCCACGCTGTTCGCGCCCACCGAAGGCGACGCGTCCATCTTCGGATTTTCGGTAACTAAAAATCCGATGGAGGTTAAGCGCTTGATTGGGGTGGTTCCGCAGGAGATTGCGCTTTACGACGACATGACCGCGCTCGAGAACCTGAATTTCTGGGGCGAGATGTACGGCCTTTCCGGCAGTGCGCTGAAAACCCGCGTGAAGGAGCTGCTGGAGCAAATTGGGCTGGCAGACCGCGCCAAAGAGCGCATCAAGACCTACAGCGGCGGGATGAAGCGGCGGGTGAACATCGCCGTCGGGCTGCTGAACAAACCGCGCCTGCTGTTTATGGACGAACCGACCGTCGGCATCGACCCGCAGTCGCGCCGGGCAATCCTCGATTCGGTCAAGTCCCTGAACGACGCCGGCATGACCATTCTTTACACCACGCACTACATGGAAGAAGCGCAGGAACTCTCGGACCGGGTCGGGATCATTGACCACGGCAAGCTGATTGCCCTGGGCACCCAGTCTGAACTGACCGCCCAGGTGGGGGAGATGGACACCCTGATCCTGCACCTCGGTGAAAATGAGGATCCTGAACACCTTGCTCAGGGGCTGAAAACGCTCAGTGGCGTTTTGCAGGCGGACCCGAGCGACCACAGCGTGGCGCTGGTCACGCCCTCCGCGGAAGAACTGCTGGCGCAGGTGGTTTCCCGCGCCAACGAGCTGGGGATCAAGATCCATTCAGTGGATATACGCGAACCGAACCTTGAAGCAGTGTTTCTGCACCTGACCGGACGCGCCTTAAGGGATTGATGCCATGAACCTGCGCAAATTTTTCCTCATCGCATTTAAAGACCTGCGTTTGATCTTTCGCGATCCAGCCGGCTTGGTCTTTATGCTGCTGGCGCCTTTCGCGCTCACGCTGGGCATGGGCGCGCTTACCGGCCGCTTCTCCGGTTCCACGCAGCTCGGCATCAGCCAGATACCTGTGGCGATTGTGAACCAGGACAGCGGAGAATTGGGACAGGCTTTGGAGGACGTTTTTACTTCCAAGGAACTCAGCGAGCTCATTGCCGCGCAAATTTTAGTTGACCCGGCTGAGGCGCGCGCGCTGGTGGACCAAGACAAACTGGCCGCGGCGATTGTTGTCCCGGACGGCTTTTCCGCGAGTATCTTCACCCCGGAAAGTGGTGGGGATGTGGTTGCGGTGGAGTTCTATGAAAATCCTACCCGACCGACGTCCACAGGCATCGCGCGCTCCATCCTGGAAAGCTTTTTGAAGCAGGTGGAAGTCGGGCGGGTCTCGGGCACCCTGATTATCAAGCAGCTGCTCGCCTCGGGCGCCATCCAAGCGCAGCAGGCAGCCGCGCTGGGCGCGGAAGTGGGGTGGGAGGTGGTTGGGAGCAATTCCGACAGCGCTTCCATCCTGATTACTTCCAATACCGTGGAAGGCAGCGGAGCGAAATTTGACATTCTGGCATACCTCGCGCCGGGCATGGCGATGCTGTTTCTGATGTACACCGTGACCTTCGGCGGGGCTTCACTGCTGGTGGAAAGCCGGGCCGGGACGCTGGCGCGCATGCTAATTTCGCCTACCAACCCGGGTTTTGTGCTGGGTGGGAAAGGTTTTGGCATTTTTCTCACGGCAGCGGCGCAGCTGATAATTTTAATCGGCGGCACTTCGCTTTTATTCCGGCTTTCGTGGGGGGACGGGCTGGCTGTCGCGCTGCTGATTCTGGCGGCCGCGTTTGGCGCTTCCGGATGGGGTATTCTGATGGCCTCCGTGCTGAAAACGCCCGGGCAGGTGGCAGTTACCGGTTCCGCCATCGCGCTCCTGTTCGGGATCCTGGGCGGCAGCTTTTTTGACATGAGCTTGCTGCCAGAATGGGTGCGCACGGTGGGCAAGATTTCGCCTAACAGTTGGGCAATTGAGGGCTTCCGCATCCTCAGTATGGGCGGCAGGCTGTCCGCGATCCAACCCCACATAACCGCGCTAATCATCATGGGCGCGCTGCTCTATGCGCTCGGGACAATTCTGCTCAGCCGGCGCGGGCTGGTACGAAAGTGAGGCGCATGATGAAAAAGCTGCTGGCTATCATCAAAAAAGATACCATTTTGCGTTTTACCAGTCCGATGGAGTGGATGTTCTTCATTATTTTGCCGTTGGTATTTATCTATCTCATCAGCGGCGGCACCACCCAGACCGGCGACCCCCGGCTGGTCTTAACTGTCGTGGACCAGGCTAACTCAGCGCTTTCGCAGGCGCTTTTGGACGAGCTGGCGAAGTCCAGCGCGGTAAATCCGGTGCTGACAGAGTACGACCAAGCTTTGCAGGAATTTGAACAGCTCAAAGTTTCAGCGGTTCTGATTATCCCTTCGGATTTTACGGCGGACGCTTTGACGCTGGAGAGTGCCTCGCTTGAACTGCGTAAACAGCCCAACACGCTCAACGGTCTCGCAGTGGAGCAAGCCGTACAGCTAGCTGCCAGCCGGATTGCCAGCCTGGCGGACGTGGCGCGGGTGAGCACCGCGCGCGCGGCGGAATTTCAACCTTTCGCGGACGAAACCGCGCGCCAGGCTTTCTACGACAGCGCTTTTGCGCAAGCCCAAACCATGCTCGCGGAGGCGCCCGACAGGCTGCAAAGCGTAGTCGGCAGCACCGCGGACCCAATTGAGTACGATGCCAAAGCCAATTCCACCGCCGGGCAGATGATCACCTGGGTCTTCATTCCGCTCATCGGGCTTTCGGGGATGCTGGCGTACGAACGCGCCAACGGCACGCTGCGGCGTTTGCTGGTCACGCCGACCAGCAAGGCGGCTTTCCTGGGAGGCACGATTCTTGGGCAGGGGCTGACCGCCCTGGTGCAGATGACGATTTTGATTGTGTTTGGGATCCTGGTGATGAAGATGAAGTGGGGGCAATCGCCGGCCGGTTTGGCGATGGTCATGGTGTCTTTCACGCTGGCGGCTGCCGCCCTGGGCACGATGCTGGGCACTTTTGTTAAGAGCGAATCCCAGGCAAATGGGCTTTCAGTTTTAATCGGGATGCTGATGGCAATGATGGGCGGATGCTGGTATCCGATTGAACTTTTCCCATCCGCGATCCGCAGCGCGGCGCAGGTGCTGCCGACTTATTGGGCGATGCAGGGTTTTCTGGATATCGCGGTGCGCGGGCAGGGGCCCGCCGGGGTGCTGCAGGAATGCGCAGTGCTGCTGGGCTTCGCGCTGCTGTTTTTCTCGGTTGGAATCGCGCGGTTTCGGTATGAGTAGGGGGGACTGGCACGGAAAGTGTCAGTAGGTTGGGTGGAGCGACAGCGGGTCTTAATTAGCAAATTAATCTGCGGAGCGCAACCCAACAAAAAACGATTGGTAGGTGCGTGAAGTACGCTGGGTAGTGCCGTTGGGTTCCGCTCCTGTGTCGCTGCACCCAACCTACGCCCACTATTGAACAATATGCGACCACTATGTGGCAAAGGGTCGTGGCAGTCTGCCCTTAAATCATTCGAGAACCTATGACACATAGGTTGTAAAAAGTATTTGAAATAAAGCTGAACTCTCAAGTGTGAGAGCTCTAAAAAAAGGCAGATTGCTGCACCCCCTTCTTGTGTTTCCAGATTCCGTGATGGATCTGCAGCGGGGGCTCGCAATGACGAATCGTCAATAGAAGGCAACAAAACGAGGCTCCCATGCGGGAGTCTCGTTTATCAACACAAAAAGCCAGAACGCTATTTCACCGCAATCTGCGTGTACGCCGGCGTGATGGCTCCGTCCAAATCCGCCACCAAAAAGCCCACCAGGTACTGCCCGTCGGGGGCATAAACCTGCTCCCAGGAGAACGCGCTTGTGCCAAAGGTGAGCGTATCGCCATCGGTGACGGTCTCGCCGCTTACTTTGCCGGCGCTGTCCAGGTTCAACCAACGGTAGGCGATGGTGAACATATCCCCGGCGACCGGCGTAATCTGCGAGGGCTGCTGGGCTGCATCCTCACCCTTGAAGCCGAACACCTGGAAGAGCTGTCCGTCCTTGAAGTACAGTTCGGCCGTGCGCTGCTCGCCCGTATCGGCAAAGGTATAAGTCCCGCGCACGGCGTAAATCGCCTGTTCCGCACTGGCGCCGTACGAAACCGGGTTGAACATTGCCAGGGCGGATTGGCTGCCGTCGGTGATGGAGAAGAGCAGCGGCTCAAAGTCGAAGTTCATGCGGAAAGCGCCGCCTTCCGGCCAGACCGGGTAGTACACGCCGTTGAGCGAGTCCTGTTCGGGGCTCTCCAGGTAGTCGGTATCAGCCACAAAAATGCTATTGGAAGCCTCGTCGTACAAGCCGGTAAACAGGTAGATGTAGCCGATGTTCGTGCCGGTGATATCGGCGCTGAGCTTGATAGAGCCGCCGGGTGTGACGCTGGTGGCGGAAGCCTGGATGGGCGAAACGCTAATCTGCCCGCCGCCGGGGGTGCGCGTGATAGCTGAGGAGGAGGGGGTCACTGCCTCAGCCGCGCTTTCCTTGAAGGAGCGGTTGCTGTAGTGGAAGACCAGGAAATCATCCCAGAGCGAAGCCCGCGCGAAGCGGTCGGCTACCATGGTGTAGGAGCGCATGCCGGTGGCGGCGTTGCTGTAAAGCTGGGAGTTCGGGAAGTAAATGGCGATGCCGGTGGCGCCTGGTTTGTTGGGGCCGTGTTTTTCGGCCACCAGCACGGCGTTCAGCGCGTTGATGACGTCGTTCGCGGATTGGCGAATGGCCGCATCCCCGCCGGATTTCTTATAGACCAACTGGATGAAGTGCCCCAGGTCAATGTACGAAGGCGGCACCTGGCTGCCAAAGATGCTGGTAAAGGACTGCGCGTAGCTGCGCGCGCTGGCTACCACCTGCTGGTTGAGGGACTGCATGTCGTAAACCAGACTGTTGAAAGCCTGGTTCAGCGCGGGCAGATTATCCAGGTTTACCGCCGTGAGGGTCACATTCTGTTCAAGCTGGCTGGCGAGCTGCTCAGCGCTCATGCGGTGGCTTGAGAAGAAACCGCCTGAGCTGGAGTTCTGCGCCAAAAAGTCATTGCGCGCCTGGTCGTCTGTCACACGTTCATCCTGCTGGATGTAGGTCTCCACGATGTTGGTCGCCAGGTCGGCGGTATCAATTCCGGGGTTGTCAATCAACAGGCTGATGAACGCGGAATACGCCCAACCCAGTCCGGGTTCCGTCTCTTCGGAAGCCACGGCGTAATGCGCGTAGGGCTGCAGGGAAGTAAAGACTTCCAACTGGCTCATCAGGCAGGCGTCCATGCCGATCAGGTCAAACTTCTCGATGCCGGTATTCGCCTGAATTTGAGCCAGCGCCTGGTCAAGCTCGTTCAGGTAGATGGAATCTTGCTGGAGGGCGCTAATGATTGGCGCGCTGCCCTGGTCAGGGGTGGCAGGCGCAGGGTCGCTCCAGCCGCCCGGCCAGCCCATGCCGTGGTCGGACATAATCAGCATGTAGCGGTCCGCCGGATAGTTCTGGACAGTCCAGGTCACAAAATCCACCAGGGTGCTGCCGTCCGCCATGTCTGCTTCGCCCAGGTCCATCAACAGGTCTGAGCTGATGGTGTAAAGGTCGTCGTCATAAAGCACCAGATAGCGCCTGGCGGAGACCCAGTTGTCCGTTCCCGAAAAGCCGCCCTTGAAGCGGTCCAACTGGGTGATGATACGCACGTTATCGGTGGAACCGATGCGTTCCATCTCGTTCATATCGATGAAAATGTCCTGCTCAAGCGCCTGGTCGTCGGCGTCCTGGTAGACCATCACGGTCCAGGTGTCTCCGGAGGCGTTAGTTGCGCGCGGGGTGCGCGTGGCGGGCAGGGCGGTTGGCTGCTGGAAAGCTGCCTGGGGTTCCTCGGTAGGATATTCATAGCCCGGCTCGGTGATTTGGCTGCCGCTGCCGCGGAAAAAGAGAAAATAAACAATCATCGCGATGATAAATAGACCGACCGAGCCGCAGCCCGTCTTGCCGCCGCTTGTGCGCAGGATGTTAGCGCCGGGAATTCCAGTGCCGCCGGAATATCCACCAGTTCCGGCGGATGATGCGCCGCCCCCGCTTGGGTAAGAACTGCCGCTGCCTGGGCGGGTGGGGGCTTGCGCCTGGGTGGTGGGTTTCGCGCCTTTACGCCGGCGCTGGACATTGACCTCAGGATTGTTATCTGCCATTTTCACCGTCCATTCTTTTGATCTCAGTTGTAATTTGATTATATTGCAGATTGAAAAGTCTGCTTTATTAAGGCAGTTGCTGCCGCCAGGCTGGGCGAAGTTATGCGCGCCGGTGCAAGGTTGATATAATCCTTGGTACAGACCCAGATAACCACTGAATTAGGCGCATAAGGAGAAACGATGAGCGTAAAACGTATCGAAAAAGTGGCCGCTGAAGCTGTCCCGGACGGTGTCGGCGTAAGCAAACAGGTATTGATTTCCGCGGAAGAAGCGCCAAATTTTGCCATGCGCTGCTTCACCATCCAGCCCGGCGGCAGCATGCCCCTGCATACCAACCTGGTGGAGCATGAGCAGTACGTGTTGAGCGGCAGCGCCAATGTGGTCATCGGTGAAGAGACCTATACGGTAGAACCGGGGAATGTGGTGTTCATCCCGGCCGGTGCGGCGCACACTTACGTGAACAATGGCAGCGAACCCTTCCGCTTTTTGTGCCTCGTCCCCAACCGCGCAGATAAAACCAGCATCATTTCAAGCTGAGCGAACTGGACAGAATCTGGTTAAGGTATAAAATAATATGTTTTACTGTGCCCGGATATCAGGCGCAATACTTGCTGGAATAAGAGACCTGACAAAACTATGATTTCACAACTGTCCCCACTGGTCAATGTGCTGCTTCTCAGCCTGATCGCCAGCCTGGGAACCGGCCTCGGCGGGCTGATTGCGATCATCCGCAGACCAGGCAAGCGTTCCTACGGCTTTTTGATGGGCATCACCGCGGGTGTGATGATCTGTCTCGCGTTTCTGGAACTTGTAAATAAGGCCTGGGAGCTTGGCGGTCCACTTACCGCTACCTTAGGTTTTGGCGTGGGTGCCTGTTTTATGTTTTTGCTGGATTATCTGGCCCCGCATATGCGTTTTGGTGAGGTGGAATACCACGGAGCGCATGCCACGGAAGGCGAGGCAGACGACTGCGAAGACCTCAGACCCCGCAGGCGCTGGCGTTTTGCCAGGCTGCGCGAGCAAGGTTTACACAAGCGCCCGATGGACCAGAAGCTAATCAGTTCCGGCATCCTGCTGGCAATCGGCATCACGCTGCACAACCTGCCCGAAGGCATCGCGGTGGGCGCGGGCTACATGCACAACCCGCAGTTCGGATTGTTTGTCGCGCTGGCAATCATGCTGCACAATATACCCGAAGGGCTGGCGACTGCGCTGCCGCTGTGCAAAGGCGGCGTGCGCCGGCGGGACGCGCTGCGCGTAGCCTTCTTATCCGGTTTCGCGGAGCCGGTCGGGGCGCTGCTGGCCAGTTTGTTCCTGGTGAACTTCACAGCGTTTGTCCCCGGTGCGTTAGCTTTTGCTGGCGGCGTAATGGTTTTCATCACGCTGGACGAGCTCATCCCTTCTGCGCGCGAGTACGGGCACGTGCACTGGACGTCCCTGGGCATTATCCTTGGGTCGCTGTTTGTGTTCGTGCTTTCCGCTCTGCTGGGCGTCTAATTTTCCCCTTATTAAGCTTACCTGAACAGGAGCGGCAGATGCGTTATCGCTGCGCTGCTCAGGTTTAATTGGTATTGCGCCGCGCTGCCTGCCAGCCCGTCCACCAGGGGTTCCAATTTCAGTAAGTAGGTGCCAGAGCTTGGCGCATAAAAATGGAACCGGGCGGACTCTCCAAAATCCGGGGATTCCGCGCTCAAGAGCAGCGTGCTTTCATCCGGCGCGTAGAGCGAAAGACGCACCGCCGCCCCGCCGCCCAGCGATTGGGCGGACACCAGGTAGTGTTCCCCCTCCACGAGCGGGAGCGCGAACCAGTCCGGGTTGGCTGCCGGGCAGAGGTTGCCGTTCAGGCTGCCGCCCGACGCGAGAAGATTTGCCTGCCCGGGGCTGTCATCCGGCTCCAGGCTGTCGGGCGCGCATCCGGCGGGTAACACCGCGCTGGTTTCCGGCAGCTCACCGGCCGGCCAGGCTTCCGGCTGACCGTTGCTGTCCAGCGCGCGCAAGCGAAAGTCATAACTCTTTCCAAACTCACCCAGGAACCAGGCTTGGCGCGCTTCGGGTGTGTAGGTAAAACTCTGCGCGGCAGACCAGGGCTGCAGGCTCTCGCGCCACTGCAGTTCAAACTGCCCGAGGGGCACGCCGCTTGTCTGGGCGGTCCAGCTCAGGCGCACGGCGGTGGAGTCAAAACTTTCGGCCGGTTCAAGCTGGCTTTCAGGCGGAGGGCAGGCATGGTCCACCTGAATAATGCGGACAGAAAGCGGCGCGCGGAAATTGCCTTCGTGGTCCCATACGGCCAGCCCGATTTGGAGCGGACCGTTGAATGCGCCGGTCTGGCACAGGTTCACGTCCCAATCAAAAACGCCGGGGCTGAGCGGCTGCGAGACTTTTGGTCCCAGAAAGCTCCATCCTCCGTCCAGGTAGGCCAGCAGTTGGGCGGCATCCACATGCACATCATCGCTCACAGAGGCGGTAACGTCCATCAGCGGGTTCGCGCCGCCAGCCACAACTTGCCCGTCCACGGGGCGGGTCAGGCTGCCGTTAGGAGGGAAGGCGCCGATGTTTCCGGAGGTAAACCAGTCGTTATTCGGGTTCAGGGGGTCGTTCGGGTTGCCCAGGCATTGGGTGGCGCCGTCATAGATCGGGAAATGGGTCACTTCGTAGCAGGTGCGCGGGATGCCGTTGTTAATCGGAACGTCAGCGAAGCGAATATCGATTGAGGCTCCCCAGTAGTAACCGTCATCAACCAGCCAGACGCTGTTGGTGACCATGAAATGCACATGTTGGGAGGTGCTGTAGCCGGTGTCATCGGTATCACCCAGATACTGCCCGCGCTGGACAGTGGTGCCGGGGGTGAGCGCGTCTGGGATAGTTCCATGCGCCATGTGCAAGTAGATTTGATAGGTATTGTTGTTCGGGTCGCGCAGCACTATAAAATTCGTGCAGCTGGTCCCATTATCCGGGCAGCTGTCGCGTGAGGCAACTACTGTGCCGCCTTTGGAAGCCACCAGCGGAAAATGGACGTCATCGGTGAAGTCGTAGGCGTAGCGGCAGTAAACTTCCAGGCAGGATGGGTAGCCCAGCCAGGGGATATCCTGAAAATGACCGATTGAGCCTTCCAGCCAGCGCGTGGTGCCGGCGACGTAAGGCAGGTAGTAGTCCGTGATGACGGTGAGCGCTGGCTCCTCGACCCTTTCTGATGGCCTCTGTTCGGCGGGCAGCATGTTCAGGGGCAGGGCGGCCAAAGCCTCCTCCCAGCCTTCATCCCCGGGCAGGAATGCCTGCCATTCCCCACCGCTCAGGAGGGCCAACACCATGCCTGGTTCGGATGCCAGCCTTCTGCCGCTGTCATCCCGCAGCGCCAGCCACAAAACCGCGGCCGTCCCATCGGGGCTGAGAAAAGCTTCGTCCAGTTCGGGGGTAAAAAGCTCAAAGGTAAGGGATTCGCCTGGTCTTAGTTCGGTGGCGCGGCGGGTAAACGCGTCCCACAAGGTAGACTTGACTTCGGGGCTGGCAGGCTGAGGAGGCTGCCAGGCGCTGGCTGACAGCAGAATAAGCGCAAGAATAATGATGAGATAGCGAAACCGGCCCATGCGCACTCCGCTTTGAGAATTGGACAGATAGATGACACAAGTATAGTGGAATGTTGGGCAAAAACCAGCAACTTATGCAATCCCGGTTTATGCGCGTGCGGATTTCAGCGCTATTCCGTGCTGCGAATAGAATCAAGCTGGTAATAACTTGCTGCACAGCCGTTCACCCACTGGGAGGGGTCGGGCGAGAACCCCATCAACCCAGCCAGACTGTCCACCCCCGGAACAAGCACGGAACGGGCGCCGGCGTCCTTTTGCTGCAGGATGAGAGCCTCGCGTTCATCCCAGTCCGCGGCATGCCGGCGGTATTCGGCGAAATGAGCGGGCAGAGGGATTAACGCGAAGATAAGTGAGACCAGCGCGGCGATGTTCAAGAAGATAAGCAAAGCGCGCGAGCTTTTCCCGGGCAAGAGGGCGCGCAGCCAGCCGCCCGCCAAAAAGCCCGCCCCCAGCAGCGCCGCGCTGATGAGATAAACAGCGATAGTTTGCGAGCGTGCTTCCGGGTAGGCGGACTGCGCCAGCGCGCTGGGTGCGCAAAACGCGGCAATCAGCAAAAAGGCTCCCAGCGCGGTCAGCCCCAGTGCGGTGAGGAGCTCCTTGAGCGGGGAAATCTTTTGCCCGCGTGCAGACAGGCCGAATAGAAAGCCAATCAACAGCGCGGCGAGTCTGGCAGGCAGGAAATCGACCAGGCTGTGGTACACCAACGCGGCAGAATGGCGCAGAGTCAGGTAAACCAGCCTTCCCAGTCCCGGCATGGGCGGCATTTGCGCCAGCCGCAGGTGCGCGCCGGGCTGCAGCGCGAGCACGAGCAAGCCGAGCAGGCTGCCAGCCAGCGCGGCAACCCACAACCCGCGCTCCGCGGGGGCGAGGCGCTTGCGCCAGAGAAGAACGCAAAAAACGAAGCTGAGCGCGGTGAACTGCACGGCAGCGTTTGTGGTGGAGAACCCGGCTGCTACAAAAGCGCCCAGAGCAAAAGCGCTGAGTGTGTACCAGGCGGGTTTGCGAGTGTGCGCGTTCAGGAGCCCTGCCAGCAGCAGGTTCAGCGCGATGACTGGCAGCGTGTAGGCGATGCTGCCCGCGCGCCAGTAAACGGACTGGTACAGGTTGGGTAGGGCGGATAGTGTAAGCAAGGTGAGCGCCAGCGAGCAGGCCAACTGGCTGAGGCGCGGCAGTTCCATGTTTATGCGGCGGAAGAATTGCTTCAGCAGCAGGTAAGCGCTGGCTGCCATGCCAAGGATAAGGAGGACCGGAAGCACACGCAGCCCCCACAGTCCGAACCAATCGAAAATGCCGGTAAAAAACATGGTGGCATAGCGGTTGGTCCAGCCGGTGTAAGCGTTTGCTTGCGCCTGCCAGAAGCCTAGCGAGCGGAACAGCGCCGAGGAACAGAAGTCATCCGCTTGCGGGCGAGCGAACACGCTCAGCGCGAGATAGGGCGCCAAACCGAGCCCCAGCAGCAGCACCCACAGGAAGCTTATGCTTCGTTCGGAGGCGATGGGTTGGGGAGATTCGTTTTGTGCTGCGTTCGTCATTATCAGCCGCCCTGCCTGTTTTTATTGAATAGATTGATTATAGTGCTTTTCCGGGCTTTTTTAGTGAGCCTGCTTAAGGGAAATATATCAATCAGCTCCTATGCCGGACCACCATGTTATTGACCTAAAACCTCGGAAAGGGTAAATGAATCTAGCAATCTTTGCTGAGTCTATAGCGGTGGTATGAAGAACATATGTCAGCGAACCCAAAAACACAGATCGGGTTGCTCCCTTCAGCCCGACGACGCTTTCACAAGCGGCAGCTTGAAAGGCGCATGTGGCCTTGCGGTTAACTGCCCTCGAAAGATCATCGCTGGGGGCGAAGCATCTTTTATTAGCGCAGCAGAGGACGGAGTGCCTTCCAGAGTGACGCTTCGCCCCTGGGCCCGAAGGGCACGTTCATCGGAGCGGCAGCTTGAAAAGCACAAGCAGCTCCACTGAAGGAAAGCTTCTCTTGTGACGGTTGGGGTGCCTTAGGCAAGCTGCCTGCGAGGTTACAGAAGTCTTTTACCTTCTCCAAGGGAGAAGGTGCCCGCAGGGCGGATGAGGGTCTTGTAGTGCCCCTCATCAGTCTCGCTGCGCTCGCCAGCTTTGCCTTCGGCACGCGAGCAGAGCCTTCGGCACGCAAGCAGTCCGGGGAGAAGCTTTTTCAAACCAGCTGCCCTACGATTTTCACCGGTAGGGGCGAAGCATCTTTTATTAGCGCAGCAGAGGACGGAGTGCCTTCCAGAGTGATGCTTCGCCCTTACGTCCAATGGCATTACCCACCGCTGTAGCGGCGTGAAAAACGCATACTGCCCTACAGCTCGCAAAAGAAACCATCGCAAACCTGTTTCATTCACCCGCGCGGCTTCAGGATATAATGAGGGCAGAGAAATTCAGGAGGAGCATGCTCACCCAACCCTGCGAATTTCAACTTAGAGGCGCGCAAGTTCAAACTGGCGCGGCAGAACTTCCCTTGCCCACAAAGCAACGCGATTTCATCCTGTCCTCACCCCACCATTTACCAAAAAGGAGATCCAATGACCGAACAGCGTAAAAAACTAACCCTGCCGGGATTGTTCAAGAAAGCGGCTGAAGGCAAGCCGATTACCTGGCTGACCTGCTATGACTATCCGACTGCCTACCTTCAGGAGCAGGCTGGCGTGGACATGATTCTGGTAGGCGACAGCCTGGGAATGACCATGCTGGGTTACGACAGCACCCTGCCGGTGACGATGGACGACATGATCCGGCACAGCGCGGCCGTCCGGCGCGGCGCGCCAAACACCTGGGTGGTCGGGGACATGCCATACATGAGCTACCAACCCTCAAACGAAACCGCGGTGCGCAGCGCCGGGCGCTTCATGGCGGAGGCCGGCTGCGACTCCATCAAGCTGGAGGGCGGCGCGGCGGTGTGCGACCGCATCCGCGCGATTGTGGACGCGGGCATCCCCACCATCGGGCATCTGGGCCTCACCCCGCAGAGCGTCAGCTCATTGGGCGGATTTCGGCTGCAGGGCAAGAGCGCCGCGACCGCCAAGAAAATCCTGGACGACGCCAAAGCGCTGGAAGAAGCCGGCGCGT
Source organism: Anaerolineaceae bacterium UBA6073 (assembly GCA_002436085.1). Lineage (GTDB taxonomy): Bacteria > Chloroflexota > Anaerolineae > Anaerolineales > Anaerolineaceae > Mesolinea. The sequence goes on from DIXT01000021.1 coordinate 27,425, forward strand.
TCATGATTCTGCTGGAACTGGTGCCGGACCGGCTGTGCAAACTGGTGACGGAGCGCGCGAAAAACTGCCTGATTATGTCGCTCGGCTCGGGTCTGGACGCGCACGGGCAGCTTCTGATTTACCACGATGCCTTCGCGCTCTACCCTAAGTTCAAGCCGCGCATGGCCAAAGTGTTCGCCGATGCCGGGTCAGTCATCCGTCAGGGTCTGGAGGCGTACGTAAAGGAAGTTACGGAAAAGACCTTCCCCGCGCCGGAAAACTGGTTTGGGATGACCGATGACGAATACAACGAATTGCTGAGCATGCTTTAGGAGCACCGACATGAGCGAATTGCGCGAAACCCTGAAAATCCCTTCCAGCAACCTGGACGCGGTCAATAGCGTTTTGCTGGACCCCAACAGCCGCGTTGTCAACGCCTTTCTGGAAGTGGTGGCACGTTACGGTACCCCTGAGGAGATCAACCGGAAGCATCGCGAATCCCGCCGGATGGAAGCGCTGTTTGAGAAAATCCGCCAGAAAGCGCCGCAGTATCTGGAGGACTTATACTGGCTGATCGACCAGCGCAGCCGCGGCGCCTTCGTCCGCCTGGCGGATTACCGCAAAGCCGTGCTGGGGGAGGACCTGGACCCGGACTGCATCAACGAGGAGTGCGCGGTCACGCTGGAAGTCTCCGCGCTGCAGTACTTCCCGTGGGTGCGTCCGATGCTGGAGCAAGCCATCGCCAACCAGACCCTGGTGCCCGGGCGTTTTATTGCCGTGCGGAAGATGAAGGAGTCTGAGATGGACGGCGACCTGCCGGCTATCGTGGCCGCGCTGGATATCATCGGAGCTTCTTTTGTCGAAACGCTGGATACCAAAGGCACCGACGGCTCCAACCCGCACCTGGGCGGCCCGGCCACCATCACCGGCTACTTCGGCGGCATCGGGCAGCCTAACGAGCACGCCCTGCGCTGGCTGGATGAGTTCCTGTATTACTACACAAACTACGGCGTTCAGCACGTCCTGAACTTTAACGCCGGCACGATTTTGCTGGGATTCATGCTGTACAGGCTAGGCGTGGATATTCAGTTCAAAATCTCGGTCTATTTTGGCGCGGATAATCCCTATTCAGCGCTGTGGATTATGACCATGGCCAAGCTTTTCAGCCGTCCCGACGGCAGTTCGCCGTTGATAGGCTTCAACTGGTCCAACTCCATCAACAACGAAACGCTGGAGCTGAGTTCCGAGTTCCGCAAGACGCTGGGCTTTGAGCGGGTCATCCGCTTTGAACACCACATTACCGAAACCCAGAAAAGCATTGTCATCCAGCCTTACAACCGCCGGCAGGAACTGCTGGAAGTGGCAGCGCGGGTGCCCAATATTGCTGCCAAGCACGAAGGCGGCGACCCGGAAATTGACGCTGCGCGCGAACACCCGTCAGATATTCTGGATTACTTCCGGGAGAAAGCCGAAGTTATCGCCAGCGGAGATTGGGAGCACATGCAGCTGAATTTTATGGATAAGGTGGCGGCCTGCAATGCCACGGCCAGGGCGTTGACAGAGCGCAAGCTGGGCTTTGTCGCCGCGCGCAATTTGCATCTCTGAGAGGTAGGCGCTGTTCGGACAGAATTGGCACTTAAACCAAACGCAGCAGGTCATCCCTGCTGCGTTTGGTTTATATACAGAAAACCTCATGCGCGAGAAACGAGCGGTTTAATGCCGCTAGTTAACGCGGAGAAGCTTTGAGCGGTTTACTTCTGTTTGCCTTTCCAGTAATCGTCCGCTTCTTTTTCAAGTTTGTCCAGGCGGGTGTAGTAATTCGGGAACTCAATCATGTGCGCGAGGGCAATTTTGGCTGTCGTCAGCGGGTCGTCATCGGTGACGTTGGTGAGGGGGTCTCGGGTTCCGTATTCCAGCTCCACATTAACGCCCATCGTAAATTGCTCTACATCAAAATGCGCCCAATCCACACCCAGCTGCTCCGCCAGGGCTTTAGCTTCTTCCTGTGAAAATTGTTTCTTCTGTGACATAGCGTTTTGCTCCTTCACGCTGTTGATGCTTGTATTGTAATCCTACACAGATAAAAAAATCCCTGAAGGCTTCCGAGGTCAACGGCCAGCTTATTCCCTTATGTACAAAATATTGCTGCGGTTCTGCCAATTTCGACCTTGATCGCCATAGGCCTCAGCCGGGTACCCAAATGTCGGTGGGCGGCTGCCTGGATTTCAGGAGGGCTGACCAAGTTTACAATCTTCACCTGGGTTACCTCTTCGGCGCTGCCATCAAGGCCGCCTCTGGTATGATGCAAGCTATCATCTGGTGCGTTACAGTGTGGGGGGGTCAGCACATGGTATACACTTTTTTGATAAGTCATACGAGTTGTACCGAGATCGATGTCTGGAGTGGATACCATCTGCTGGCTCAGTACCCTTTGGCTGGAAATGTTGAACAAACGATGCCGGCTTTTTGGGGGAAGGCGAGGCGCGGTCCGGATACAACTTTCTATCTTGGAGGCAGGCAATAAAGGATGGAAGCATAAGCAAAAGGTTCAGCCGCCCTGATTTTTCTGTCCCTGATTTTTCTGACAGAAACCCGGCTTGGATGTATAATTCTTTTCCTGAAACACCAAGCGCACGCTAGCGGACAGTCCGGGGATTTCTGTCCAAAAATTCAAGATCCCACCACACCAGAATTCCAAGCCACCCCAAAATTACATCCCCCAGGAAGGCAGCCGATTACTTATGCAGTCTATTGAGTCAATCAATCACAAAAATGACATTCAGAACGGCGGTGCAGCTATTCTCAAAAGCCGCTGGTTCTATCTCGGCATCACCGTCCTAATCACCAGCATTGTGCTCGTCTTCACGCTGGACATGCAGATGTACGTGCTTTCATTGACTTCCGGCCTGCTTGGGATTGCCCTGGCAGCTTATTTCATCCTGCGAATTACGCTGCGCCCCATCACAACGCCTGAAATGGTGGAAGTGGCGGGGGATATCCGCAGCGGCGCGCGAACTTATTTACGCAGGCAGATAAAAACGATCCTGTTTGTAACCCCCTTCTTCGCCTTGCTGCTGTATTGGATCCTGGACTGGAAGGCAGCCATCACAGCGGTGTTCGGCGTGCTGACCTCGCTGCTGGCTTCGTACATCGGGATGAGCGTAAGCGTGCGCACCAACCTGCAGACCGCGGATATCGCCCGGGAAGGCAAAAAAGAACCTTTCCGCACCGCTTTGTTTGGCGGCTCCGTGATGGGTCTGTGCATCACCGGGCTGAGCTTGATCGTGCTCTCGGTGCTCTTCAGCATCTTCCGGGACCCGAACGCGCTGATCGGCTTTGCCTTCGGGGGCGGGCTGGCGGCGCTCTTTGCCCAGATTGGCGGAGGCATCTTTACCAAATCCGCGGATATTGGCGCGGACCTGGTGGGCAAGATTGAGGAAAATATTCCCGAGGACGACCCCCGCAACGCGGCGGTCATCGCGGACCTGGTAGGCGATAACGTTGGAGACTGCGCTGGCCGCGGCGCGGACCTGTTCCAAACCTTCAGCGACGACCTGGTGACCGGGTCCATTGTGGCGGTGGCGGCGGCCTCGATTTACGGTCCTAAAGCCATCTTTTTCCCTTTTCTGCTGCAGAGCGTGGGCGTCTTTGCTTCCGCTGCCGGCATCTCTGCCAGCCGCGAATGGAAGCCGGGCATGAGCCCGTCCACCCAGTTCAACGTCGGCCTGTTTGTCAGCTCCGTGCTCAGCATCATCGGCGCGCTGGGCATGTCTCTGCTGCTGCTGAATGATTGGATCATTGGGATCGCTGCGACCATGGGCGTGCTGATTACCACCGTTGCCTCGGTTAGCACAAGATACTACGCCGGCATGGAAGGTAAACCCGTGCGCAACATTGCCAAGGCTTCCAAGCGCGGCGCGGCGTTGAACCTCATCACCGGAATTTCCTATGGGCTGCAAAGCCCGGTGCTGCCGGTGATCGTCCTGATGGGCGTGGTTGTTGGGGTATACACGCTCTCCGGGAACAGCCTGCTGGCGCTGGTAGCCGTCAATATCGGCACCGATCTGCTGATCACGTTCATTATGGCTGCCGACGCGTTTGGCCCGATTGTGGATAACGCGGCGGGCATTGCCAGCATGTCGCACGCGCCCCGGCACGTCATTGACAAGCTTTCCCGTTTGGACTCCGTTGGGAACACGATGAAAGCCATCACCAAAGCCTACGCCATGATTTCGGGCACCATCACCGCGTTTGTCATCTTCCTGACCTTTTACAAGCTGGCCGGCATTGAGGCGATTGACGTGACCACACCGTTCAACCTGAGCTTCCTTTTCATCGGCGTGTGTTTGCCTTTCCTGATTTCCTCGCTGGTCATCGGCTCCACCGCCAAAACCGCGGAATCTATGGTGGACGCCGTGCGCGACCAGTTCCAGCAGAACCCGGATATCCTGAAGGGGCTGGCGAAGCCGAATTATTCCCAGTGCATTGATATTGCCACCAGCAACGCGCTGCGCGAGATGATATTGCCCAGCGCCATCAGCATCCTGGTGCCGATTGGGATCGGGTTTGCTTTCGGGATGAACGCGCTTGGGGCTGTACTGGTCGGCTCGGTGGCGTGCTCGGCGCTGCTGGGACCCTTCTTTAACAATACCGGCACCGCTTTTGACAATGCCAAGAAGATGATTGAGAACCTGGAGTTTTCGCGCGGGACGCCGGAGCACATTGCCGCGGTGATCGGGGATACCGTTGGGGATTCGCTCAAGGATGTGGCGGGTCCGTCCACACTGATCTTCATGAAGCTGATTGGCATGGCTTCGCTGCTGATTGTACCGCTGGTGAAGTAGGGGGATGGGCGCAAAGCTTCAAGATTTATCTCAAAAACTCAGGATATTTCATCACTGTCACCTGAAAGCCGCGTTAGGTCAACTTCATAGCGTGGTAAGTCCCAGAATCCTGTCGCGAGCTTAATGCAATGTTTGCTGGAAGCATTCGGCTTCGTGTCCGGGGAAAAACATCCTCCCAATCAAGCTCTATATTTGCAAAAAAATTGAATCGGTAAAGTTGACTTGTGGTTTAAGTGCGTGTATACAAGCGGATTTGCGGATATGCCGGTGCAAATTGTAGTATTCTTATTGAAGCCGGTCACACGGGTGTGGTGTCTCAATAGATTAAACAAATATTCGGAGATGAGAATGAAACCAACCAAAAAAGCAAGCGAAATGTCCATCCGGGAGCTGGCAGCCTATATCGATCAATCCGTGCTGAAACCCGAGTTCACCCAGGCGGAAATTCGCAAATACATCCAGGAAGGCATTGATTTTGGCTGCGCTACCGTGTGCGTGAACCCGGCTGCGCTGGACATTGCCTCCGAACTGACCCGCGGCACGGATACAAAAATCTGCGTGGTGTGCGACTTTCCTTTCGGGCTCTCCACCACACGCTCCAAGGTGATGCAGGCTGAGGAGTACTGCCGTAGGGGAGACGTGGCTGAGCTGGACGTGGTTGCGAATTACGGTTGGATCCGCAGCGGAATGTTCGCCGAGGTGGAAACGGATATCCGGGCGGTCGTGGATGTGTGTCACACCCACGACGTGCAGGTAAAGGTTATCTTTGAAACCGACCCGCTGACGCTCGACGAGGTCCGGCAGGCGTGTGAGGCGGGCATTGCCGCTGGCGCGGACTTTCTTAAGACTTCCACGGGGTTTTTCACCGGCGGGAAGAGCGATGGGGCAACCCGCGAGGTGATCGCGCTGATGATGGAGACCGCGCGGGGGCGCTGCAAGATCAAAGGCTCCGGCGGCATCCGTAACCAGCAGCACTTCTTTGAACTGATTGACATGGGCATCGACCGCATGGGCATCGGCTACCGCTCCACGCCGGTGGTGTTGGGGGTGAGCGCGGAAGAGGCGAAGCGGCTGCGGAGCTTGGGGTAGGACATCACCATTCTATTTCGCTTAAGCCACGCAAGATTAATTTCGCCCAAGGGGATATGGGAAGTCAGTATCAATGATTCCAAGGTAAACATGCAATTCTCAGTCTGCCGATATCTTCATATCTCAAGACGGAGAAAGGATTTTCAGCCAATGCAGGGGGATAAAGCACAGCCAGATATCGCTTGAGAATATCGAAGGAGGCGCTATTCTGCCGTCAATGCCAACCAGCGTTCATTGGTGTGGTAGTCCTCCCAATCCAGATCCTGGCGCACCCATTTCCGCTCGACCTCTCCAGAAGTTATCGCCTGCTGCAGCAAGTCCAAGGCAAGCCCGGCTTCTCCAGTCAAGGCGGCAATGCAAGCCTGATTGTAAAGAATTTCATTGGCGATTAAACTGCGCGCTGTGGCAAACTCAGCCTGTGCTTCCTCTGCGCACCCCAGTTTCTGGTAAACCGACCCCAGTTGGGCGTGGTAATCTACGCTATCGGGCATCAACATGACAAGCTGTTGAAGGACCAGCAGCGCGTCTGCAAACCGCTTTGTCATTCTCAGCAGCAGCCCCAGGTTGTTCCAGGCAGGAGCAAGTTTCTCATCGGCTGCCACAGCAGCTCGATATGCCTGTTCAGCGCCCCCCGGGTCGCCCTTGTTATCCAGCAGCACTCCCAGGTTGTACCAGACAAGAGCAAGTTTCTCGTCGTCTGCCACGGCGGCACGATAAGCATGTTCAGCCCCCACCAGATCACCCTTATTAGCCAACAGCACCCCCAGGTTGGACCAGGCAGGAGCATATTTCACATCGGCTGCCACGGCGGCACGATAAGCCTGTTCAGCCCCCACTAGATTACCCTTCTTATCCAGCAGCAGCCCCAGGTTGTACCAGGCAGGAGCATATTTCTCATCGGCTGCCACAGCTTTACGCCAGGCTTCCGCAGCTCCCACCAGAGCACCTTTATCCTTCAACAGCACCCCCAGGTTGTACAAGGCAGGAGCAAGTTTCTCATCGGCTGCCACGGCTTTACGCCAGGCTTGTTCAGCCCCCATCAGGTCACCCTTATCCTTCAGCAGCAGCCCCAGGTTGGACCAGGCAGGAACAAATTTCTAATCGGCTGCCACGGCGGCACGATAAGCCTGTTCAGCCCCCTCCAGATCACCTTTATGTTTCAGCAGCAGCCCCAGGTTGTTCCAGGCAGGAGCAAGTTTCTCATCAGCGGCTACGGCGGCACGATAAGCCTGTTCAGCCCCCACCAGATCACCCTTTTCTTCCAGCAGCACCCCATAATTCCTCCAAATCCGAGCTGACGGTTGAGCAACCCTGGTTGCCTGTTTCATCAACTCCAAAGCTTTATCAATTTGCCCTTTAAAATAATAATTACCCGCGAGATCAACAAGCAAGTCTTGTTGCGCGCCAGCTTGCGCATTAAAACGGCGCAGCCATGCATTGCGCAGCCACCACCGATGCGCGAGGGCAAAGTTTTTCAATCGTGTTAAGGCCTCATTGGCCGATTTTTCTACTGTTTGATTTGGGTCGCCTGGGCACAATTTTCCCTTTTCGCATAGAACTTTAATTGCTGCTTCCGCTGCCGCATCCGGAAACTTAACGCGCTCCTCTTGGAAGTCGATAGCATACTTCTTTAGCATTTCAAGAACTTTTTCCCAACGCTGCTTGAAGCCCCATAACAGAGGCCATTTGTGATGCGCGAATACCAGGCTGCGGGCGTAAGCCTTGAAAATAGCAGGGTGGGCGGTGATGTTGGCAGTGTAAAAAACCGCCAGCGCTTCGAAGAATTCTTCCGCCAGAGAATCAGCTTTTTTAATCTGCGTCTGGATGTCCAGCCAGATTGTTTGGGCGGATCCTTTAGATTCATCTTCTGCCAGTTCTTCTGTGATTACCTTGCTATCAGAGTTGGCCAGTTTGGTTTTTAGGTTTATGAAGGAAAGGATGGGATGGTAAGGCGTTCCGTCCATGTGTCCACACAGGGTTTGCTTCGCATTGGGTTCCCACTGGAACCCATGCAGGCTTGCCAGCTCCTCCACCAATTGCCCGGTCTGGCTTTCTGCCAGCAATGGCAGCTCTACGCTCTTTACCTGGTTTTTAACTAGCCAGGATTTCAAGGGGGCGTTAGCCGCCAAATGGTCACTGCGGGCTGTTGCCAGGAAGTATCCCGGGCTACAGCCCTTCAACTCTTTTAAGTACGCGTCTAAAACCTCCAATTGTTTTTCAGAGGCCTGACGAGGCAAATCGTTGACATAAAAAACTACTCGCTGTCCGGGGTCCAGTTTATTTCGGACCGTTTCGGTAATCAGCTTTGGATCAAGAGCGCTTATTCCTCCGGTAATGTCATACACACAGGAAGAAACGAACGTGCCATCCTCCATTCGTTTACGAATGAACTCGGCAATTTCACGCGACTTGCCTGAATTCATTCTTCCCACCAGAAGGATTTTATGGTCAATGTGCAATTGATCCGCGGTTAAAGCTCCCCTGTCGATCCAAGTTATTTTTTGATCATATGCGGGCACATATTCCTTGATTAACTGCTCAGGGGACGTCTGGCGCAATATTCTATCAGTATTATCTACAACACTGCCAGAGGGGGGAGATGGCAAGATAGAATTTACAAGCGCATTGATGAATGTAGGTAAAGCAATAATTGTTGTGATTAACCATTTAATAAAATCGCGGAAATTTTCGTCATATACATCTGGTGAAAGTAACTGTCCGCCCCATTTCCAAATAATGAAAATCGTACCCGCTGCCAGGAATAAAAAAAGCAGGCTTCTATTCCTTCGAATACTTTGCTTTTTTTTCTCCATGTCGGATGCCTCGCTTACGAAAAAAGGTTTGGGTCTTCATTCCAGACACCTGAGCCCAAGTATTCAGCCCACTGCTTTAGCTTGACAGCGTTGAAATCATATTTTTTCAATGCTGTAAAGATTAATTTTCCCTGATGAGATCATTTTACTCCAAAGGATTTCCAATTAGTGAGGAAACCAGGTGATAATCGTGATTATGGTTCTGGTTTGGAGCTGGATTGAACAACACAGGTGACGTGGGCATCTGGAGCAAACCAGCCCTGTGGACAACTTTCAGCTAATTCCGCCGAGCTTCTCATCCAGAAACGCGGCGATTTTTTTCAGGCTGCGTCTTGATTCCGGCAGGATGGGTACCATCTGGAACACGTGGAACATGCCCGGCCAGCAGGCCAGCCTGATTTCCACCCCCGCCTGGCGCGCTTTTTCCAGAAACTGCCTGCTTTGCTCCAACAGGATTTCGTGCTCACCCGCCTGAATGTTTATAGGCGGCAGCCCGCGCAAATCCGCCAATAAAGGTGAAATCAAAGGATTGGCGGGGTCATTTTCACCGGCATAAGCCTTTGCGTAGGTATCAAGAATTTCCTGATTTAGAACCGGGTCCTGCACGCCGGTTTTCACTGCCACAGCCGAAAGGTCCAGCCAGGGGGAAATACAAACCGCGCAGGCTGGCAGCTCTCTACGCAGGTCCCGCAGGGCAAGCAGGGCAGCCGCTGCCAGCCCGCCGCCAGCGGAATCCCCGGCAAGCGCGATTTCACTGGGGGCGAAGCCTCGCGAGAGCAGCCAATCGTAAGCGCTCAGGCAATCCTCAAGCGCTGCGGGGAAAGGATGCTCGGGGGCAAGGCGGTAATCGAGCGACAGGACTTGCCTTCGGCAGGTTTTTGCCAGCCTGCTGAGGAATTCCCGGTGCATTCGGGGCGAACCGAGCGCGTACGCGCCGCCGTGCAGGTAAAGAATAATGCCTCTCCTGGCGCCGCTGGGGACGATCAGTTCCGCCCGCACTCCGGCAGCATTAGCCGGCGTAATGCTGACATCCTTCGGGATCCGGGGGAGCGCGGTGAGCCTTTCAAGCCTTGCTCTCTGCTCTGGAATGGAACCCTTTGCCCAGCCGTATGCACTTAGTTGCAGAATCTTCAGGGTGACTTTTGCCTGGAGGCTGGACACATTTGCCTTAGGACCTACTGACGATCAAACGCTGCAGGTCGCCGACCACTTCCAGCCCGGCATTTTCCCCGGTGCTGTCAAAAAGCACTTCGCCTTGCAGGGTCTCGAGCGTCACGTGGATGGAGGCGTTCAGAGTTTCGATCACGCGCCTACCCATGTCCAGGTGGGTAGGCCCGCGCAGTGCCGAGCCTTCCGCGCGGTAGGCGTTCAGGCGCAGGCGGTGCGTGCGGTTGCGCAGCACCCAGTCAACCTGCGTGTCCGAGACGTCCAGCGCTTCGATTTTGCTGTTCAGGTAGGTGGTGAAGCGGTGGAGTTTGCCTTCCAGCCAGAAGCCCACGATGAAGCCCTTGAAGGTGTTCCCCATCCAGGGAATCAGCGCGACTGAAGCGGTGATACAGGCACGCTGGTTCTGAAAATGATTGCTCTGCAACCAAACCCATGCCGCGGGGAAGTTCTTTCCCCAATCTTTTTCCATGTATCCCCGGCCGCCGCTAAAATCCATCTCTTTTCCGTTGAGAATCAGCTTGCCTTTCAGGCTGTGGTCGAAGCTGAGCACGCCGTTATAGCATTCCATCCCCGGCACCCAAGCAAACCAGCCCATCACGCCCGGCAGGAGCCAGGTGACCGGCCAGGGGTTGAACGGCCCCAGTTGAATTTCGCCTGTGAGCTGGCATTCGGGGTCATCCAGATTTACTTTCAGGTGCTGGCCGTCGAATTGGTTGGCGCCGATTTTTACAAAGAAACGCTCTGCGTCCCCGTGGAAATCCTGGAGGGGAAAAATAACATAGGCAGCCGTCCCATCCACACCGTCCAGAAACTGGACGAAGGCGTGGGCATCCTGTCCGAGGATCACGCCCGGGATGATCGCGAGCTTATGCTCTTCGTCCGCGCTGACCAGTTTGTAGTACCAGCCTTCGAAAAAGGGCGGTTTCTTGTTTAAACCGTGGAAGATTCCGGGGTTCAGTGCGGCGGGTGGTGTCATCCTGAGGTTCCTTGGCGCTCGTTTGTGGATGGCGCTTTGAGATGTTTATTGCTTGGATATTAACATAGTTTAACCAGGCGGAAGGCGTATTTTGAAAGTGGACCTGCACCCATCAGGATGTTTCCCGCCAGCTGCGCAGTAGCGTGCCCTGCCTGAGCTGTTTGTGTATGATGTTTCTGCAAGACCCGAAAAAAAGACACCTGCAGGATTGCAAGTGTCTTGGTAGTAGCGGGGAGTGGATTCGAACCACTGACCTCCGGGTTATGAGAGATTTTCCTGGTTTCGGAACGTTTTGAACTCAGGCTCTGCATTTTAGCCCGGCCTGAGGGACGCTCTTCTGAAGAGGCCGGAGGATCTTTGGTTACGAGTTATTAGACGTATGATAGCGACTTTTTATGACAGGGTCAAGTAGTAGTTTTTTCGCGACCCGGAGGACGATGGTTGAGTTTTGATGAATGAACGTCCTCTTTTCGAAAAACTTTTGTGAGATGGAAATATTCTTTAAGATTCGAGGGCGTTTGATTCTGTCAAAGTCTGAGGGATGATGGTTCTAAAACCTGGTTCCATCATCCTATACAGAATGATGATTTTCGTAATTCGTCGCTATGAAATGGGAAATAACGCATTACGAAAGATCACCAGCAGCCTTCACTCAAGCCTGGAGTGTGTGAATTTTTTTGAGTAATCAAAGCAATCATTTTGATTTCATTGTGCTATAATCAATAAGGAAATCATGATTATCATAATCTGGATTTCTTTATGTGTGACACGCCAGTGCTATAGGAGGTCCTTATGTTCGTCAACCGCGTCTCTGAACTTGAATTATTGGAAAAACGTTTTCATTTGGGCAAAGCGGAATTCTTCGTTCTATACGGCCGCCGGCGGGTCGGGAAAACCGAATTGTTAGCACGTTTTTGTGAAGACAAACGGTCGATTTTCTTCGTCTCGGACCTGGGTTCGGAGATATCCCTCAGGACGGCTCTATCCGCTGCGGTCAATACGACTCTATTTGGCTCCAGCCAAATGAACGCGGTGTACTCCACCTGGGAAGACTTATTCCATGCCCTTGCTCAGGCAGCGCAAAACGAACGGTTAGTGGTCGTGCTGGATGAGTTCCCCTATCTGGTCACGGCGCACCCACCCTTGGCGACCATTCTTCAGCGTGCGTGGGACCAGACCCTGAAGAACAGTCAGATCATGCTCATTCTTTGCGGATCTTACATCGGCATGATGGAAGAAACTGTTTTAGGGTATCAGGCACCGCTGTACGGTAGAAGGACAGCGCAGTATCTTCTCGAGCCATTGCAGTTTAAAGATGCCCGGCTATTTTACCCATCTTTTAATTTAGAAGATCAGGTACGTGCCTATGCGGTTTATGGCGGCACACCAGCTTATCTGCATACCATCCAATCCCAACAGTCTCTAAACAAAAATATTGTGGATGGAATTCTCACTCGCGGTTCGTTTTTGTATGACGAAGTGCGTTTCGTGCTTCAACAGGAGCTGCGCGAGCCGCGCAATTACTTCGCGATTTTGCAAGCTATCGCAGCCGGCAAAACTCGTTTGAATGAGATCAAGCAGGCCACAGGGATAGAAGGCGCGACTGCATATTTAGATACTCTACAGCAGCTTCACCTGGTTGAGCGCTTGGTCCCGGTGACGGAAACACAGCCTCAAAAGAGCCGCCGCGGCATCTATCGTTTGAAAGACCATTATCTGCGCTTCTGGTTTCGGTATATCCATCCGAACCGCTCGCAGCTTGAACGTGGTGGAGCGCAAATAGTCCTGGAAAACCAGGTGATACCTGAAATCGACCATTTCTCCAGTCTGACATTTGAGGAAGTCTGTCAGCAATTCTTCTGGCAATCAGGGCTAACCGGTAAATTACCTTTTGTTCCCACGAATATTGGCAATTGGTGGAATGCCAACGAAGAAATTGATCTCGTTGTATTGGGGGAGAACGATGCCATCCTGGTGGAATGCAAATGGACCAGTAAACCGGTGGGGATTGATATTCTGGCAGAGCTGGAGAGGAAGGAACAGATTGTTGGACCTGAGTTGGGAGATCGTCGCATCCATTTCGCTTTATGTTCCCGATCTGGTTTCACTTCTCAACTGACCGAGGACACAAAACACCGACAAGACTTAACTTTATTAAATTTACCGGAGATCGTGGGGTAATCATCCGAAAAAAGGCATGGAGTTCTCTTCCCACAGATATCATCCCAGTTCTATCGGGACCTTGCCGCTGACGTTACCGCAGACGTTAATTACCAGGGAGATATTTTCGGTTTGTTCCCATATTGATCGATAGACTATTCTCAAATTTCAGTGTTAAAGCTTGCGCAATTCTGCTTGCAATGCAGGCCGGCGCGAATAGGTGCTTTTTAACCCCTCCAGGTAAGATAACCATTCTTCTTTCCTGCCAGAGGCAAGGTAGGCTTGTTTCATCTTTGCCAGCCAGCGCGCTGCAGCGGCATAATATTTGCTCTGGGTTTTGGCGATTAACCCTTCTGCCTGTTTCCGGCTGGCCTGGATAACCCAATCCGGGCGTAAGGGGAAAACAGCATCCGCGACTTTTTCGATCAGGGAATAATTCCATTCGCCGGCTTTTTTGGCAATGCTAATCGCCTTATCCCAATCTTCTTCAGAAAGATAAACATCGACAAGCACATCCATGTGGGGTGAGGCTTGAAGAATTTGCATAAGAACCGGTCGTAAATCCCCCCAATTCGCACCAGATAACTTCTTGAGTATACTGTACAGTTCCAATGAAGGCAGGCTGGTGAATGCTGCCTGGTAAGCTTTGATGGCCTTATCAATCTGTCCCTGGGTCTCTTCAATGGGTCCCAGCCAGGCGCCTAATTCATGTTTGTTGCCATCCAAGTCAAGCCCTTTCTCTGCCAGGCGCAGCGCATCAAGCAAATACCCGGCGTCTCGCAACGCTTTGGCTACCATTAAGGCATCACTGGCTTGAGTGATGGTTTTCCATGCAACTTCTTTCGCCTTTTCAAAATTTCCCACCTCTATCTGTTTAAGAATATAGCGCCGGTATTCTCCAGCCTCAAAACATAACTGTAGAAATTCTTCTACACAGTTATGACGTTCCAAGATATTCAATTTGGCTTCGGTCAGGATAGATTCGTCATAATCATAATCTTCCTGCTCATCCAACACTTCCTCCGACCAGCCAAGATTCAGGGCGGCCAGGATCACATCTAGATCATCAATCCCGTAGGCGCTTAATTCTTCAACCACAGGTTCCAACTCAATAAACAGGTTGTGACGTTCGGTTTTACTCAGATCGGCGCTCAGAATGGCTTCAACAAGAGGCAGGACCAATTCACTAAAAAAGACACCCAACTCGCCGTCGGAATCATCAAACTGTTCAAAACTTCCACTGACCTCGGTTAGAAGGGTGGTCAGGATGATCAACGCCCCATGCGCATCATCCGCTTCCAGAAAATCATAGGCTGTATCGCGAACATGATTCAGTTGATCGACCATTCCGCCCATCATCCAGTATGCTTCTGACATGCGATACCCTTGAAGACTGTGCAATATGCTTTGAATTTGTCGCTTGTATACCGTCTTTGATACTTCCGTTTTACGCTTATCTCGTTGTTGGGCTGGTTGGGACTTGGCTGACACGGCTGGAATGGCAGTTTGCAGCCATGAATACAAATCCGGATTTTTATCTACCATTTTTGTGATCAGGTACACTAGTCCATCTTTATCCAGTTGCCCCAACAGCTCTTTGATGTTTTTTTGCTCGATAAAAGCATCCGGGCTATGGACATAGGTGAGCATTAAGGCAATGATATGCTTGCAGTAACCGCCCCAGCCCCCTCCGGGGGTGTTCCGATCATATGGGCAGGTGCAAGAAGCCTCCTGGATACCGCCTTCATCCAATTGAACACGTATCTGATAAAACGGCGCACTGCTGCCTTTGCATTTTCCGGTCAAGAGGTCACCCTGCCGGAAGGTGTCAAAGACTGCGTCAGATTGGTACAGATCATGCCCGCGAGTGAAGCTTTCAGGGGAGGATAAGGATTTGAGGAGATTTTCGGTCATTTTATTTGTCATGCGGATAATCCCTTAAGCAATACTCCAGATGGTGATTCGTCTCTTCTTATTTTCAAGTAAAAGCAAATTCCATTAAATTGAACTTTTCGGTCAAAGTTCTTCAATCAAGAAAAATGAAACATGTATAAAAATGACCCACCTCGGTGCGCATGCAAAGCAGAGGCGTGGTGGGTACTGTTGGATTGATTATAACCAGGTTTACACATAATAAGTCTTACCTGGCACACTTCCAGGCAATCAAAACCCAAATAAGGTCATTTTGTGTCGGGTATTAACTTGAATTCAATCTTTGCGCCTAACGCTTCAGCGATCTTCGCAAGGAAGGATAAACTAGGAGTGCTTGAGCCATTCTCTAATCTAGCGATGGAAGGTTGCCGAGTGCCAACCATCTTAGCAAGTTGAGCCTGAGTTAAACCCCTTAACATGCGGAGCCGGGCAACCTGGTAGCCGGGTTCCAATTCCTCGGCAGCAGCCAGGAAATCCGGGGCTTTAATCTTTTCAACTTCCCAATCTTCAAATTTTGGCAATTTACTTCCTTCAATGCCAAATCCATTGAATCTTTCAGGTCTAGATGATCAATGCCCGCAAGAACTATTCCACCTGCACTAATCAGATCTATCGCTAAAGAAACCTAAATTATCATAATCCAGATTTCTTTATTTCTTGCGTCAGTTCCAATCAAAGTAAGCACTTGTTATTATCAATTTCAGACTGAAATGATAATAACATTGGATGTGCTCTCATTTATGATAATAGCCACTACCTGAAGACAACATCAAAGGTATTCATCCGAAATATTTCCGGACTAGTGTTTTATCCTTGGCTAAATCATTTATCATCTTTGTGTTTGGTCTTGTCCACCAGGATAAATCCCTGGCCTGGTTTTGGCGTTGGCGGCAAGGTTTCGCCTTTGGTAACGGTGACTTCAGTCCCGGTTTTTCCGCCTTTTGGACCAACTACGCCATATTGTCCAGATTCCGGGGCCTTCTGACCCGGCTTGTGCATTGTACCTTTGGGTTTACTCATTCGAATATCCTTTCTGGTCAAAATGACCAACGATCAAAACGTTTTTGACATTCACCATCTGGCAGTCTTGCCCCTTGATCGAGCATTTCCCGGAGGGCAATGGCTGCCTGATTTTCTGTAAGAACATGGTGGATCACCATTTCATCCAATATCCATAGCACCCCGTGAACCGGTACCCCCTGCGCTTTGGCAAGTTCATTAAGTCTTCGGTCGCCGGTCACCAAACTTGCATCCAATACCCTGGCAAGCAATAATGCAGCCAGGTCGATGGCTGATAATTGACGATGGATTTGCCTTAACCGGACTAATTCGAGCACATATTCAGGTTCAAGACCATGTGTTTGCAATCCCAGATCTTGCAGCGTTGCCCACCTGGGATGAATAAACTCTTCTACCGCAAAATCAGTGGTGAAAAATTGATATGGAAGATGGAAAACAGCGGCTAATATCTTGCCGTTCTCGAGGTCGATCCAAATATTCGTATCAGTTACCAGAACGGATGGCAAGGTCATTTAGCTGCAGTGCCTCCATCTCCCACCCTAGTTGTAATGGCTTGCCATACAATTCCTGCGCCCTGGAACGCGAGATCAAATCCTCAGCCAAAGCGCGATAAATTAACCGTTCCATCCGCATGGGCGTTTCAGAAGGATAAGGTTTTCCTGGTTCCTGGCGATGCCAATCATTGACGCGGAACTGCTGGAATAAACGCGCTGCGGTGTTTTCAGAAATAATGGAAAGATCCTTGGCGCGGTAAATCCAGGCTTGCATACTTAAGCCGTATTTATGCTTAAGCATGTGCAACTCGTTGATATTAAGGTCCGTCCGGTTGGCACCGAGTTCAAAGCGAGCCGTTGCAGCCGGCACGAGGAAAGCCCCGACAAACCGATTGGCCGCCTGTTCTGGCTTGAGGTTGCCCTGAACATCCAGGATCAGGTGTCCCAGTTCATGCCCTAAATTGAATCGCTGCCGGTCGCCTGATAATTCGCCTTTGGTTACAATGACCGGATCGCCATCGGCCTTGAAAGTGCAGGCGTCAAAATGCTCGAAACCAGAGATGATCCCCACCTTGATTCCCCGGTCCTCCAGCAACTGGACCAGATTTTCGATTGCATCATAGCCCAAGCTCCAGTGGTCACGTAATTCGAGAGCTGCGGTTTCAATTTCATCCAGTGAGGTCACTTTGCGCAGGGGGAGGTTTGCCGCATGTTGTTCTTCCGGGAAAAGGCTTTCGACCTCGAGATAACGCTCCACCCAATCCTGGATGCGCATCTGGATGGCTTCCTGTTCTTTGACGCCCAGTCCAGCGTGTTTTCGATATGCTTGAAGTTGTACAGAGACCGTGCTCGGGCGAAAGAAGAAATCCACTTTGACCTGCAAAGCCTGAGACAGCCGCAGCAATACGCCAGAGCTGGGCACATCCTGGTCGCGTTCATATTTTGAGATTGCCATGGCGCTGACCCCAATTTCATCCGCCAGTTTTCGCAAGGAAAAATTGCCCGCTTTCCGAGCCTGTTTGATACGCCCTCCGATGGTCATGGCCTCCTCCTTTTCTCTTTCAGTTTACATAATAGCACTAAATACATAATTTGTAAACTGTTATCTACTCAAAAATGGATTGGGGAAAACTGCCCTCCTATTTGATTTTGCTTTTTCTTTCCTGATGCTATAATCATTAGAGCAACTGTGATAATCTCAATTTTAACAGCGAGGTGAGTAATGGCCGACACGGATGAGTTCTGGACGGCAGAAGAAGTCTCAAATTACCTACGAATTCCGCAATCGACCATTTACAAGCTCGCCCAAGATAAAGTGTTACCCGGTTTTAAGGTGGGAAAGCACTGGAGATTTCGCCGAGAGGCTATTCTTAAATGGATTGATGACAGCGAAAATAAAAAATCAACTCCAACATCCGGTAACCTAAAGTAAAACCTTCGATGATTACAAACACTACTACTTCCATCCCCGAAATCGGACAAATCGTCACCGTACGTCAACGTCGGTATGTTGTATCTGACATACAGCAGAGTACAATCCCGCTTGAAGTCCTTTCGAAAAATGGGGATAAACCACAGCACCTGATTTTCCTAAGCTCAATTGAAGATGATGCACTGGGGGAGACCCTTCAGGTTATTTGGGAGATCGAACCGGACGCCAGAATAAATGATAAATCGGGATTACCCGACCCAGCAGGGTTTGATTCTCCAATAAAGTTCGACGCTTTTATAAATGCAGTTCGTTGGGGAGCGATCAGCTCAGCAGATATCCGCTCCCTTCAAGCCCCTTTCAGAAGCGGCATAACCATTGAAGATTATCAATTGGATCCGCTCGTGCGTGCGGTTCAGATGCCACGTGCGAATTTACTGGTAGCTGATGATGTGGGTCTGGGTAAAACTATCGAAGCCGGCCTCATCGTACAGGAATTACTGCTGCGCAACCGGGCCCGAACAGTGTTGATTGTCTGCCCCTCTTCCCTGCAGATCCAATGGCGCGATCAAATGCGGGATAAGTTTGGGCTTGAGTTTCGTATTGTGGATGCAGAGTTGATGCGCACTTTACGTCGCACTCGTGGATTACATACCAATCCATGGTCGCACTTTCCACGTCTGATTACCTCGATCGATTTTCTAAAACGTGATCGCCCCATGCGATTATTCAAAGAAATCCTACCTGCCGAGGATGAGCCAAAATACCCACGCAAATTTGACATCCTCATCATTGACGAAGCCCACAATATTGCCCCGGTAGGACGCGGTAAATATGCTACGGATTCCCTTCGAACGTTGGCCATTCGCACGATTGCTCCAAATTTCGAACATAAATTATTCTTAACCGCCACGCCTCACAACGGTTACAAAGAATCTTTTACCGCCTTGCTAGAATTACTGGACAATCAGCGCTTTGCTCGTGGCATTGAGCCAGATCGACAGCAACTCCAGTTGGTGATGGTCCGGCGCATGAAAAGCGAACTGCCTCCCCAGTTTGATGGCACCCCTCGCTTCCCGAAACGTTCCATTCAGGCGATTGAAGTTTCTTACTCGGATGAGGAAAAGAAAGCTCACGCCTGGCTGCAGGAGTACACTGAACTGCGCCAGCAGAACCCAAAAGATGCCGTTGAGCGTTATGCAACCGAATTTATGATGAAGATGCTCAAGAAGCGGTTGTTTTCTTCGCCAGCTGCGTTCTTGCTCACCCTTGAACAACATTTAAAGACGCTTGAGAAGACGAAGACCCTTTCTGATCAGCATAAACCAGTCTTTGGCATTTTACGCCAGCAGCTTGAAGCCGCGGAGGAAGATGATCCACAAGAGACCTCTGAAGAACCAGGTGAAGATGTGATCTTGACAGCCACCCGCCTTTTCCGCCCGGTTACCCCCCGCGAAAAGGAATTATTAGATAACCTGCTGGCCTGGGCGAAGCGCTCCGCAGCCCGTCCAGACAGCAAAATCCAGGAACTACTGAAATGGTTGAAGACCAACATCAAACCCAATGGGGTCTGGTCCAATGAACGGGTAGTCATTTTCACTGAATACCGTGCAACGTTAAATTCACTACAGGAATTGCTCGCCATGGAAGGCTTTACAGGTGATAACCGCTTGATGACCCTTTATGGCGGAATGGATGATGAAAAACGCGAGAGCGTCAAAGCTGCATTCCAGGCCCGACCAGAGATCAGCCCGGTGCGGATTTTATTGGCCACCGATGCGGCTTCAGAGGGTATTGACCTGCAAAACCATTGCCACTGTATTATCCACACGGAAATACCCTGGAATCCGAACCGCCTGGAACAGCGCAATGGCCGCCTTGACCGTCATGGGCAAACAAAGGATGTGTTGGTTCACCATTTTGTAACCAAAGGATTCCGCGATCAGGAGCAGAATGCATGGGATGTGCGCGGACAGGGACTGGAAGCCGATCTGGAATTCCTTTTTCGGGCAGTGAAGAAGGTTGAACAAATTCGTGAAGACCTGGGTAAGGTTGGTCCCGTAATTGCCCTGCAGGTGGAAGAAGCCATGCTGGGCAAACGCCGCCATCTGGATACTGCTCAGGCAGAACGCGATAATGAACCGGTAAGGCGGATGCTGAAATTCGAGCGCGACTTGCGCGCTCAAATTGCCCGTCATATGGAGCAGCTTCAAGAAACACGCCAGACCATGAACTTTTCACCGGAAAACACCGAGATCATCGTGGAAACCGCTTTGGAACTGGCAGGTCAGCGTGGATTAATCCCGGCGAAACTGCCTAAACTTCCTGGTGAGCAGCATCCGATCAACGGCACACCAATCTATGAACTTCCGGCATTGACCGGCAGTTGGGCGGCTTGCGCAGAGGGGTTGGCGCACCCGCATACGGGCAAGATCCGCCCGATTACTTTTGACCATAATGTAGTCGATGGGCGCGATGACGTGGTGCTGGCGCATCTCAACCACCGTCTGGTGCAGATGTCCTTGCGCCTGCTGCGCGCCGAGGTTTGGTCGCCGGCCAGCAAGAAGGGTTTGCACCGCCTGACTGCGCGGTTGGTTGCGGATACTGCACTCACCGACCCGGCAGTCATTGCTTTTGCACGGTTGGTTGTGACCGGCGGCGACCAGAACCGGCTGCACGAAGAGATTATTTCAACCGGAGGGTTTTTAAAGGAAGGTAAGTTCAACCGGATGAACGTCGGCCAGGTGACAAATGCCCTACAGGCCGCCACCGACCAGGAACCCAATGCAGCCATGCAGCAGCGCTTATTGGATCTCTATGCTCGCATGATTCCTTCTCTATCTTCTGCATTGGAAGCGCGCTGCAAAGACCGTATGGATGGCATCCAGAAATTGCTGACAGAACGCTCTGAGTTTGAAGCCAGAAGTATCGAAAGCGTCCTCAATGAGCTGGCCAGTTCCATCCGCCAGGAACTGGATGAGCCTGAAGTACTGCAGCTGGAATTGTTTACCAGCGAGGAAAAGGAACAATTGAATCGCAACATGGACGCTCTACGGCGAAGGCTGGCAGCTATTCCGGGCGAAATTGAGCAGGAAAAAATGGTGATTCAAAAAAGGTTCTCGGACCCGCAGATACGTATGTTTCCGGTTGCAATCATGTTTCTCGTTCCCGAGAAATATTCACGCGGATAATAACTTTCTGATTAGCAACTTTTCGAGGGAGTTTTTATGGCCATTTCAAAAAAAGCAATCAACAAGGGAAATGCCGAAGAAGGTTCAGGAATTCGTCAATCTGATAATCGGATAAGCGTTAGTATTTATTTTTCTGATTATTTCAATGTCAGCCCAAGATTGCTTGAGGAGTATGGTGCCTTTAATATATCACTTGTTAATGATCTTCCATTGTTTATTGACCCATTTTTATTATTCACTTCTACGCGGGATGAATATCGTCAATTACACGATGGCATTATTCGTTACCTCCGGTTTCTACGCGATAAATCAATTAGCGGAAAGATTACCCCCGGTTTATTATTGGCTTGGTTTATGTTCAAGGAGGTTAAGCAAACCTGGCTTGGTTTTTCGCGCTTCGGTAATAGTGGTAGTGGCTTAGGCATGGATTTCGGTCGAGCCCTAAATGAAAACCTCATTAGAGTGTTTTCAGATTTTGGAAATGAACGAATTACACATGGAAGTCACCTTGAAAAATTGTGTTTGATAAATGAGGGTGTAGGCAGAGACAACATTAGTGACTTTTCAACTAATTTAATAAAGGAATACTTGCTTAGTTACACTCAGAAGTTTGCCCAGGAAAATATTGCACCCGACCTGCTGGGGAAGTATCGAGTCCCCAAAGTACGGTTCAATTATGAAACGGAAAAATGGGAGTCTGAATTATTTAATCTCCCTGTTTACAATGGTGATTATGTTATCTTGACCCCAGTGGATATGCTTACAAAGGATTCGATTTGGATCAACAGGGAGGACTTGGTCAAGAATTTTAGGGAAATAGCCGAGTCCGTTCCTGATGAGCAACTTAGGGCTGAACTTAACAATTACCTCTCAGCCGAAATACCAAAAGATGCAAAGTCAAAAGAGATTAACACTGTTCACGCAAGCGCTTATAAAGTTTTTCCTAAACTCCTTGAATACTATATCAAATACAAAGAAGATCATGGCGAGGAAGCTAAAGCTTTAAGTGAAACAAATGTCGAGGAATCCAAGCTTCTTTTTATTGACCAGGTTGTTGATTTCATAATTTCTCTGTCGAATAACACAGGCTTTTATCAAACCAGCGGTGACACTCTAAAAGACGCCTACGATCGCGTCATGTTTATGAAGCACGTGATAGAGCATCAAGACGGTTATAGACTTTTCTATATCAATGGTGAACCTGTTAAACGCGAAAGCGACGTCCAACTAATTTTTAAATTTACCTGGTTTGCATCGCCCTCTGATATTAATGCTGAGGTTAACAATGGGCGCGGTCCAGTTGATTTTAAAGCATCGCGGGGGGCTTATGACAAGTCACTCATTGAGTTTAAACTTGCGTTGAATACCCAATTACGGCGCAATCTTCAAAACCAGGTCGAAATCTATAAAATGGCGAATGATACGGAAAAAGCTTTGAAAGTGATTGTTTATTTTTCTGAATTGGAACTTCTTAAAGTACAGGCTATATTAGAAGAACTTGAATTGAAAGACGAAAGATCCATCATCCTTATTGACGCAAGAGCAGACAACAAACCATCTGCATCTAAGGCTTAAACCATGTCCATCGCCCGACACCACAACGAATGGCTTTCTCTGATTGAAATATCCGGCCCGTTTTTGAGCCTGCCGGTGCTGATGCGCACCTTCCCGCAGGGATTGGACGCGCTTGACCGCGATGGCCTGGCGGAACTGCGCCTGGCATATGAGGAATGGCTGGATGACCAAAACAGCCTGCGCCCCTCACCGGCTATTCATTCGGTGTGGGTACGTTATGTGCTCGAACACGTTCTCGGCTTTGAAAAAAGCCATCTGCTCGAGGGTCCGGCGATACCGGCGACCCTGCAAGCCTTTGTTGCCGAACAGGGCGAGACCCTGCGCCCCGACCTCGTTGTATCTAATTCCCCTCTCCTCCCAGGAGAGGGGTTAGGGGTGAGGTTACTGGTTCAGGTTTGCCCCATGACCCAGGGGCTGGAAGAATCCATGCTGAATCACCGCTGGAAAGCCTCGCCGGCCATGCGCATGCTCGAACTGCTGCGCGCTACTGGTGTTTCGTTGGGTCTGGTGACCAACGGCGAGCAGTGGATGCTGGTCAACGCGCCTAAGGGCGAGACCAGCGCGTTTGTCTCCTGGTATGCCGCCCTGTGGTTGGAAGAGCCGCTCACTTTGCGGGCTTTCTCTTCATTACTAGGTGCAACACGTTTCTTCTCGGTGGCGGACGAGGATACCCTGGAAGGCATGCTCAAGGACAGCGTCAACGAGCAGCAGGAAGTCACCGACCAGTTGGGCTACCAGGTGCGCCGGGCGGTGGAGGTATTGATCCGCGCCATTGATAAGGCCGACCAGGACTGCGGTCGAACGCTTTTGAAGGACATTCCGGAAAAAGACCTGTACGAGGCTGCCCTGACGGTGATGATGCGTCTTGTTTTCCTCTTTTCCGCCGAAGAGCGCGGACTGTTGCTGCTGGGCGACCCGCTTTACGATCAGAACTATGCGGTCTCTACCCTGCGCGCCCAGTTGCGTGAAACCGCCGATCAGCAGGGTGAAGAGGTGCTGGAGCGCCGCTTCGATGCCTGGTGCCGACTGCTGGCCACCTTCCGTGCCGTGCATGACGGCATTCACCACGACCGTCTGAACCTGCCGGCTTACGGCGGCAGCCTGTTTGATCCTGATCGTTACCCATTTTTGGAAGGAAGAATTGCCCTCATCCCTAACCCTTATCCCGAGAGGGGAAGGGAATCCCCTCTCCCCGCCGCTTCGGCGCTCCGTAGGGAGCCGGGAGAGGGCAAGGGTGAGGGTCCGCTTCCCATCTCGAACCGCACGGTGCTGCATCTGTTGGAAGCGCTGCAGGTGCTGCGTGTCAAGGTTCCGGGCGGTGGACCCGCCGAAGCCCGTCGGCTCTCCTTCCGCGCGCTGGATGTGGAGCAGATCGGTCACGTCTATGAAGGCTTGCTGGATCATATTGCCGTGCGCGCCAGCGAACCCGTGCTGGGGCTGGCTGGCACACGCGAGAAAGAACCGGAGCTATCGCTGCCCACTCTGCGGGTGGAAGAAGCCAAAGGCGAGAAGAATTTTCTTGCCTATCTTAAAGAGCAAACCGGGCGGTCAGAAAACGCGCTGCGCAAAGCCCTGCAGGAAAGACCGGACGTGTTCACCAACCAGCACTTGCTCATTGCCTGTAACAACGATGCAAAGATGCTGGAGAGGGTGGCGCCGTACGCCGGTCTGCTGCGCGAGGATGACTTTGGCTACCCAGCGGTTTTCTTACCGGGCAGCGTGTACGTCACCGCCGGAGCCACGCGCCGCGCCACCGGCACACACTACACTCCACGCAGTCTGACCGAGCCGATTGTGCAGCACACCCTCGAGCCGCTGGTTTATACCGGCCCAGCCGAGGGGCTGCCCAAAGAACAGTGGACGCTCAAATCTCCCGCGGAACTGCTGGATCTGAAGGTTTGCGACATGGCCATGGGTTCTGCCGGTTTCCTGGTGCAGGTGATCCGCTACCTCTCGGAGCGGTTGGTAGAAGCCTGGGATCAAATCTCCCCAGAACCATTTGCTAAATCTCAACCTTCGGAAATATCTGGAATTCCTGTAGAAGTCCCTCACCCCAGCCCTCTCCCAGCGGGAGGGGTGGTAGCTAAGGAAGCATTATCGCCTGAAATGCTGGAGCGGGTGCGGGAACTGCGTAAGAACGCAACGGAGGCGGAAGCTTTTCTATGGGAATTGTTGCGCGACCGCCAATTGGCTGGTTTCAAATTCCGCCGCCAGCATCCCCTGGGCGGAACCATTCTTGATTTTTACTGCCATGAAGTCCACCTGGCCGTTGAGATCGACGGCGCCGTCCACAAGGAACCGGAACAGGCCCAGCACGACGCCGAACGCTCCGCCTATCTGAACGAACAGGGAATCCGGGTCATTCGCTTCTGGAACCACGAAGTCCTGAATCAAACAGATGCCGTTCTAAAGAAAATTCTGAAAGAGTTTCAGTCGTCTGCTTCTCCAGTGCTCCCTTCTCCCAGTGGGAGAAGGGCTGGGGATGAGGGCCGCTTCCTCCGCATCACCCCCGAAGGCCAGCCCGCCAGCGGCAAACCCAATGAGATCATTATTCCCAAGGACGATGAAGAGCGCCTGGTGCTGGCCCGCCGCCTGGTGGCCGATCGCTGCATCTACGGGGTGGACAAGAACCCTCTGGCGGTGGAGATTGCCAAGCTGTCGATCTGGTTAACCACCATGGACAAGGGCCGGCCCTTCACCTTTCTGGATCACGCCCTCAAATGCGGCGATTCGCTGGTGGGTGCGGATGAAGACATGTACCGCAAATGGGCCTACAGCCTGAAAGGCGCCCAATTCACACTTTACCTGACCACGCTGGAGGAATTTACCGCAGCCGCCCGGCAGAAACGCAGGGAACTGGAAAGCTTCACCGTGCTGGACGTGCGCGATGCCGAACACAAAGCCGAACTGTTGAAAGAAGCCGACGCCGCCATGGCGCGCGTGAAACTGGGCTGCGACCTGCTGGTGGGTGTGCGTCTGCTGGGATTGAAACCCGCCGAACAGGAAACCCTGCTCTCACATTTATTGTGGGATTACGTAGCCGGCCTGCCCATGGATACCCCCGACGCCCAGCGCGCCTTGCACGCCGCGCGCAAAGAGCACGCTTTTCACTGGCCGTTTGAATTTCCTGAGGTGTTCGAAAAGAAAGGATTTAACGCTTTTGTTGGAAATCCCCCATTTATGGGTGGAACAAAAATCTCAACTTTTTTTGGAAGTCTATATGCTGATTATCTAAAAAGTTTCTACCTAAGTTTTACAGGTAATGCAGATCTCTGTGCTTTATTTTTCCTCCGCACATTTCATAATATATCAAAAAAAGGAACGTTAGGATTAATTGCCACTAAAACTATTTCTCAAGGTAATACGTCAGAAACCGGCCTAGGAGAAATTTTACTGAATGGCGGGATAATTTTCAACGCGAATTCATCAACTTCTTGGCCAGGTAGTGCAGCCGTGATCGTTAGCATAATTTTCATTACAGATAATTCGTATTCTGGTGAAATAGTATTAAACGAGAAAAAAGTAGGAAAGATCTCGCATTTACTCTCTGAGGTTGTATTTGATTGGGAGCCGAAGGAATTAAGTGCTAATCAAGGAATTAGCTTTAATGGTTCGAAATTAGATGGAATCGGATTTGTTATTGAACCTAATGAGGCAATCGATTTATTGTCTAAATCACCAAAAAACAAAGATATCCTTTATCCCTTTTTAGGTGGAGCTGACCTCAATAATCAACCCGATCAAAAATCTACGAGATGGGTAATCAATTTCTCCGAATTACCATATGAAAAGGCGAAAGAATATCCGGATTGTTTACAAATAGTTCAAGAAAGAGTTTTTCCTTCTCGTCAAAACCATGGAGAAAAGAGAACTAGAGAAAATTGGTGGCAATTTACTCGGGTTCGTAATGAACTTTATCAGTCATTACATGGTTTACAAAAAACAATAGTAATATCCCAGGCAACAAAGTACATTCAACCAAGCTTGGTTGATACGGGAATTATTTTTGATCAAGCTTTAGTTATATTTGCCAGTCAATCATATGGTTTATTTGCAATACTTAATTCTACAATACACTCATCGTGGGCATTGGAATACCAGACCTCTTTGGGAACTACTCCTTACTATATTCCCACTAAAGCTTTTTTGCCTTTCTGTTTTCCTCAGACACTCGTTACTCTAGATAAAATTGGTAAAGAATATCATGAGTTTCGATGCCAGATAATGCTTTCTCATGTGGAGGGTCTAACCGCCTCCTACAACCGTTTTCACAACCCCAAAGAAAAATCTACCAACATTGCCCATCTGCGCGAGCTGCATGTGGAAATGGACAATGCCGTGGCTGCCGCCTACGGCTGGAGCGATCTCGATCTGGGGCACGGTTTTCACGAGACGCCGCAGGGGGTGCGCTACACCATCTCTGAAGCCGCCCGCAGGGAGGTGCTGGCGCGCCTCTTGCAGTTGAACCATGAACGTTATGAGGAAGAAGTCCGCCAGGGGCTGCACGAAAAAGATAAAAAGAAAGCCCAAAAAGAAGAGAAATCTGCCCGGCAAAAGCCCAAAAAACTCACCCAGCCTGAAGGGCAGATGAACCTGCTGGCTGAGCCGGAGGTTGCCGATGTAGGGGAGACCGCCGAAGCTCTGCCCCCTACGCCCACGTCCGAGATCGGCAGCTGGGACCGCTGCAAGTGCCTGGCTTGCGACAAGACCGTGATGGGCTTTTCCATCGCGGAGCACACCCAGTCCGAGCATGGGGGCAAGGATCCAGGGTATAGGAAGATGGGGGGATAATCGTGTTCAACTGAAATTGGCAACTACTTAATTATCCAAGTCAATGAGATAATTTACCTAAAGCGATCAAGGAGTTCGAGATGAGAATAAAAATGATTTCAGTGAAAAAACTTTTCGGTATGTTTGACTACACCATACCGTTAAATCTTGAAAAACGCGCAACAATAATCATTGGACCTAATGGATATGGAAAAACAACGATATTAAAAATGGTCAATGGAATATTTAATGGGAATCTTTCAATTCTTTTCAGAGTTCCGTTTAATGAATTCACTATTGATTTTGAGGATAATTCCAAAATTCAGTTGTTGAAAAAGAAAAGTAGCAAGAAAAATACGCGAGGCATTTTGGATATATTTCTAACTTTCTCCAAACCCGGAGAAGAAAATAAATCCATAAATCTCACTGATATTGGTTCAGAGAAAAATCGAGAATTTATTTATTACGCTTCAGATATGCTCCGTGATGAATACATTGATCGTTCGACTCTCCGATTACTTCGTGCTGGAGGAGATTTCCAGAATATTGAGAATATTTTTAGTATTTATGAAAAACTGTATGATATGTTTTCAAGAGAAATGAATTATGGCGAAAAAAGATCTTCTCGGCTTCACTTTCCAGCATTTCTGCAATCTGAATTTGGTGAAAAATTGCAAGCGATTATGCAGATTACGCGAACTTTGAATGTACATTTTATCCAAACACAAAGATTAATATCCTATACAACACAAGAAAAAGCTGAAAGATCAGAGAAGGAAACCCCTGTTGTCAATATGTACTCAAATGCGCTCGCGAAAGATATCGAAACTACTCTTGCGCAGTCATCCCAACAGGCACAAAAGCTGGACAGTACGTTCCCCAGACGTGTTATCACCAATCTGCCCCCAAAGGGGACAAAGGATGCTTATCAAAAGCTTCTGAAGGAACTCGAAGATCTAAGAAATAAAAGAATTCACCTGAGAGACACCGGCATTCTAGTTGACCTTGGTGATGACTTGGAAATTACTGAGTCAATCGATGATATCAATCGCCTAAATTATCTCAACGGAGTTCTTACTGAGTATATAAACGATACTCGTATTAAACTAGTAGTCAGTCTTAATGGATAAGATGGAATAATCCTTGCAACCAATGGGGCGAGGAGACCTCCAAAATGCCAAAGAAACTGTACCATATAAACTTAAATGATGAAGAACAACAGACATTGTTCGAAATGACTCGAAAAGGCAAAATCAAAGCACGCCAGATGAAACGGGCAATGATTTTACTGAAAGCAAACGAGGGTTTGTCAGATCCACAGATCATGGCGGCATTGAATGTAAGCCGACCTTGTGTTGAACGAATCCGCAAGCGGTTTGTGTTGGGTGGCTTGCAAAAAGCGTTGAATGAAGATCCTCGACCTGGGCAAAGACGGAAATTGGATGGTCGAGGCGAAGCCACCTTAATAGCAACAGCTTGCAGCCAGGTTCCAGAAGGGCATGAGCATTGGACTCTGCGTTTACTGGCAGGAAAGATGGTTGAACTGGAAGTGGTGGACTCGATCTCACATGAAACTATCCGCCGAACGCTAAAAAAAATGAGATAAAGCCCTGGCAGAAAGAAATGTGGTGCATTCCAGAAGCCAGTGCGGAATATGTGGCTTGCATGGAAGATGTTCTGGATCAATATGAACGGCCCTACGATGGCAGCTCCCCCCAGGTTTGTTTTGATGAAGGGCAGAAACAGTTGATTGAAGAAACTCGGAAGGGATATCCGTGCAAAGCAGGGTACAAAAGACGCTACGATTATGAGTACAAACGCAATGGTGTTCGCAACTTGAACATGCTTTATGAACCTTTGTCTGGGAAACGATATGTAAGAATCACAGAACGGCATACCATGGTTGATTTTGCACAATGTATGAAATGGCTGGTGGATGAGCTCTATCCGGATGCCATCCTGATCCGCGTTGTTATGGACAACCTCGGCACACATAAGCCAGCTTCTCTGTACGAAGCATTTCCACCACAAGAAGCCCGCCGGATTCTCAAAAAGTTGGAATTTCATTACACCCCAAAACATGGCAGTTGGCTGGATATGGCAGAAATTGAGTTGAGTGTATTTAGCCGAAAGCTGAAACAGCACATACCCGACGAAACCCTTCTCAAAACGGAGGTGCAAGCCATTGTGGAGGAGCGAAACAGCGTCCATTCGATTATTAAATGGCAATTCCGAACTGAAGACGCTCGCATCAAGTTGAAGCAGCTTTATCCATCTGTTTCTGCCTGACCGACTACTAGCAATATTCGATGAATTAGCAGGAAAAATCGAATTATTAAAAAAGATAATCAATGAAAGGTTTTCCTATAAGAAACTAGAAATTAGCAAAGACAAAGGTTTCATATTTATGACCACACAAGGGGAAGAACTCCCGCCAGACGCTTTATCGTCAGGTGAGCAGCATGAATTGGTCATGTTTTATGAATTCCTGTTTAAAGTACCCAAAGGATCTCTGCTTTTGATCGATGAACCTGAACTTTCTTTGCACATAGATTGGCAGCAAAGGTTCTTAAAGGATTTAATTGAAATTGCTGAATTAGCGGGGTTTGATGTCGTGATAGCGACCCATGCACCATCGATCATCAATAACTTTTGGTCACTAGCAGTAGATTTAGGGGAATTGGATAAATGACCATTGCAGCAAACAGTATTACCAAGCATTTGAAACCAAGTGATATTGCCAATGAAGCAAGGATGAAGCGAGGCCCGACTGAAAGACGAACTGGTAAGAAGTTGGCATTAGTCATAGTTGAAGGTTGTGCAGATCAACTCTTGTACACCACAATTTTGGATATATCCAAGTGTTTGGTCATAACGGCCTATGGAAAAAACAATGCAATCCAAGCTCTTCAAATCTTATTAACTGAAAATACACCAGGCGTAATGGGTCTCGTTGATGATGATTTTGATTCTTTGGAAGAAAGAAATTTACGAAGTGTAAACCTTGCTGTTTCTGACACCCATGATCTCGAGACATTGTTGTTTGTAGCAAGTTCACTGGATAAACTTTTAAACACATTACTGCTACCTGAAAAAAGGGAATATCTGGTTGTGTTATGTGAGAATGTAAGGAAAAAAATAATTGAATTAGGAAGCCCAATTGGTTTTATTCGGTGGTTATTTCAAAAGGAAAATGTATTGATTGATTTCCGAAATGTGTCATTCAGGGCATTTATCGATCCTAGGCGATTGACGGTTGATGTAGATGCTTGTGTTGGGGAAATTCTTTCAAGGAACGGGGGATTCAGAATGTCGAAGCAGGATATTCAAAAAAGATTACCTGAACTCATGAAAACGTCTCCTAATCCGTGGTCGCTCTGCCAGGGACATGATCTTGTGAAAATTCTTTTGTTAATCATGCCCCAATTATTATCAGGTTATGCACCTTCAAATAAAGATGAGGCTCGTTTGTATTTTGAGCAAATTCAACAAAAAGTTCCTACTGAGGCTCGTTTAACAGAGCAGTTGATAATGTGTTATGAACAAGATGAATTTAGAAAGACCAATATCTATAAAGATATTAAGCAATGGGAAAATCGGAATTCGCCTTACCAAATAGCGCGATCATAAGCGGGAAAATATCATGAAGGGCAAAGAAGTATATGTCAGATGAATTAATACCACCTTCCGCAAATCAAATTCGTTCAGAACTTCAAGATCTCATCCTGCGCGACCTGCTCGGCCCAGCCGGCGGGGAAGAAGAAATTATCGATGAGTCCTACGTGCGCGACCGCTACATCCTCGGCCTGCTGGCGCCGCGCGGACAGAGCGTCATCCCCGAAGAGGAAGAAGATCTGGCTTTTACCGATGGAGATGGTGAAGAAGGCACGGTAGAACCCACCACCATCCGCAATTCCACCCTACTGCCCTCCTCCATGGGGTTGACCTTTACCGTGGATGCCTCTGCCACTGCTATCCAGATCAAAGCCCGTTGGGGCCGCTATGAACGCATTGCAAGCGAGGAACTGGGTCTTGAGCTGGAGAAACCCCATCCGGTGTGGAAGCGCATGCCGGTGGAAATGCTCTCCCCTGCCATAGTGCTCACACCCGGACGGATGAAGCGCTGGGTTCCAAACCCGAATTACCCCGACGTCTATGTGGATGGCTTATTTCGTCAACGCAATGGCGAATGGGTGATCACCCTCTTTTTGGTGAACGCCCAGGAAGAACCCAAAAAGCTGCGCGATACGGCCTGGCTGTTCCAACCCGAGCTGACGGTTAGTGCACCGGATGGGGCAGCTATCTTCCGCCAGCGGCGTACTTTGCGTAACTGCCATGCGGATGAAGAAGAGGCCGCCATGGCAATGCTCTACCGTGAGCAGGTGGAATTCGCCGTCGGCCACGGCGTGGCCGTGCATGCTGAGCTGGCGCCCGGTGCGGTTGACCGGGCTGTCTCGTTGAAAACCATCATTGCTCCGGCATTTGAATTGCCGCGTGTCACTCCGCCCACCAGCGCGGAGATTCCCGGCCTGCAGGGGCTGGTGCTGGATATGAAAACGCTTTCCGGATTGGCAGACAGCGAATTGGCCAAAGCACTGAGTCCCCTGACTGCCGCCTATGCAGACTGGATTGAGGGACTGGAAAAACAGTTGGCGCATAGTTCGGCCGATCTGGAGCCGTATCACACCACCGCCCTGCAAACCATCGATACCTGCAAACAAAATCTAAAGCGCATTCAGGCTGGCATTGATCTCCTTGCAGTCAGCCCGCAGGCAGCCGAAGCCTTCCGTTTTGCCAACAACGCCATGGCGCTGCAGCGCATTCACACCCTGCACTCCGAATCGATCCGCCGTGAAGAGAGCACAACACTGGAAGAACTGGATATTGAAAAGAACCGCACCTGGTATCCTTTCCAGTTGGCCTTCATCCTGCTAAATCTGCCTGGACTTACCGATCCGCACTCTGCGGAGCGCAGCCATCCTACTCAGGCTATTGCGGATGTACTCTGGTTCCCCACCGGCGGCGGAAAAACTGAAGCCTATCTGGGCTTGACCGCCTATACCCTGGCCATGCGCCGTTTGCAGGGCATGATTGGCGGCTATGACGGCAGCGCCGGCGTAGCGGTGCTAATGCGTTACACCCTGCGCCTGCTCACCTTGCAGCAGTTTCAACGTGCCGCTGCTCTGATATGCGCCTGCGAAAGCATCCGCCGGGAGGATGTGGCAAAATGGGGCGCTGAACCCTTCCGCATTGGATTGTGGGTGGGTCAGCGCAGCACCCCCAACTGGAATGCCGACAGCGATGAAATCGTTAAAGAATACCGCAAAACCGGCTATTTCCGCTCCACCGCCACCGGCGGCTCGGGATCACCGCATCAATTAACCAACTGCCCCTGGTGCGGCGCGCCGATCAACCCGGGCACTGACATTGTTGTCGAGACCTACAAACACGGTTCCTGCCGCACAATCGTTTATTGCCCATCCAACGCCTGCATTTTTAATCAAAAGAATGCCAAACGGGAGGGCTTACCGATTTTGGTGGTGGATGAAGAAGTTTACCGCCGCCTGCCCTCGCTGCTGATTGCCACCGTGGATAAATTTGCCCAGATGCCCTGGAAGGGCGAAGTGCAGATGCTGTTTGGCCGGGTGAATGGTTATTGCAGCCGGCACGGCTACCGTTCTCCCGATATCGAGGATAAGAACACTCACCCGGCGGATAAAGTTTTCGGACTGCCGGCAGCAGAAACCGAAGAGAAGAGTTGTCTGCGTCCCCCGGATCTGATCATTCAGGACGAATTGCACCTCATCAATGGCCCCCTGGGTACCCTGGTCGGGTTGTATGAAACCGCGGTCGATAACCTGTGCAATTGGGAATTGGATGGCAAGACCGTGCGGCCGAAAGTGATTGCTTCCTCTGCAACGATCCGCAAAGCGCCGGCGCAAATCAACAGCCTTTATTTGCGCCAGATCAACATCTTCCCGCCGAATGGCTTGCTGATCAAAGATAATTTCTTCTCCCGCCAACGCACACCGGATGAGACTAATCCCGGAAGGGTTTATTTGGGTATTTGTGCACCAGGCTCGCGCCTGAAAGTGGTGATGATCCGCTCCTATGTCGCAGTGCTATCCGCTGCGCAGAAGTTATATGAAAAATATGGCGGGCTGGTGGATCCTTATATGACCCTGGTTGGTTATTTTAACGCCATGCGTGACCTGGGCGGTTTGCGCAGGGTATTGGATGATGCCATTCGCACCCGTTTGCGACACATGGAAAAGCGGGGATTGTCCAACCGTAATCTGGATACATACAGCATCGCCGAATTAACTTCGCGCATCGGTGCGACGGATATTCCGGAAATTCTGGATCGGCTGGGCGCGGCCTTTGACCCCCAGCGGGATGACGAACGCAAGAAAAAGCGCAAAGCCGGCGAGAAAGTTGCTTCTTCCAGTTACCCCATCGATACCTTGCTGGCGACGAACATGATTTCGGTTGGTGTGGATGTGCCCCGCCTGGGACTAATGGTGGTAGCCGGACAGCCCAAGTACACCAGTGAATATATTCAGGCAACCAGCCGTATTGGTCGTCGTTTCCCAGGTCTGGTGGTAACGGTTTATAACTGGGCTCGTCCCAGGGATTTGAGCCATTACGAGCGGTTTGAGCATTACCATTCAACCCTATACCAGCAGGTTGAAGCATTATCCGTGACGCCGTTCTCACCGCGTGCCATCGATCGAGGATTGACTGCACTGTTGGTTTCTTTCCTGCGCCTTTATGGATTTGATTTCAATAGTAATGAAAGCGCTGAAAAACTGACCCGAGATCACCCGACAGTGAAATTAGCCATCGATGAGATTTGCCGGAGAGCAGGATTGGTAACAGGCAGCATACAAGTCGAGCAAGACGTGCGATCTGAACTGAACAGCCGCATTGATCTCTGGCTTGCACGGGCTGCCAAGCTGGCAGCAGGCGGCTCCAAATTGGGCTATAAAGGCAAAGGTGATGGACGAACATTGGCATTACTGGGAACGCCCAACAAACAAGATCGGGATGTTTTCACTTGCCTGACCTCTTTACGGGATGTCGAACCTTCTGTAAATCTTGTGTTGAATAATTATGAAATCGAGACTCCTGCCAACAGTGTTGGAGTAGATCAAGAACAGGAGGCCGCCCAATGACCAGACCCAATAATATTAAAGTGGGAGAACTTAATCCATCCCAACTGCTCTATACCTATGGAGTCGGGGCAATTGTCGATTTGCCACATTTATCCGCCATCGTTTCCGGATTGGATGATTGGCCGGTAGATCCCGAATATGTTCGTGAAATCCAGGAAGAACGCCTGCTTTTTGCCCTGAAAGGTGAATTGGGGAATCAAGTGCAGCGACTGCTATCCCTGCCCAGCGTTCCAGATGTAGGCGGAAAACCTAATCCCTTTGATAAAGAAGCACATATCGGCGTGCCAGTCAGTACCTTCCCACAGTGGATGGTTTGCCCCTCATGTCAGGTGCTCGCTCCCACCCAGTCCGAGTTATTTGAACTGAAGGTGGATTATTATCATCCTGACCGAACGCATTATGAACATGTCAATTGTCAACGCGCAACCAAGCCAACAGCGTTGCCGGCGCGTTTCCTCGTGTGCTGTGAAAACGGCCATCTGGATGACTTCCCCTGGGTGGAATATGTTCATCATTTTGACCCGACCAAATATGATCACAAAAGCCTGACTTTGTCAGAATTTGGGCCATCTGGTGAGGCTCGTGATCTCTATGTGGAGTGCAATATTTGCGGTGCAAAACGGCAACTGGCTGAAGCTTTCGGACGTGAGAACCGTGAGAAAATGCCCATTTGCAAGGGTCGCCGGCCGCATCTCCATGATTACGATCCGGATGGTTGTGAACTCTATGTGCGTGCTATCTTGCTGGGTGCCAGTAACCTCTGGTTTCCATTTGTCCTCAACACAATTTCCATCCCTACCACCGCAGATAAGTTGGCCAATTTGGTTGCGGAAAATTGGGGCGAGTTAAGCCGCGTAGAAAAGGTTGATGAATTGGCATACATGGAGAAATGGGGGAAACTGAAAGCATTTGCAGAGTATGCTTTGTCTGATTTATGGGATGCCATTAGTAAAAGAAAATCGCGCGAGACATCAAGCGAGAATGATGAACACCCTAATTTGCTAACCCCAGAATGGGCTGCGTTTACGACCCCTGCATCACAAAGCCAAACCCCTGATTTCAGATTGAAATCTGTAAATCCTCCCTCAAAGTATAAGGATGTATTTTCACAGGTCGTTCTGGTTGAGCGGTTGAGGGAAGTCAGAGCATTGGCTGGATTCACCCGGATCGACTCTCCTGGAGAAATGGCGGAAAGCGACGAGGAAGAAATTCAGGCTGTTTCACCCATCTCAAGAAAAAAGCCAAATTGGATTCCAGCGATTGAAGTGCGAGGTGAAGGGATTTTCCTCCAATTTAGGGAATCAGAAATTCTCAAGTGGTTGGCTCAACCTGCGGTAAAAAACTGGGAAGCGATGTTCTTCCAGGCACATATCGAATGGCGCAAGAACCGCATGATCGAAAATCCAGAAGCAAATTTTCCTGGTTTGCGGTATGTTTTGTTGCACTCTTTTAGCCATGCGCTCATGCGCCAATTTGCCATGGAATGCGGATACACCCAGGCCAGTATTCGAGAACGGATCTATTCAAATAATCCAGGCCAGCCGGGTGATCCGATGGCTGGAATCCTTCTTTATACATCCGCTCCAGATTCGGAAGGTACACTGGGTGGTCTGGTAAGTTTGGGAGAACCCCATAATTTAGAGAGACACATTGATTCCGCTCTTGAAGCGTGTGGTTTATGTGCATCTGACCCTACTTGTGCAGAACACATGCCCGGTTATGGTGCTTCAACGGTTCATGCGGCCGCCTGTCATTCTTGTCTCTTCTCGCCCGAAACTTCTTGCGAAAGAGGTAATCGCTATCTTGACCGTTCAGTACTGGTTTCAACCGTCAGCCATGATAATCACCGGTTTTTCAGCCATGAATGAAAACTCGTTAGTCCTTCTTATATCTGATTTCGTTCAAAGTACACCTTCTGAAATTATTTACGAAGTACTGAAAATAATTCGTGAATGGCATTCAACTCCATCAGATTTTCAGAAGACAAAATTGTTGTCATCCATCCAGAGCCCTCACAGTAAAGACAAACTCAAAAAGATAATTGATTGCTGGGTAAAGGATTTTCCGCAATTAACATCCGACGGAGTTTGCTTATCCATTCAATCCTCTTTAGCGACTTTTAGAACATTACTTACTCCGTTATTGGAATTGATTTGGACTGGACCTGAGGATTTGACAACTAACTTACGCCGGACGGATCAGGCTTTATTAGAACTAATTCAAGGAGCAAATAAGCACCTTTTAATGGTTAGCTTTGCAGTGTATAAAGCCCAGCCAATACTAGATGCGATTGAAGCTGCGATTCTCAGGAACGTGAAGGTGATCATTTGCCTGGAAGATTTGGATGGGAGCCAAGGAAAATTATCATTCTCAGGTCTAAACGCCTTTTCAGAAAGTGTTTTCAAGCTCGCCTCGTTTTACACGTGGCCAATTGAGAATCGCCCACTTACAGCTGATGGGAAATTTGGCTCTTTGCATGCCAAAATTGCCGTTGCTGACCGAGAAAAAGTATTTATTTCCAGTGCCAATCTAACGGATTACGCCATGGATTTAAATATAGAAATGGGAGTGCTTCTAAAAGATAAAGCAATTGGGGAACAAATCAACAACCTATTTAATAATATGATTTTGAATTCTGTTTTTCGGAAAATACCCATAAAATCGAGTTGAAGGTTGTTTGTTTTTATTCAAAGAATCTGGGTGTTCCTTTTTGAACCCCGTTCCCCCTTAAGACTCTACGGGAACGCCCTGCCAAGAACACCCTGCCAGGTCGTTCCCCTGTTAATATCCAGTAGAGAAAAATGAAAATCTCCAAATATAATTAAGGGATGGTCACCGACAACACTCTCGAAATCACTAATGATACCTGGATTATTTCCGACACGCATTTTTTCCACACGCCTGTGCGCCTTCGGCGTGAGAATATCGGAAGGTATTGCAGCCGTCCTGAAAACTGGCAGGAATTGATTATCAAGAATTGGAATAATCTGGTTTCCCCAGACGAAACCATTCTGCACCTGGGTGATTTTGCGTTAGGCAACAAAAGCAATTTTGACCTCTTGTCTGGTATGTTAAGGGGCAGATTGTTTTTGATCCAAGGTAACCATGACCGGATCAGCAAATCTTATTGCGAAACCCGCGGCGTGACCCTGATTAAAAATTCATTACTGGTTGAAGTAGAAAATCAAACGAAGCTGATCTTTTCCCATCGCCCGATCGTTCCTCTTGAAGATGGTTGGATTAACCTACATGGTCATATTCATAATGTCCCACCGCCGCCTGAAGGTTCCAATCTGGGACCGAACCATATTAATTAGGACTTTCGCTTAGGCGGGCAAA